>CAVIGE010000008.1:0-59103 GCA_963642325.1 Prevotella sp. CAG:279
CAACTTGCACTGGTTCATTTCCTGTAATTTCGGTAGTTTTAAGTTACCAACTAGTGTTCTGGATTTAAAACACTTTTGAGCATATTTGCTCACATTTGTTAACGTTTGTGATTACATTGTCGTCTCTCCTTTTTTAATACGACATACGTCAGCGTTTCTTCCGTTCACAAAAAATATCTCTTGGGACAGTGATGTGTGAACAGTAACAACAGCAACACGATTATAACATCTTCGAAAAAAAGTTTCCATAAAAAATAAAATTTGTTATAATAAACATTGTAGAAAAAGAAAATGAAATGCCGGAACGGGAATATCACGCCGTTTGGTGTTATTGAATACAGACAGAAAGAGAGGCTTTGACAATTATGAAATGTGTTGGAATTATAGGTGCGATGGAACAGGAGGTTGCCAGACTGAAGGAGGTTATGGAGAACGTAAAGATCGCAACGAGAGCAGGAATGGATTTTTACGAAGGTGTTCTGGAGGATAAGAAGGTAGTTGTAGTACAGTCCGGGATCGGTAAGGTGAATGCAGGTATGTGTACACAGATTCTTGCAGATCTTTTTCAGGTTGAGGCCGTGATCAATACAGGAATCGCAGGAAGCCTGAATAATGATATCAATATCGGAGATATCGTGCTTTCGACAGATGTACTTCACCATGACATGGATGCAACAGGTTTTGGTTATCCTAAAGGACAGATTCCGCAGATGAAAGAGTTTTCCTTCCAGGCAGATGCGTGTCTCCGTAAGATTGCCCACGATGTGTGTGCAGAGGTGAATCCGGAGATTCAGGTATTTGAAGGAAGAATTGCTTCCGGAGATCAGTTTGTATGTGATCAGGGAGTTAAAGATAATATTGTAAAAGAGTTCGGTGCATATGCAGTTGAAATGGAAGGCGCGGCCATCGGACAGGCGGCAGCACTTAACGGGATCCCGTTCCTCATTATCCGCGCGATTTCTGATAAAGCGGACAACAGTGCGAATATGGATTATCCGGCTTTTGAGAAGCTTGCCATTGAACACAGTGTACGCCTGACACAGGGAATGCTGAAACGCATGGCTTAGCGAATATTAAGACACCGTCATATTTCTGCTGCATATACTGAAAGAGATAACAGTGAGAGGACAGCTGAACAGTTATGCTTTATCGAGATTTTTATCCGTTTTATGCTGCGCAGGGGAATCCTGGTTTCTATAATGAAGAAAGAGAACAGGAAAGAGAATTTGACCTGATGAAATCTTACTATCCGGACACAGCCAGAAAGATCCAGGAGAAAGCGGAGGCCCAGTGCCAGATTCTGGACTATGAGGGCAGCCGGCTTTATGATGAATATCCGGATCGTTTTATGCTGTATCATATATGCAGTCAGGTGAAGGAAGAAATGTCTTCTGATACCAGTGCACAGGAGATGCCGGGAGGTTTTCTGGACGATCTGATCGAAGTGCTGGTATATCAGGAGATTTCCAGAAGACGGTGCAGACGACGCAGATGCAGACAGTGCCGTGTGTTATGACATGTTCCGCTAACATCTGGCCATATACAGGAAAACAGAAAATAAATATAATGGGAATATGATGAAAACAATAAGGGAATTTTTAGAAGAACAGATTAATGAGCAGCTGATCCAGGCTGTTTTGAGTGGCCGCAGGACAGGCGAAGGCCCGTCAAAGGTGAAGCTTCGTCCTGTGGAGCTGAAGGGAAAAATCTGCTATCAGGCCTCTGTGACAGAAGGTACTAAGGTTTATCATAAGAATTATTCAAGAGAAGAGATCATTGATCATCTGGAAAAATCCATGGGAGAGTTTCGTCAGCTGCAGACAACAGGACGCAGGCAGGACGGCAGTATCCTGATCAGCAAAAAAGGCAGGGCAACGATTAAGACGAAACACCACGAAGCTGTGCAGAATACGAAGATCGCACCTCATAACCGTGTGAAACAGTATATTCTGAAGGAAGGTACTGCGGCACCGTTTCTGGTGGATCTTGGAGTTATGACAACAGATGGAAAGATCGTAGCCTCCAGGTATGATAAATTCCGCCAGATCAACCGGTTTCTGGAATTTATCCGCGACATCCTTCCGAAGCTTCCGAAAGACAGAGAGATTACGATTCTGGATTTTGGCTGCGGGAAATCATATCTGACCTTTGCAATGTACTATTATCTCCGGGAACTGGAGGGATTTGATGTAAATATTATAGGCCTTGATCTTAAGGAGGATGTGATCCGCCACTGCAGTGAGCTGGCAGGGGCTTATGGATATGAGAAGCTTCATTTTTATCAGGGAGATATTGCCGGATATGAAGGCGTATCTTCTGTGGATATGGTTGTCACCCTTCATGCCTGCGATACAGCTACGGACTTTGCCCTGGCGAAGGCGGTAGAGTGGGGGGCGCAGGTTATCCTGTCCGTCCCATGCTGCCAGCATGAACTGAACAGACAGATCAGGAATGAAGTGCTGCAGCCAATCATGCGATATGGCATTTTGAAAGAAAGAATGGCAGCACTGATCACGGATGGTTTTCGTGCAGAGCTTCTTGAGAGTAAGGGCTATGAGACTCAGCTTCTGGAATTTATTGATATGGAACACACACCTAAGAATATTTTGATCCGCGCAGTAAAAACCGGAAAGAAAAAGAGCAGAGACAGCTTTGCAGAGTCTATGAAAGCACTCCATGTAAATCCTGCTTTGGATTGGCTTCTTTATCCGGAAGAGCCGGTCTTGCAGAAGGGAGAATGACATGAAGAAGATCATACGCAAAGGGGCAGTATTGCTTGTGCTTTTTGCAGTGGTTGTAGCTGGCAGTTCCCTTCTTATGAACAGCCAGTCTACGGACAACCGTTCGGATATGAACGATGCTACACTTCCGGAGGTCATGGTGAAGATCGGAAGTACCCAGGCAAATAAGATGTATGGCTATAAACAGGTCATGCAGACGGATTTTATGAGGGGAAGCATTACTCCGCTGGACACTACCAAAAAACTGACCTTTGAGATCAATCCTTACGAAGATTCTGTAACAGGACTTGCTTATGAGATCCGTACCTCTGACGGCAGTAAGGTCATGGAGAATCGCAAGATCAAAAATCTTACTAAAGAAGAAAACGGCTATTTAAGCACAGAAATCGAAATTACAAGTGACCTGAGAATGAATCAGGAATACTCCCTGCAGATCACACTGGATACCAGTGAAGGGGAGGTTTACTATTATACAAGGGTTGTTTCCAGAAGTCAGTTGAATACGGAATCCTATCTGCAGTTTGTGAAGGATTTTTCCACGAAATGCCTTGATAAGGAGCAGGCTGATACACTGTCGGGATATCTGGAAGAGCAGGACACCTCCAGTGGAACCAATTTTAATAACATCACCATCAATTCAGGACTCTCCAATATCAGCTGGGGTTCGCTTTCTCCCAAGCTCTATATGGAAGGCGTTCCGTTGATCGATGATATTAATGAGACAACAGCAAGCATCAGTCTGAATTATCAGGTTTCAGCAGAGAATGATGAAGGAAAAACAGAGATTTACGATGTTACGGAATTTTACCGGATGCGTTATACGGAAACAAGGATCATGCTGCTGGATTTCAGGCGTTCTGCAACAAAGGTGTTTGATCCGTCACAGACAGTTGTTTCCGATGCAGGAATTCTCCTTGGAATCCGTGATAAAAATGTAACCTATTCGACTAACAATGATGGAACCATAGTAGCTTTTGAGCAGGCCGGAGATCTGTGGTCTTATGCACCTGCCGGCGGCAAGATTACCCAGATATTCAGCTTCCGCAAGGATAAGAATAATGATTCCAGATATGTACGTAATGAGCATGATATCAAGATTATCCGTGTGTCTGATAATGGAGATGTGGATTTTGTACTGTATGGATATATGAACAGAGGGATTCATGAAGGTTACAGCGGCGTTTGTGTCTATCATTATAACAGTGACCGGAATGTGGTTGAGGAGAAGGTATTTATTCCCAGCACAGAATCCTATGAATTCCTGAAAGAAGATCTTGGAACCCTTATCTATGTGAATGAAGATAATCAGCTGTTCCTGCTTTTTGCACAGAAGCTGTATCAGGTAAATATAGAGAAAGGAACTGCTGATATTCTGGAGGAAGGAATTGAGCAGAACTGTTTTGTAGTTTCTGAGACGAAGGCGCATGCTGCCTGGCTGATCACATCAGGGGATGATAAAGGAACGGTCAGGGAAATAGAGTTTGATTCGCTGAAAACAAGAGATATCGTACCGGAAAGCGGCCAGACACTCCGGGCACTTGGCTTTATGAATGAAGATCTGGCTTATGGAATCATTACGGACGGGGATATCCTTACAGATGAGAATGGACATGAGACAGAGGGAATCAGTACTTTCCGGATCGAGAGCTTTGAGGGGAAGGTAAAAAAAGAATATCATCAGGATGGACTCTATGTTACAAATGTGACTGTTGGCACAACGATGATGGAATTCGAGCTTTCAGCAAAATCAGGAAATACCTATATAGCGCAGAAGAAAGATAACATCATGAACAATAAGAAGGCATCCGGAAGTCAGGTAGATATAGCATTGATCACAACCAGCAGATCCGGAACCGTGATTCGTCTGACAATGGATCAGACACCGGAGACGGATGATCCGCTTCTTGTTTATTCTAAGATCGAGAGTACAGAAGATACAGCAGTGACGCTGGATACAACGGTTCCGCAGGGTGAACTCTATTATGTTTATGCTTATGGAGCACTGGATGGTATCTACACAGACCCGGCAGCGGCTGTGAAACGTGCCGATGATCAGACAGGTGTTGTTCTCAACCGTGCGCAGCAGTATGTCTGGGAAAGAGGAAACAAGAAGACAAAGATCCAGTTTAATATAGAAGATGTGCCGGAGATCATACGTACGGCAAACTGGAAGAAGCAGGAGCTGCAGGATGGGCTTGGTGATACAGGAACCGTGATCGACCTTACAGGCTGCAGTCTTGACAGTGTTCTTTATGAGGTGAGTGCACAGCGTCCGGTAATTGCAAAAACAGGAGATGCTTCAAGCGTTGTGATCGTAGGATATGATGAATACAATACCTATCTTTATGATCCGTCAACAGGGCAGACAAGTCCTTATGGGATGAATGACAGCACGGCACTGTTTCAGAGTGCAGGAAATGTATTTCTGACCTATATAGAAAACGTTACAGAATAACGAAAAAAGGTAAAAGTGTGAAGGAAAGGGGAAAATGTAATGTTAAGTGAAAGTATCAAAAAACTGGTGCAGTATGGTGTGGAAAGTGGGCTTACGCCTGAATGTGAGAGGATTTATACGACGAATCTTCTTCTGGATGTTTTTGGTGAGAGCGAGTATACAGAACCGGAAACAGAATATGCTAAAATTGACCTGGAGGAAGTGCTGAATGAGCTTCTGGATGAAGCTGTAAAGAGGGGAATCATAGAAGACAGTGTTGTATACAGAGATCTTTTTGATACAAAGCTTATGAACTGTCTTATGCCCCGTCCGGCGCAGGTCCAGAAAGAGTTCTGGGATGCCTATAAAGAGGATCCGGAGAAGGCTACTGATTATTTTTACAAGCTGAGCCAGGACAGCAACTATATCAGACGTTACCGTGTAAAAAAAGATCAGAAGTGGACAGTGGACAGCGAATATGGTAAGATTGACATTACCATTAACCTTTCCAAGCCTGAGAAAGACCCGAAGGCGATTGCAGCTGCCAAGCTTGTGAAGTCAAGCAGCTATCCGAAATGCCTGCTTTGCCCGGAGAACGAAGGCTATGCAGGAAGAGTTAATCATCCGGCAAGAGAGAACCACAGAATCATTCCGATCACGGTGAATGACAGTCCGTGGGGATTCCAGTATTCACCATATGTTTACTATAATGAACATTGTATTGTATTCAACAGTCAGCATACACCAATGAAGATCGAGAGAAATACATTTGTGAAGCTGTTTGATTTTGTAAAACTGTTTCCGCATTATTTCCTGGGCTCCAATGCAGACCTTCCGATTGTAGGCGGATCGATTTTGAGCCATGATCATTTCCAGGGTGGACATTATACATTTGCAATGGCCAAAGCTGAGATCGAGAAGCATGTGACGATTCCGGGATATGAAGATGTGGAAGCCGGTATTGTTAAATGGCCGCTTTCCGTGCTGCGTCTCCGTGGCAGGGATGAGAAGAGACTGATCGATCTGGCTACATATGTACTGGCGAATTGGAGAGGCTACACAGATGAGGCTGCATTCATTTTTGCAGAGACAGACGGGGAACCGCATAATACGATTACACCGATCGCGCGTAAGGTTGGAGATACCTTTGAACTGGATCTGACATTACGTAATAATATTACAACAGAAGAGAACCCTCTGGGGGTTTATCATCCGCACGCATGCTATCACCACATTAAGAAGGAAAATATAGGACTTATTGAAGTTATGGGACTTGCCGTTCTTCCGGCCCGTCTGAAAGAGGAACTGGAGCTTCTGGAAGAGTATATTTTAGAGGGAAAAGACATTGCCTCCAATGAGAAGATCAAGAAGCATGCAGCATGGGTCGCAGAATTTTTACCAAAATATGAGAAGCTTGACAGAGATAATATCCAGGAGGTTCTTCGCAGGGAAGTGGGCAACGTATTTGTTCATGTTCTGGAGGATGCCGGTGTTTATAAATGCACACCAGAGGGCAGGGAGGCATTTATGAGATTTATCAGCACTCTGTAAATATTCGGAGGCGAACCGGGAATTTTCTGTACGGAACATGAGAACTGTATATTTCAGGAGGAGTAATTCATATGAAGAGAATAGAAGAAACCGGAAAAGCCTTTCGGATCAAATGGCTTTTGCTGGCAGTTGTTGCAGTGGCACTGATCTTTATGCCGACAGCCTCGCAGAAGGTATCAGCAGGCAAGCTGGTCTATACGGTGAAGTTCAGCAATAACTCCGGTGCCAGTAAGAGCAAAGCATATACAGCACTGACACGGAATGTTACATTGAATACCACGATCAAGCTTCCGGCAGTCCCGAAGGCTGTGGGGTATCAGAATCTTGGATGGACTACAGTTAAGGGAAGCAGCAAGGTGGTATATAAAGCCGGAGCCAGTGTAAAAGTTAAGAAGGACATGACTCTTTATGCAGTCAGGAGAAAAAGTAAGTACTATACAGTGAGCTTTTATCTTGGAGACGGAAGCAGTACGGCTGCTTATAAGAAGCTTCAGAAAAAAGTGGAAGAGGGTACATCTTATACTCTGCCGACAGTTCCGGCCAGATCGGGCTATGTGAATCTTGGCTGGTCAACGACTCTGAATGGCAAAAGCTCCACTGCAAAGAAAGCCGGAACAAGCATCAGAATTTCCGGAAATATCAAGTATTATGCAGTGCAGATGCAGTCAGTAAGTGTAAATCTCTGTAAGGCGAACGGTACGGTATGGAAGACAGTGACGCTTGGAAAGGGTGGATATCTGAAGCTTCCGTCAGCATCGAATGCATCAGGATATACGTTTATGGGCTGGTCAAAAACCAGAAGGACAGGTTCTTCGGCAGATCCGGATTATGAGGCAGGAGAGTTTTTGAAGGTCAGCAAGACCACGACGTTGTATGCAACGGTATTCAACCGTGCGAAGGAGAAGGATATCAGCTCAGAAGAGATGGCGAAGCCTGCAATTGGTATGCGGTACAGCAAGGTGATTTTTGTGGGAGATTCCCGTACAGTTGGTATAAATGCAACACTGAAGAAGCAGGTGAGCAGCTCAACGTTTGAAGGAGTTTCCTTTGTGGCCAGTGCAGGACAGGGGTTGAGCTGGTTCAAGAGTGAGGGTTATCAGAAGCTTTTGAATGAGATTGATAAAGCGGATGGTTCTCGTCCTGTTGCAGTTGTTTTTAATCTGGGCGTTAATGATATGGCAAATGCAAGCAATTATGTAAGCTATATGACGAGCATTGCTCCAACCCTGAAAAAGAAGAACTGTAAGCTGTTCTATATGTCGGTGAATCCGATCAACAGTATAATGATCACGAAGGCGGGAAGAGGAACCCGTACGGAAGCACAGGTAAGGGAATTTAACAGTAAGATTCAGTCTGGCCTTTCTGTATACTATAAATTTATTGATACGTATAGTGTGCTGATGAAGAAGGGATACGGAACGAATGCCTCATATGTCGGCGTGGACAGGGATACAGATGACGGACTTCATTATACAACCAGGACATATAAGAGAATTTATTATTACTGTGTGACATATCTCAATACAGGAAGTATCAATTCCACATATTATTAAGAGATCGAATGATCCCGTATGCAGATACCGGTGTATCGGCATGCGGGATTTTTATATCCTGAAATCGTCTGAAATCCTCCTAATTACTCCTTGCACGAACCATAAGAATAGTCTATACTTAACTCGATACGGACATTTAGGTGTCCGAAGGGACGGGGAATCCTGAATTATGAGGAATGAGGTATAGATTATGGAACTGACAACAGTTAAAGAGATTTACAGAAATCGTGAACAGTATCTTGATAAAGAGATCACAGTAGGCGGCTGGGTGCGCAGCGTCCGTGATTCCAGGGCGTTTGGCTTTATCGTGCTTCATGATGGAAGTTTTTTTGAAACTCTTCAGATTGTGTATCATGATAATATGGAGAATTTTGCAGAGGTTTCCAAATTAAATGTAGGCGCAGCCATTATTGTCAGGGGAACACTGGTAGCAACACCCCAGGCGAAGCAGCCATTTGAGATCCAGGCGGTAGAGGTGTTCGTAGAGGGAAGCTCTGCCCCGGATTATCCGCTTCAGAAGAAACGCCACAGCCTTGAATATTTAAGGACCATGACACATTTAAGACCGAGGACAAATACTTTCCAGGCAGTGTTTCGTGTACGTTCTCTGTGTGCATATGCCATCCATAAATTCTTCCAGGAGAGAGGCTTTGTCTATGTGCACACCCCACTGATCACAGGAAGTGACTGTGAGGGTGCGGGAGAGATGTTCCAGGTAACAACGCTGGATCCTGAGAACCTGCCGATGACAGAAGAGGGAAAGGTAGATTATTCCCAGGACTTTTTTGGAAAAGAGACAAATCTTACAGTAAGCGGTCAGCTTAATGGCGAGACATTTGCACAGGCATTCCGCAACATTTACACATTCGGACCGACTTTCCGGGCAGAGAATTCCAATACAACGCGTCATGCAGCGGAGTTCTGGATGATCGAGCCGGAGTGTGCATTTGCAGATCTCCAGGACGATATGGAGCTTGCAGAGGCTATGCTGAAATATGTGATCCGTTATGTTCTTGAGAATGCACCGGAGGAGATGAATTTCTTCAATTCGTTCGTTGATAAGGGACTTCTTGACAGATTAAACCATGTGCTGAATTCTGAGTTTGCACATGTAACATATACAGAGGCTGTTGAACTCCTTGAGAAAAATAATGATAAATTTGACTACAAGGTATTCTGGGGCTGTGACCTTCAGACAGAGCATGAGCGTTATCTGACGGAGCAGATCTATAAGAGACCTGTATTTGTTACCGATTATCCGAAGGAGATCAAGGCCTTCTATATGAAACTCAACGAGGATGGCAGGACTGTTGCAGCTATGGACTGCCTTGTACCGGGAATCGGAGAGATCATCGGCGGAAGCCAGAGAGAGGATGATTACGGTAAGCTGAAAGCACGTATGGATGAGCTTGGACTGAACCCGGAAGATTACGATTTCTATCTGGATCTTCGCAAATATGGTTCTACCCGCCATTCCGGATTCGGACTTGGATTTGAAAGATGCGTTATGTATCTTACAGGAATGGGCAACATCCGTGATGTGATTCCGTTCCCGAGAACTGTAAAGAACTGCGACCTTTAATTAACAAGGGAGAACATTATGAGATTTATTCATCTTGCAGACGTGCACCTGGGAGCTGTTCCTGACAGGGGCTGCCCATGGAGCAAAGAGCGGGAGGAAGAAATCTGGAACACTTTCCGCCGGGTTATTGCGGGTATCCGCCAGGACCCGGTGGATTTGCTATTTATATCCGGAGATCTGTTCCACCGCCAGCCACTAATGAGAGAGCTTAAAGAAGTAAACTATCTGTTTTCCACTATCCCTGATACGAGGGTATATCTTATGGCAGGAAACCACGATTTTATCAGCAGGGATTCTTTTTATAATAACTTTGAATGGAATTCCAATGTTACATTTTTTAAGAGCAGAGAGCTTACTTATGTTAAAGATCCCAAACTGGACGTTTACGTATATGGACTCAGCTATTACGACAGGGAAATAAAAGAAGGGCTTTATGATAAGGCGGTTCCGATCCAGGAAGAAGGTATCCACATTCTTCTTGCTCATGGCGGGGATGAGAAGCACATACCGCTCAGTGCCGCTTCACTGGCGGCAGCAGGCTTTGATTACATAGCACTGGGGCACATTCATAAACCACAGATCCTCATCAGGGATCAGGCCGCTTTTTCAGGAGCACTGGAACCGATAGACAGAAATGATACAGGCGATCACGGATACATGGAAGGAAGGCTTATAAACGGCAGGATCCGCACGGAATTTGTGCCCTTTGCATGCCGCTCCTACCAGCAGCTGGTGATGACACTTCATGAGGAAACCACGCAGATATCACTGGAGGAAGCTGTGAAATCACAGATATTTTGCAGGGGCGGGAGAAATATCTACCGGATCATCCTTCAGGGGATGCGCTCACCGGATCTTATGCTGATCCCGGAAAAACTGAAAAATCTGGGAAATATCACAGATGTGATCGATGAATCCTGGCCTGCATATGATCTGCAGGAGCTTTATAAACGCTACAGCGGTACGCTGATCGGTGATTACATTGGTTATTTTCTCGCAAAAGGCGAACTGGGTACTGTAGAAAAAAAAGCTCTGTATTATGGTCTGCAGGCTCTTCTGGAGACTGGAATCAGGAGATGACAGGATGTAACGTTCATGCCGACAGTTGCGGTTACAGGAGGAGTGCTGAAAAATGGTCATCAGACGTTTGAAAATAAGAAATTTCGGTAAAATAAGAGATAAGGAAGTAGAGCTTTCTCCGGGATTGAATGTTCTCTATGGCGAGAATGAAAGCGGGAAGACAACAATGCATACATTTATCCGCTCCATGTTTTTCGGAGTGCGCAGGCTCCGCGGAAAGGCAGCGCAGAATGATACCTATACGAAATATGAACCCTGGGAAAATCCTGCGGAGTATGGTGGGATCCTGTGGTTTACATCCGGGGGGAAGAATTATCGTCTTACCAGAAATTTTTATAAAGAAAAGAAATTCGGGGAGCTTCTCTGTGAGGACGACGGAAGTCTCGTGGATGCAGAACAGGGTGCTCTGGACGCTGTCCTTGGAAATGTAAGTGAAGCTGTTTATGACAATACGGTTTCCGTGGCACAGCTTAAGAGTGTTACAGGCCGCGACCTTGTGCGGGAGCTTCAGAATTATATGGCCAGTTATCAGGGAACCGGCGACAGTTCCATTGATATGGGCAGGGCTATGCAGATGCTTAAAATGTCCAGAAAAGGATATCTCACAGAGGCTGCACGCCGAAAAAAAGAGCTGGAAAAAGAGCGAGAAAAGATCACTTCGAATATGGAATATATCCAAAAGGAGATCCGGGATCTGGATGAGAAGCGAAATAAGGTTACACAGCAGAAGGATGGCATGAACGTGGGAACACGCGACAGAAATACAGAAGATCTTCTGGAGCTTCGGGTTGAACGTGTGAGAAAAAGGAGAGAGATGACAGATGCGGTAATGGCAGCTGTGCTCCTGGCCGGAATTGCAGGTACCGGCTGTCTGGCAGCTTTTTCCGGACAGGTAGCCTTAAGCTTACTGGCGGGTGCGGCTACTGCTGTAGCTGTTATGACGGCAGTGTTTTTCCGCACGCGTCTCAGCAGGGAACTGAACAAGCGTGAGCACCAGAGAGACCGCTGGCTGGCCAGACATGATGAGCTTACCTGGAGCCAGAATAACCTGGCTCAGGATTACGAGGAAAAATATACGGCACTTTCCAATCTTCAGGCTGAGCTTGCAGAATGTGAGGACAATACAGAAGTGATGACACCGGAGGAAACGGAGATCCAAGCGTTGAATATGGCTATGGATACGATAGAGGCACTTTCTGGGAATATCACAGATCAGGTCGGGGAGAGACTGAAGCACAGGACTTCCCGGATACTGAGTGAGATCACAGGCGGTAAATATAAGGAAGTGATCATGGATGAGGAGCTTCATATTTTTGTCAATACGGGAGAACGGACAGTTCCGGCTGGAAGAGTGAGCAGAGGAACTCTGGAGCAGATTTATTTCTCGCTGAGGATGGCAGCCGGAGATCTTTTTTGCAGGGAGGAAGCTTATCCTGTGATTCTGGACGATGTGTTTGGAATGTATGATGAAGAGCGTCTGACATCCGTGCTTCGCTGGCTTCACAAAGAAAACAGACAGGTAATTATAAGTACCTGCCATAAACGGGAGATGGAGATTCTGGATAAGGAAGGAATCCCATATCAGAAAATCCTGCTGCAGGTGTAGGGCGTGTCTGAAAAATCGTGGTTGTACAGCTGGGCTGAAGACTTCCGAACAGAAATAAAATGCCCCGTTTTCCGGAAATTTTAACCGGAAAACGGGGCATTTTTATAAATTATTTCTCGTACTGGCTCATGTAGTTAGCTACACAGCGTTTGATCCTGTCTACCGGGTTCAGAAGCTTGCTGATAGAAGTATCATGATTCAGTGTGTCGATGATCAGGGCGATATATTTGCTCATATCACAGTCGATATAATATGGCTTCTCAAGAAGCTCAGGTGACTGATAAACCAGGTTGGTTGTGAGGAGCTTATCGAAATAGCCCTTCTTGTGGGCTTCATCAAATTTCTCAAGTCCATCGGTAAAGAAGCCGAAGGTAGAGCAGATATAAACCCTGCCTGCACCCTTCTCTTTAAGGAGGGAAGCGATCTTGATGATTGTATCGCCGGAAGAGATCATATCGTCAATGAGGATCATATCCTTGCCTTCAAGCTTTGGTCCAAGGAACTCATATGCAGCGATCGGGTGGCGGCCGTTTACATATCTTGAGTAGTCAAGACGTTTGTAGTACATACCCATATCAACACCGAGCACATTGGCAAGATAGATAGCACGGCTCATGCTTCCCTCATCCGGGCTGATGGTCATGAAATGCTCCTTGTCAATACGAAGTCCTTCTTCTTTGTTGAGAAGAGCCTTGATGAACTGATAGGATGGCTGTACAGTCTCGAACCCGTGGAGCGGGGTGGCGTTCTGTACACGGGAATCATGTGCGTCAAAAGTGATGATATTCTCAACGCCCATGTCGATCAGCTCATGAAGTGCATTGGCACAGTCAAGAGACTCTCTTCCGACACGTTTATCCTGGCGGCTCTCGTAGAGATATGGCATGATCACATTCACTCTGCGGGCTTTACCGCCGATGGCGGCAATAACACGCTTCATATCCTGGAAATGGTCATCCGGAGACATAAGGTTCGTGTAAGGCCCGATCGGATAGGAAAGACTGTAGTTAGTCACATCTACCATAACATAGATATCATCACCGCGGACGGATTCGTTGATGGTACATTTGGCTTCACCGGAACCGAAACGCGGATTCCTGGCTTCGATAATGTAAGAATCACGCTTGTATCCATCGAAGGCGAAAGAATCCATTCCGGGATACTGTCTCTCGGCACGCCATTTAACCAGCCAGTCATTCACCTTACTGCCTAATGTGCTGCAGCTCTGAAGGGGAATCAGTCCCATTCTCCCTACCGGAAGTGTGGAAAAATCTTTTGTAGTTACCTGTGCCATTTTAATTTCCTCCTAAAAATATTTTCTGTATACGGATATCCTTCCCGATCAGTGAGATCATCTGATAGTTGCTTGCGATTCGGGAAAAGGTTCTCTCGGAATAGGTATCCGAGAAATTTTTGAGCGTCAGATTCGTGGAAATGATCGTGGATTTCCTGCGCATGACCCGTTCATTGAGACAGAGAAAAAGCTGTGAGGACACAAAGCTGTTGGTAAGCTCTGTTCCAAGGTCGTCAATGATAAGAAGATCACAGTCATAGATCAGTTCCTCATCCGTGCCTGTATCCTTTCGGGAAAAAGAATTCGCAGCCATCATGTCAAAAAGATCATAGGCTGAAAAATACAGGACGCAGTGGGTAGATCTGAGAAGCTCCCGTGCGATGCAGTGTGAGAGAAAGGTTTTTCCCACGCCGGTATCGCCATACAAAAACAGATTTTCGAATTTGTGGTCGAAGTCCTGCACAAAACGCTGTGCAGTGTCGTAGGCCCGTCTGGCTGTATCCAGGGCAGACAGTCCTGTGGCTTCGTTTTTTATTGTAGCAGAATAATAGTCAAATGAAAAGCTGTCAAAATTCTCTTTTTCAAGAATTTCATTAAGATTGGACTGTGCATAGAGCAGTTCAATCTCGGCTTTTTTGAAGCAGGTGCATTTTTTGCTGCCAATGTAGCCGGTGTCCTGGCAGAGCGGACAGGTATAAGGCATCTCCAGATAATCCCCGGGAAAACCATTGGCAACAAGAAGTGTGATCCGCTCATCTGAAAGCTCCTGGATGGCTGCCTTCAGATCGGAAGTCCCTTTTTCTGTGCCGCTTAAAAGCCGCCGTATCTTGTCGGCACTTAAGGTCGCCACCTCATCATCGATCTCTTTAAGCCGGGGGATCTTCGCGTAGGCCTTAGCTGTGTGCTCCTCCAGGAGCCGGTGATTCTGGGCCTGGCGGCGACTGTATTCTCTCATTATAGTATCATATTGAAAATTCTGTAAAGGCATAAAAAGCTCCTGAATAACACTGTGAACAGTAACAAATAACTTACTGGTTGTTTAAAAGACGTTTCTCATATTCTGCGAAATCGTAGTCTCTCTGATGGAAATTATTGAAGCGGTTGCCGGACTGTGTTGCCTGGGCCGGCTGTTTCTTTCTGGAAACGGATTTCTCAAGCTGCCGTTTCTTATGCTCTGCATCCAGAAGCCGGATATCCTCCAGGGTATGTACGTTTTTCTTTTTCCAGCCGGAAAGGATCTTGTCCGCATACTGGAAGCTTGGCTGTCCGGTGGTAAGGACTGTACGGCTGCAGGCTTCCTGGATCAGCTCCAGATCGAAACCGTAAGTCTTGCGCCAGGTATCAATGTAAGTGATCTCATTCCCGACCGGATTCCGTCCGCTGATCCCCATTGCCTTCAGGATCGTGTAATAATCTTTGGAAAAACGTGAGCTTGCCTCGCGGGCCATCTCTACAGTTGTGACCCCGTCCTCAAACCAGGCAAGGGCGACCGTTTCAATGTAACGCATACTCTTGCGGCCTCTGGAGACACAGTATTCTACAAGATATTCGATGAGATCTGCCGACATTTTAAGCTCATCATAAAAATAGAGAATCTTCTGTATTTCTGTAGGGGTCAGCACCTTGCCGAGGTACTGCTCGGAGATGTAAAGAAGCTGGCTGACCTCCTCATTCTGCTTGAGCTCTTTTACCCGGTCAGGAGTGAGGGGGCTTAAGGCATCCGGACGTTTCGAGGCAGCGGAGCCGGGGTCTGCTTTGGCAGAAGAAGCAAAAGCCGAAGTGCTCCTTTCGGAAAAAACCTCCTCACGGGAGACACTGCTCTCGAGCTGTCCGGTGTCACCGGGATTAAGAATCGTGATGCCGGAGAGCTGATGCTCTGCATCGTAGGTCAGGGAGAGCAGCTTCTCGGCTTCCCAGTACTTCAGTGCACGGGAAATATCCCGGTCTGTACAGAAAAGAGAGTCTGCCATATCCTCCAGATTAAAAGAAGAAGGAGCTGCAGACAGCACCCGGAGAAGGTAGATGTATACCTTCACAAATTCTCCGTTGGCACGAGGCATGAAATTGTCAATAAAACGGTTGGAAAGAACTGTGACCTCCGTTTCAGAGGAATTCTTAAGAGAAATCAGGCTCACGATCTGCGCCCCCTTTCAAAAATTACAGCGGACATAAAAAACCGCCCGCCATGCTAATCAGGATTATAGCACAACCACTTTTAAATGAGAATAGTTTATTTTCACAGAAGATGTCCACAAATTCACATGTGGAAAATGTGGATATTGTGGATAAATTTGAGGATAACATTATTTGAAACTTGAATAAACCATGCTTTTATAAGAAAAATGCGGTTTTTGCGGAAAAATGTTGTCGAGTTATGTCAAGTGGGTTATGCACAAAAAAATCCACATGCCAGACACCTTTGGAATGTGCATAAGCATGTGGATAATGTGGATAACTACTTCCCGAGGAGGTGTTCTCCAATATTTACAACGTCTCCCGCGCCCATAGTTATCAACAAATCACCATGTGCACAACTTTTTAAAAGAAAGCTCTCGATCTCATCGAAGGTCGGGAAATATTCGCAGGGGATCCCAAGCTCCTGGATCTGTTTCTGGAGATCCTGGGAGGAAATGCCAAGATCGTCTGTCTCACGTGCTGCATAGATATCGGCAAGTACTACATGGTCAGCGAGAGTCAGGGCTTTGGCAAACTCCGGAAGAAGAGCCTTGGTACGTGTGTAGGTATGAGGCTGGAATACACACCATAGTTTCTGGTGAGGATAATTTTTCGCTGCGTGAAGAGTGGCCTCGATCTCTGTCGGATGGTGGGCGTAATCATCGATGATGGTAACGCCGCCAACCTCGCCCTTATACTGGAAACGGCGGTCAGTCCCGGTGAAGCTTCCAAGCCCTTTGACGATCACCTCTTCCGAAAGGCCAAGAAGACGGCCCACAGCGATAGAAGCAAGCGCGTTGGATACGTTGTGGATACCCGGGACGCGGAGATAGTAGCTGCCGATCTTTTTGCCCTGGAAGAGGACAGAGAAGGATGGATGTCCATATTTATCCCAGGTGATATCTGTGGCTGTGTAATCGGCATCGTGCTCAAGGCCGTATGTGAGAACGTGACATGGAAGATCACGGGTGATCGTCTCATATTCCGGGGTGTCGGCATTGATGATCAGTGTGCCGTCAGCCGGAAGAAGCTCTGCAAATTTCCGGAAGGAATGGCGGATGTCATCAATATCTTTGAAAAAATCGAGATGGTCTGCATCCATATTCAGGATCACGCTGATCTTCGGGAAAAAGCTCAGGAAGCTGTTGGTATACTCACATGCCTCTGTGACAAAGGTTTCGGAATTTCCAACGCGGATATTGCCATGGATGGCAGGAAGGATACCGCCGACACTGATAGTCGGATCGCAGTCACCCTCAAGAAGGATGTGGGAAACCATGGAGGTTGTGGTAGTCTTGCCATGGGTACCGGAAATAGCGACAGGTGTGTCATAGTTACGCATGATCTGTCCGAGAAGCTCTGCACGTGTAAGCATCGGGAGTCCCTTCTCCCTGGCGCAGGCAAACTCAGGATTGTCCGGATGGATGGCTGCTGTGTATACAACGACATCAACATCATCCTTGATGTTGGCGGCCCGCTGGCCGTAGTAGATCACGGCACCACGTTCTTCCAGTGTGCGTGTGAGAGGGCTTGATTTGGCATCGGAGCCGGAAATCCGGAAATTCTCTTCAAGGAGGATCTCGGCAAGACCGCTCATGCTGATGCCGCCGATTCCGATAAAATGGATATGGAGGGGTTTATGAAAGTCTATCTGATACATAATAATCTCCTTAATATATGGTGTTTTTGGAATTCTCTGATCTGTTTTATTATAACGCGTCCAGAATCAATTGAAAAGTGGTACTTTGGGATAAAAAAGGGATTTCTCCGGAATATAAAAGTAACCAGAAAATGTTTGGGAAAAATGTTGAAATTTACCAGAAAAACAGGAAAAATGATCAGCCATACTAATTTATGGTGGACAATAGCGATAAAAAAAATAAAATGCAGCTAAAATAATTGTAAAAAATGTTCACTAATATGATGAAGTGTGCTATAATTGGATAATCATAACATACAAGAGGTGATCGCATGATTAAGAAAGAGATGATTGCCATGCTCTTGGCCGGTGGGCAAGGTAGCAGGCTGGGAGTTTTGACAGAAAAAGTTGCAAAGCCGGCAGTCGCTTTTGGTGGTAAATATCGTATCATTGATTTTCCACTGAGCAATTGTATTAATTCGGGAATTGATACGGTGGGTGTGCTGACGCAGTATCAGCCACTCCGTCTGAATACACATATCGGTATCGGTATTCCGTGGGATCTGGACCGCAATGAGGGCGGTGTCACAGTACTTCCACCATACGAGAAGAGTACAAGCAGTGAATGGTATACAGGAACTGCGAATGCAATTTATCAGAATCTGGCGTATATGGAGCAGTATAATCCGGACTATGTACTGATCCTTTCCGGAGACCATATTTATAAGATGGATTATGAAGTGATGCTGGATTTCCACAAGGCGAACAGGGCAGATATCACGATTGCGTGTATGCCGGTTCCGATTGAGGAAGCCAGTCGTTTTGGTATCATGGTAACGGATGAGAGCAGCCGCATTACGGAATTCGAGGAGAAGCCGGAGCATCCGAGCAGCAACCTGGCATCCATGGGCATTTATATTTTCTCATGGCCGGTTCTGAAGGAAGCCCTGATCGCCCTGAAGGATCAGAACGGATGTGACTTTGGTAAACATATCCTTCCGTACTGCAAGGAGAAGGGGCAGCGTCTTTTTGCCTATGAGTACAATGGCTACTGGAAGGATGTAGGAACGCTGGGTTCTTACTGGGAAGCCAATATGGAGCTGATCGATATCATTCCGGAGTTTAATCTCTATGAGGAATTCTGGAGGATCTATACCAAGGGAGATGTGGTTCCGCCACAGTACATTGCTGCGGATGCTGTCGTAGACAAGTGTATCATAGGCGAGGGCACGGAGATCTACGGCGAAGTACATAATTCAGTTATCGGTCCTAATGTAACCATCGGAAAGGGCAGTGTGATCCGTGATTCCATTATCATGAAGAATACAGTAGTCGGTGAGAATGTTGTTATGGACAAGGCTGTTGTAGCCGAGGAGGTTTCGGTTGGTAACAACGTTGTGATCGGATGTGGTGAGGAAGCACCGAATGTTCTGAAACCGGCAGTATATTCCTTTGGTCTTGCTGCGATCGGTGAGAACAGCGTGATCCCGGATGATGTCAAGATCGGTAAGAATACCGCTATCTCAGGCGTTACAACAAAAGACGACTACCCTGACGGAGAGCTGGCAGGCGGCCAGGTAATTGCAGCAAAGGACGGTGGGAAAGAATGAGGGCGATAGGTATTATTTTGGCAGGCGGTAACAATAACCGCATGAGGGAATTATCAAATAAGAGAGCGATCGCAGCTATGCCTATTGCAGGAAGCTATCGCGCAATTGACTTTGCCTTAAGTAACATGGCGAATTCGCATATCCAGAAGGTTGCTGTTCTGACACAGTATAATGCCCGTTCCCTGAATGAGCATTTAAGCTCATCCAAATGGTGGGATTTCGGAAGAAAGCAGGGAGGTCTTTATGTTTTCACTCCGACGATCACCAAGGATAACAGCTTATGGTATCAGGGGACTGCAGATGCGATCTATCAGAACCTTACATTTTTAAAGAACAGTCATGAACCGTATGTTGTGATCGCTTCCGGTGATGGAATCTATAAACTGGATTACAACAAGGTCCTGGAATACCATATTGCGAAGCGGGCAGATGTCACGGTTGTATGCACGACCTGCCAGGAGCAGAACCAGGTTGAGAGATTTGGTGTACTTCGAATGAATGAGGACTGCAGGATCGAGGAATTTGAGGAAAAACCGATCGTTTCTTCTTATAATACGGTATCTACAGGTATCTACGTTATCCGAAGGAGACAGCTGATCGAGCTGATCGAGCGTGCTGCACAGGAAGGAAGACATGATTTTGTAAATGATATCCTCATTCGATATAAGAATCTCAAGAGGATTTACGGCTATAAGATCGATACCTACTGGAATAATATTTCCACAGCAGAGGCTTATTACCAGACCAACATGGATTTCCTGAAGCCGGAGATCCGCAATTATTTCTTCAAACAGGAGCCGGGGATCAAGACAAAGATCGCAGATGTGCCGCCGGCCAAGTATAATCCGGGTGCTGTTGTGAAAAACAGTCTGGTTTCCAGCGGATGCATCATCAATGGAACAGTGGAGAACTCAGTTCTGTTCCGTGATGTATTTGTAGGCAATAATTGTGTTATTAAAAACTCTGTGATTCTCAATGACGTATATCTTGGTGACAATACGCATATTGAGAACTGCATTGTTGAGAGCCGGGATACGATCCGGGCGAACTCATATTACTGCGGCGAAGAAGGAGAAGTGAAGATCGTCGTGGAGAAAAACGAACGCTACGTATTATAATTTGCAGAGATTCAGAAATTCCCGCAGATACGTTAGGCGAAATGAAAGGGGCAGGTAACATGAAAATTACAGATGTACGTGTGAGAAAGGTAGCAAAAGAGGGGAAGATGAAGGCCGTTGTGTCTGTCACAATAGATGACGAGTTTGTAGTGCATGACATCAAGGTTATAGAAGGAGAGAAGGGACTGT
The DNA here is from genome assembly GCA_963642325.1 of Prevotella sp. CAG:279. GTDB lineage: Bacteria > Bacillota > Clostridia > Lachnospirales > Lachnospiraceae > Blautia_A. The sequence goes on from CAVIGE010000008.1 coordinate 20,573, forward strand.
TTATCGCAATGCCAAGCCGCAAGGCCAGTGACGGAGAGTACCGTGACATTGCACATCCGATCAACTCCGCAACAAGGGAAAGGATCCAGACGATCATCCTGGACAAGTATCAGGAAGTGATGGCTGAGGAAGCAGAGGATGATGTTCTGGCGGCTGCAGAATAAGCGGCGATGGGTTTGACAGCGGAGAAGGCTCCGCCTGACTGATGACTTGGGAATTGAGACTGCATAGAATAATTATAAAGCTGCTGCTTTACAGGGAAGTCTGTAGGGCGGCAGTTTTTTTATACCACACAGTCAAATATTACGTATTTATTACAAAAATAAAATAAAAGTATTGCTTTTTGTGAAAAATATGTTATACTGATACCCATGAAAGGACGAAAGGTGTTTATATGAAGAATAGAAAAGTTTTCACATTACTGCTTGCAGGTATGCTTTCACTTTCCATGGGAGGCAATGTATACGCATCCGGTACAGAAGCTGCGATCGCAGACGCACAGGCGCAGAAACAGGCCGCAGAACAGGGTCTGGCGCAGGTACAGAGCAGCATCAGTGACCTGGAGGGCAAGAAGCAGGAGCTGGAGAGCTATCTGGCCGATTTAAACGCACAATATGAGGATCTTACCAACAGTATTTCTGAACTGAGTATTCAGGCTGCTGAGAAGGAAGATGAATTAAATAAAGTAAAGACAGAACTTAAGAAAGCGAAGAAGGCGAAAGAGGACCAGTATGAGGCCATGAAGCTTCGAATCGCATATATGTATGAGAATGCCGGATCCTCTGCTCTGGCAACCCTGCTTTCCTCTGAGAGCCTGGCAGAATTTCTGAACCGCGCAGAGAATGCGATCCAGATTTCTACATACGACAGAAACATGCTGGATGAATACGTAAGCCTTCAGGAGAATATCGAGGAAAATGAGAAGAAGGTTGAGACTGAATCAGCAGAAATCAATAATCTGATGTCAGAGCGTGCCGCGAAGCAGCAGGAAGTACAGTCTATGGCTGCAAGTACAAGCGATAATATCAGCTCCTATGTGGATCAGATCAGTGCAAGCCAGGAAGAGGCACAGCAGCTGATGGCAGATATCAGCAGTGCAGACAGCAATATCACAGCACTTGTTCAGCAGGCGGAAGAGGAGAAGGCTGCCGAGGAGAAGGCGAAGGCTGAGGCTGCGGCAGAGGCAGAGAGACAGGCGGCGGAAGAAGCGCAGAATGCAGAATCTGATTCTGAGGATTCTGGCAGCTCCGGTGATTCTGAGGATGATTACGGATATGACCCGGATGAGGATACAACGGAATCCTCCAGCAGCTCTACAAGCTCTGAGGTTGTTGTAGAGGAAGAGGCTGATGAGGAAGACGATGTGCAGTACGGCAGCTCGGATGAAAACAGCGAAGATACATCTGACGGAGAAGCTGCCTCTGATGAAACAGAGGATACGGCATCGGAAGAGTCCTCTTCTGCTGAAACAGCCGATACTTCCGCTTCAGATTCCGGCTCTTCCAGCCAGGGAACATATCTTGGCAATTTTACACTGACCGCATATTGTAACTGTGCACAGTGCTGCGGTACGGCAGGAAATCTGACAGCCAGCGGTACGGTTCCGACAGCGGGACGTACAGTAGCTATGGCAGGAGTTCCTTTTGGAACCAAGCTTCTGATCAATGGAACTGTTTATACGGTAGAGGATCTTGGAACTCCTTACGGACATGTTGATATCTACTGCGGAAGCCATTCAGAGGCATTAAGCTTTGGACTTCAGTCCGCAGATGTATATCAGATAAGCTGATAAGCGGGGGAAACCCGAGAATTTTGGCGCGGAATCAGGTATTTGCAGGATTTTGGTGCATCGCGAAGTGTGTTGCTGCGAATGAAGTGAACAGCAACAAATAATGACAGCGTTGTGGGATCAATATATATAATCCCACAACGCTTTTTTTGTGCAGTAAAAGTCCTCCGGACAGGATTTTTTCTTATAAATACGGTGTGCCTGGAATTTCCGGATAAGTTCCCATGCCGATCAGAAGCTCAAGACCGGTCTGGCGGCCTTCCAGCACGGCAGCCTTTACTGCGCTGGCATCACCGGAAATGGCGATGATCACTTCATTGGAGTGGCTGGTACCAATATTCGGGGTCATGTATCTGGTAATAGAAACAGCGGCAGATTTCACAGCATTGTCAGCCATAACAAGGCCGATCGCAGCAGGGGAACCGGCCATAAATCCGAACGCTTCACCTGGCGGGGTGCCGAAAGCCTTATGGAGCGCAGGACCTGCGCTTGCGGAAAAAGCGAATTCCAGATGGCCGGATTCGCTGATGTAAACTTCGCCTGCGTATTTATTGGTAAGCTCCAATGCCAGAGAAATGGCATGACGAACATCGGAAACGTCATTTCCGCCAAGTACGATATAATTACCATGACCGCCCCAGCCCTTGGTATCTCTTGGAAGCTCAATGGAAAGGACTTCGGTGTTGGTAGCTTTTACCGCGTCATCGATGGCTGTGATCTGGCCTGCAGCACCTGTACGGGAGCTGAAAAGTCCCAGACAGTGATACTTCGTGCCGACATTCATCTCTTTAAGGAGCGAATCATCAACTCCGGAGATCACAAGACCGATGGTATCAAGAACCGCCGTACCCACAAATTCAGTCCGTGTGCAGCAGGTGCTGATGTTATGTATATCATGTATATCCATGTGGAAAAATCCCCCTCTTTGCTGAAAAATCGTTGGTTTTAGTATAGCATTAGAGGGGCGAATTTGAAAGAGAAAGTTAACTTGTCACTGTTTGAAAAGACGGATTGTAAACTTAAACATAAAATTTAGTTGACAATAGACACTCCCTGTGTTAAATTGTTAACAGCAAAAGAACGGATATCATCAGGGAAAAATATAAGATGATTCCCCGTTGAAGAAAGCTGTAAAGGAAAGAGAGGATACAAAAGTTATGACAACAGTGGCAGCAACCAGAAGTAAGACCTATGATCTTGTTTATATCGCAGTTTTTGCAGTTGTGATGGCAGTCTGCTCATGGATTTCCATTCCGGCGCAGGTACCGTTTACCCTGCAGACCTTCGGAGTATTCGTGGCGGTAGGCGTGCTGGGAGGTAAGAGAGGAACTCTGGCAGTTCTGGTTTATGTTCTTCTTGGTGCAGTAGGAGTTCCTGTTTTTGCGGGATTTTCAGGCGGGATCGGAGCTCTTCTTGGAAATTCAGGAGGATATATCATCGGATTTATTTTCTCAGCACTTGTAATGTGGGCATTTGAGAAATTTCTTGGCAGAAAACCGGTGATCCAGATCATTTCCATGATCGTTGGCCTGCTGGTCTGCTATGCATTTGGAACAGCATGGTTCATGGTAGTTTACGCAAGAAGTACAGGAGCGGTAGGACTGATGGCTGTTCTTGGGTGGTGCGTATTCCCGTTTATCATCCCGGATCTGATCAAGATCGCGCTGGCCTATGTTTTATCAGGAAGGGTACGTAAATATGCAAGATAAAAGCAGGGCTTTTGCATATGCTTCCGATGAGGGCACAGGGGAAAAAATCATTCCTCTGCGCCCTCATCATGGTATGTGCCTGGCTTATTTTAAAGGTGAAGGATACAGCAATGGATTTACCGCCCATATGGCAGAGATGCTGGAGATTTTTCTGACCGGAAGAAAGATAAGACTGCATGCAGATACAGATGAGATCTGTTCAGCCTGTCCAAATAATTGTGGCGGGCACTGTACATCAGGTGACAAGGTTGCAGAATATGACCAGGCGGTGCTGGAGAGCTGCGGGCTTGAGGCTGGACAGGTTATGGAATTCAGAGAGTTTACACAACAGGTTCAGGAAGAGATCCTCGCATCAGATAAAAGAAGTGAGATCTGCGGAAACTGCCAGTGGAACAGTATCTGCGAAGAGCAGAAGAGCCGCTGGGCGTAAAGAAAGATAATATTCACTATAAAAAGTATATGATCTGAGAAATAACAGCAAAAAAGATAATTGATTGAATGCGGGCTTCGTATATTTGCTTGACTTTGCTGCTATGATTTATCAGGTTATATACTTTTTTTGATACAAATATCAGTTAATAATATGGAATATTTCGAAAATAATTTCTAAATGAGAAAAAAACAACAATTACAGCGGAAAATTTTTCATAAACAGATATGGACAAATAAATTCAGCCTTGGTAAAATGACGACATGTTAGTTTTGACGAACTTACACGTGCTTGATAGAGCACTTCTGCAGAAAGTAACACATAATGCATATTTTGCAGAAGAAATTTCAAATCAATAAACCAAAACAGGCAAGTCCCCCGCAGAGTTGTGAAAAATAATGAACAGCGAAGGAAGACTTGTTTTGCGAAAAACGGATATGGATTTCTCTGCGCAGAGTTTTCGATAGAAGAACAACAATTGTCATAAAAGACAAGCAGGAGGACAAGTATGCATAAGTGGAAACTTTTTAAGAAGTCTGCCGCACTCGTTCTGAGTTCAGCAGTGATCGCATCAGGAGTGCCGGTAACGGCAATGGCAGCTGAGGCAGAAGCTTTTAGTGACGTGTCAAAAGAAACACAGGAAGAAACGGTACAGGAAGAGGATTTTGGGGAAAACCAGGAGGAAATTTCCGAAGATCAGCAGGATTTCGCTGAGGACAGCGTACAGCTGGAAGACTCAGAGGACAGCAGTGCAGAAGATATCCAGGAAGAAGATACAGAACTTTCTGCAAAAGAGGTTCAGCCGGAAGAAATCCAGGCAGAAGATATGCAGCAGGAAGACACAGAAGATACCTTTAACGATGGAGATGCTTTTATGTCAGAAGCAGGAGAGGTTCTTCAGGATGCTTCTGAGATTACAGTAGCAGGAGTAAAATATCTCTGGTCCATGCAGCCGGTAAAAGGATATACACAGATCGGAACAACAGGTGTTTATGTAAAAGTGGCAGATGGACAGACTGCTTTGACTGGAAAACTGTATGGAACTGCCACATTAAGTTATTCAGAATTTTATGCGGGAGATACCACACAGGAAAATTATGATGCGATCACTTCTGCAACCACAAGCAAAAACCAGATTTTTGCAAACGAAGACAGTACAGCGGTGACATCTTCCGGTTATCAGATCCAGGGTGTGAAAAATGTTAGTGTTGCAGTAGATGCAGAGACTTATGTAGATGCGCTGGCATTGAAAGCAGCAGATAAACTTCCGCGGGAAGGTGTCTATACAGAGGCGGCAGATATTACCCTGAACGAAGCACCGACACAGAATGCGGGACAGTATAAAATACTGAATGCAGATGGAACATACAGTGCGACAAAATTTAATGTAAAAGCGACAGTAACGGACGCATCTGCGGAAATCCAGGCACCGTCTATCTGGGGCGACTATATGCTGGTAGTAAAAGAAGCCAGCACAAATTATCTCCGTAATTCCAGACAGGATGATTTTGCCGTAGGCGGAAATACACTGGGGGCGATCGTTGAGACTGCAAGCGGAAAGAAAGTAGGTCTTCGACATACTTATGAGATCTGGGTACAGCCATATGAACTTGCATTTTCAGCAGATTCCGGCCTTATGGGGGAAAAAATTTCAAAAGTAACCTATATTACTCCGGATGGTGCATATGTATATAAATTTGCAAAAGGCATTTATATCAAACCACAGGCAGCAGAAGCTATGGCAGTTTCACCGGAGTTTACAGACAGCACGCATATAAGATTTGCAAATCTTGATAAGTACAAAAATCCAAAAGTATCTGTTTTCTATACAACAGGCATTGGACATGCTTCAAAATCAACATATCTTGCGCAGGATGCAGCTGCCGTAAATGGTGTGGTCACACTGGATCCTTCCGTGGAGAGACCGGAAAACGAAACTTATACAGTAAAAATTTCCAGTGATGATTATGCGGATGTTTCTGTACAGCTTGTATATGGAACGATCGCTTTTAAGGAAAAATCAGGAACTCTTTATATCGGTGGCTCCAAACAGCTTGAGGTATCAGGTGAGAACTGCAAGGATGTAACATATGTTTCCGGCAACACAAAAGTTGCAGCTGTAGATGCAAACGGAAAAGTAACTGCAAAGGCAGCAGGAATAGCTGTGATCACAGCTACATCTGCAGCAGGAAAGACAGCTGAATATAAGCTTACAGTTAAAACTCCATCTGTGAAGCTGAATGTTTCATCAAAAACACTCTATGTAAAAGGCTCTCCGGCCACTGTTGCACTGAAAGTAACAAAAACAGGGCTTACCGGAAAAGTAACTTACACAAGCAGCAACAAAGCGATCGCAGCAGTAAGCAAAACCGGAAAAATAACAGCAAAAAAAGCCGGAACAGCTACAATTACAGTAAAATGCGGAAGTTATAAAGCGACCTGCAAGATCACAGTTAAGAAACCGTCTGTAAAAGCAGCAGCTTCTGTAAAAACAGTATTTGTAGGTGGAACAAGCCAGATCAAAGTGACAAAAGCAGGCGTTAGCGGAAAAGTTACTTATACAAGCAGCAACAAAGCGATCGCAGCAGTAAGCAAAACCGGAAAAATAACAGCAAAAAAAGCCGGAACAGCTACAATTACAGTAAAATGCGGAAGTTATAAAGCAACCTGCAAGATCACAGTTAAAAAAGGCAGCCTGAAGCTTACATCCAAAACAGCTGTAAGTGTAAAAGCAAAGAAGACAACAGCTATCAAAGCGACAGCTACTTCCAAAGCAAAGATCACTTACACCAGCAGTAATAAAAAAGTTGCCACTGTGAGCAGCAAGGGTGTTGTTAAAGGCGTGAAAAAAGGAAAAGCTGTTATCTATGTAAGCAGCAATGGAATCACAAAGAAAGTAACAGTTACCGTAAAATGATCACATATTTCACCTGAGAATATGCTATAAAAAACCTTCCCCAATCTGCTTCGGGTCTGCGAAAATGCACTCCCGAAGCAGTAAAAAAGAAAAAATTCGATTTTTTTGAAAAATTTTGATTTTTTCTATTGACAAAGAACAGAAACTCTAATATAATAGCTCTTGCAGTTGAGCAACACACAAACAACTGAAAACAAATAACGAAGCGTGGCTCAGTTTGGTAGAGCGCTGCGTTCGGGACGCAGAGGTCGCAGGTTCAAATCCTGTCGCTTCGACTAAAACTTTGAGAATCCCTTGGCCTGGGGATTCTTTTTGTGTTACTCAAAGCTATACTGTAGAAAAAATACCAGAGGTGGCATCGAGAATGAAAAATAAAATTTTGGTGATCGAGGATGACCGTGCAATTTCAGAACTGTTATGTATGAACCTGGATGCGGCAGGATATGAGACTGTGGCAGCTTATGATGGGGAAGAGGCCCAGCGGCTGCTTTTGTGGAATGAAGATGCAGATCTGGCTGTTGTGGATATTATGCTGCCTGGAAAAGATGGGTTTTCACTGATGGAAGATTTCAGAAGCAAAGAGATCCCGGTGATCTATCTGACCGCAAAAGATGATGTAGCTTCCAAGGTAAAGGGATTAAAACTGGGAGCAGAAGACTATATGGTAAAACCCTTTGAGATGCTGGAATTGCTGGTGCGCATTGAAAAGGTTCTGGAGCGGACCGGACGGGCCAAAAAGATTTTGACGATTCGTGATATCGTGGTGGACATACAGAGCCATCAGGTTTCAAAAAGTGGTGTTCCGGTGAATCTCAAACCTATGGAATATGATTTATTTGTACTGCTTCTCCAAAATAAAAATATTGCTCTTGGAAGAGAAGAACTGTTAAAACGTGTCTGGGGAGAAGCTTTTCTCGGGGAAAGCAGGACGGTGGATGTGCATATCGGACAGCTCAGGAAAAAACTGGGACTCTATGAGGAAATCAAGACGATACCGAAGCTGGGATACCGCCTGGAGGAGTGAAATATATGAAGCTGTGGAAACGGACAGTACTTCTTATGCTGGTGACTCTGCTGTGTGCACTGATACCGGTAGGGGCACTAAGCCTCTATATCACAGGAAAAAGAAGTTTACATAATGCCGCTGAGACCTACGGCAGACAGCTGGAAAATGGAAAGGCACTTCTGGAACAGTTTTGGGATAACAGTAAATATGAGCAGATGTCAGAAACCGGAAAGAGAGCTTATATGGAGTTTCAGTTCCGGAGATGCTGTGGGACAGGCATGGCTCTGATCAATAGGGAAAGTAGTGATGCTGTCGAAAATCTGACAGAATATGAGATCGTGGGAATCGAAAACCTGGGATTAAAGGATGAAAGGGATCCGTATGCCTACAAGATACAGAAGCTGGGAAAGAAGTATCTCCTTCTCCAAAGAGCAGCTTTGTCTAAACCGGAAGGATACGAAATCCTCTCTGTCCGGGAAGTCACAGGGGTGTTCACAGAGCTGAGACAGACAGCCGTCTGTTTTTTGGGGATCTATCTGGCAGTATTTCTGATCGCAGGTCTTTTTATTTATATGATGATGAAAAGAACTGTGGAGCGGATGGAAAAATTGCAGGAAGTGGCAGAAAAGCAGGAGCTGCTCATGGGTGCACTTTCCCATGAAATGAGAACGCCCTTAACCTCCATTATCGGTTATTCTGATACTTTGCGCCACGTAAAGTTAAAAGAAGAACAAAAAGACAGGGCACTGGAACATATCAACCGGGAGGGAAAACGGCTGGAAGCACTTTCTGGAAAAATGCTGCAGATGCTGGGGCTTTATCAGAATCGGGCGATACAGATGGAAATGACTCCGGCAGGCGAGGTATTAAATCACGTTTCTGACATGGAAAAAGAACAGGCAGAGAAGAGAAACGTGCAGCTAAAGATAGAATATGAAGCATTTTCCATGAAGATGGACCCTGCCCTGATGGAAAGCCTGTTGGTAAATCTGATCGATAATGCACTGAAAGCTACAGATGTAGGCGGAAGTGTTCTGGTAAAGGCATATGAAAAATCCGGAAAAAAGATTTTTGAGGTGACGGATACAGGAAGAGGAATTCCGAAGGAAGAGCTGGGGAAGATCACGGATGCGTTTTATATGGTGGATAAATCGCGAAGCCGTAAGGAAGGCGGCTCCGGACTTGGACTTGCCCTTTGTGTGAAGGTTGCGGAAATTCATGGAGGATCCCTGAAGATTGAAAGCCGGCCAGGGGAGGGAACAACGGTAAGAGCCATCTTCTGATTTACAATTTGTTTACATCTTGATGAATACATCGGAAAGGCAATATGGTACTCTTTTCTTGTAAGAAGAGAGTACTTTTTGTATACAGACAGGAAAGGATGAGAAAAGATGAAGAAGATAAAAATGTTTCTGGGAGCTTTTCTGTGCGTGAATCTTTTGGCGTTATCAGGATGTGACAGTGTTGTTCAGTCTGCCGTAGTGGAAGAAAAAGATAAAACAGATCAGAAAAAAGAGGAAAAAAAGGAACCGGTTCAGAAAACAGTAGCGGAACAGATACAGGCACCGGAAACTTACCGGACAACGATACAGGCGGATCTAAGATCAGCGGAGAGGGCGGATAAAGAAAATCCGATGAAGTTTACTTTGAAAGCAGATGCAGTGGTGAAAATACCGGATGTAGATACGATCTGTCTGAAAAAAGTAAAGAAAGCAGCGATTTCCAAAGAAGAACAGAACAAGATAAAAGATACGTTTGGAAAAGGGCAGCCCATGCAGGAAGAGAAGAATACAAATGAACAGGCAGGAACATATACGGTGGATGGGCTGACATATCGGTACTCTTATGCACAGGCAGAACAGGAAGCTGATGTGGAAGAGCTTGCGTTTCGGATCGCTAAGTTTACTTTTGATGATTGTGGAGATATGACCCTGGCTCCCGATGAGAAAGAAGAAAGGGAAGAACGTTTTCAAAATTATATAAAAGCCGGAAGTGGAAAAATGTCCGAAAAGGAAGCCTGGGACAAGGTCATGAGCCTTGTTTCCGGGGACTGGGAGATATTTGACAGCAGTTCAAAAGAGCTTACCGAGGGAAAACAATCTCTGGAAAAAGACGATTTTATTTTTGAACGGATGATAGACGGAATTCCGGTTAATTATGTGAGAGACACAGCTTTGCCGCTTAATGAGAAGGCTGTGACATGGGAAGATGAAGATGGAGCACTTCATGAAGGACTGTCTGAAGGCTGGGATAATGAAGTACTGATGATGGATTTTTGCAGTGGGACACTCCAGAGTTTTTTGCACAGAAATCCCATTGAAGCGTCAAATGTTTCTGATGAGGGACTGTTTTTACTTCCGTTTGATGAGATTAAAGATATCTTTGAAAAAACCATCACTTTGCAGGTGATGACAGAGCAGAAGAACAGGCTGATCTCCGTTGACGGGGGAAGTCACAGCCGCTATCCGTCCATCGATGCGCAGAGCGCGGAGATGACCATAACTAAGGTTCAGCTGGGATATATGCGTGTGCAGAGTGAAAGTAATGATACAGAAGCAAACCTGATCCCGGTGTGGGATTTTTATGGAACGTGGAAAGCAAAAGAACCAGAATATGAGTATGGAACCGGAAATGAAGATGGACCTGTTATGGGAAATGTAACTATGGACAATGCCGGTGTTCCGCTTCTTACGATCGATGCGCGCGATGGCAGTGTGATACAGAGAATGCAGGCTGGATGGATTGCATGTGAATGACAGCTCTGATGTAAAAGAAAATCTGGAGCAAGGAATGATTTTCCCCAATCCTCATATATATTAACGAAGCCGAATTACCGGAGGGACACGCGTTGGCTGGATATCAGCGTTTTGTTGCGTATGTGTACGAGTATCGTAAGGGGAAAAAGGATGGCAGCAGTGGTTATGTGAGGGTGGAGGCCATGGACCGGAAGTGCCGGATGGAGGTTCACCTGCGCTGCGTCGGGCTGGAGCCGGGGAGCAGGTGCCGGGTGTATGGGTTTGTGCGGCGGGAAGGACTGATGGACGGGATTTTGATCGGAAGCTGTGTTACAGGGCGTGAACAGATTGAATGTGTGTTGGAAACAGAGACGGAGAATGTTGGGGGTATGGGAAAAAGTCTCCGGGATCTCGGCGGAATGCTGCTGATCTCGGATGCCGGAGGATTCTGGGGAACGGAATGGGACGATCAGCCGATCCGGCCGGAGAATTTCCGGGAGTGGAAAAAGGAGGAAATCGGGATCATGAAAGCGGAGGCAGTTTCGGAGGAAGAAGAGGAAGCCCTGGAAGCTTCATCAGAGAAAGCAAGGCCGGAACCGCCAAGACCGGAACCGCCAGGACCGGAACCGCCAGGACCGGAGCCGCCAAGACCGGAACCGCCAGGGCCGCCCCGTCCACTTCCAGGTGTGCCCTGTGAAATTCCCTTTGACGATGGCCAGTTCACAGACTGCCGGAAGATCAAACCATCCGACTGCTCTATTTTATGTAAACAAAACGGGTGCTTCTGCAACAACCGTTTTGTCATATATGGATATCAGAATTTCGGGCATCTTCTGCTGTGCAGAAATCACCGGGGGCAGTACATACTGGGAGTTCCAGGCGGCTACAGCCAGCAGGAACGGTTTATGGCCAGTATGTTTGGGTTTCCCTATTTCAGGGAATGCAGGGATATTCATATTCCAGGCGGGAAGGGTGGATACTGGTACTGTTTTATTAATATCTGACCAAAATCACAGATCCATACCACGGATTTCAACTACCGGGATCGTCCCAAGGAGGATATCCCGGTAGTTTTTCATTTCATCCTCAGAACAGGCGGAGAAGCCTGGCATCAGAACCCCGTCAGAATCCCGGTAAGCCTGAAGATAATAGGCTTTTGCGCCGCTTAGCCACTGGCTGATCTCCTGGAAATCCTTTTTCGAATGAAGCTCCCGCACAACAGTAGTACGAAATTCATAATCCAGATCTCCGTTTTGCATCCATCCGGCAGTTTCGCGGATCGCATCCAGATCAACATTTACGCCGGTAAGAACATGATAATTGGAAGGACAGGCCTTGATATCCATAGCGACTTTGTCAATGAGACCATCTGCTGCGAGCTTTTTTACTACAGCGGGGCGTGAACCGTTGGTGTCAAGCTTTATATCATAGCCAAGCTCTTTGATCCTGCCAAGAAAATCCGGAAGCTCCGGTGCAAGGGTGGGTTCGCCGCCGGAAACGCAGACACCATCAAGGATCCCCTTTCTTTTTTTCAGAAAAGCCAGAATTTCATCCTGGGAAAAGCAGGGCTGAGTCTCCGGCTCCAGCACCAGGGCTCCATTCTGGCAAAAGGGGCAGCGGAAATTGCAGCCACCAAGAAAAATGGTGCAGGCCACCCGCCCCGGATAATCCAGCAGGGTTGTTTTGTTAAAACCGCAGATTTTCATAAACTAAATCCTTTCGCAAAAAAAACTAACATAAGCATACCTCAGAGGATGAAAAGCTGCAAGGCTGTTATTGCGAATCAGCTCAAAACCACTTATAATTTAACCGAATCAGGCAGAAAACGAAAGGATAACGACATGGCAGAACACACATTGCTGAGAAAACTGGAAGTATTATGGGGAATCCCCATTTTTTATACAGACGAAACCGGAAAAGCGGTCCGAAGTTTTGGCATATTTTCTGAAAAACAGAATCCACTGACTGTATCAGAAGAACTGGTCAACGCCCTGATCTGCCAGGCGAAAGAACAGGATGTACCGGCTATCTGTAAGGTTCTTGACAAGATCTATTTTTTCTGTGTTCAGAGCGGCCGGGAATTCTATTTGTCAGGTCCTGTATGTGCGGAACAGCTCAGCTACGTGGAAATCCATCAGTTTTACAAGAAATACCATATGTCCGCCAAGGAGGAAAGGCATCCGGATCAGATGACGTTGAACCGGATGCTGAACTTTGTCAGTTTTCTGTATGAGCTTCTGGAGGGAAAAGACATCCAGCCGGATGACCTGATGGAAAAAAATAATCTCATAGAAGAAAAAGAAATCCGGGAGGAAAATGACAGGGTTCGTATCGAACTGGAAAAACCGGACGGAACAGCCTATCACCATACCTATATGGAAGAACGCTACGTTATGGACTGTATCCGGGAAGGAAAGGTGGAAGAGATCAATGAGCGTGCGGCAGGTTTGTTTGAAAAGGCGGGAATTCTTTCCAAAAACCGGTTTAACGACCAGAGAAATCTTGCCATTGTAACCACGACCATGGCTACCAGAGAAGCCATTGCAGGCGGAGTTGCACCGGCAGATGCCTATCGTCTCAGCGATTACCTGATCAATCAGATCGACCAGTGCCAGAAAATCGAGGAGATCACAGAGCTGAACAGGAGATGTCTTTATAAATTTACAAAGCTGGTGTCAGATACCAGGGAGAGGAGAAATTTTTCCGGGTATACAGAACAGTGCAAGGATTATATTTCCCAGAATTATCAGCGCAAAATTTATCTGGAGGATATTGCAGAGGCGATCGGGATCAGCCAGGGACATCTTTCCAGAACCTTCCGTCAGGATACCGGAATGAAGATCCAGGATTATATACAGAGGTTCCGGGTCGAGCGTGCGGCAAATCTTCTGAAATACTCGGATGCAACACTGTCAGAGATCAGTGACTACGTGTGCTTCAACTCCCAGAGCCATTTCGGCAGTGTATTCAAGGAATATATGCAGATGACTCCGGGACAGTACCGGGAAAAATATAAGCGCAAGGAATTTTATTCCTGAGCTTCGGTTGCATGCTGAGGTGCCATGAGTTTATAAAAATATTAGAAATATGTTGAAAAAATGACAAAAACATCAGAAAAATGATAACGAAACAAGGAGCGGTTTGCTTATAATATGCTTGTCGTTGAGACATACCTGAGCAATTCTTTCAGAACAGGGCGCGCAGAAAAATTGAATGTTCAGAGAGAATTATTAAATCAATATAAAGGGTGGAGGAAAGAAATGCAAAAATTAAAACACGAACCGGCATATTATGAAACAACGAAGTTCAAATGGAGACAGCGTATCGGTTTTGGTATCAGTGATTATGCTTGTAATCTTGCATACCTTCTTGCTAATACATACCTTCTGTTTTATTACACAAACTGCGCGGGGCTTGCAGCCGGAGCGGTTGGATTTATGTTTGTTGTAACAAAATTTATCGATGCTTTCACTGACTACATGGTAGGTGCAATGATCGACCGTACAGATACAAAAATGGGACGTTACCGTCCATGGATGCTTTACGGAGCACCAGTCCTTGCAGTAGGTATGGTACTTCTGTTCTCTGTTCCGACAGGCTGGAGTGCAGGTGCAAAGCTGGCATGGGCATACATTACCTACATTATTTTCTCATTTGGCTATACTCTGGTAAACATTCCGATGGCACCGATCGTATCTTCTCTGTCACCGTCTGCAACAGAGCGTACCAAGATTTCAACAACACGTACCGTATTTTCAAACCTTGGATCACTGACATCTTCTCTGTTCGTGCTTCCGATGGTATACTTCTTCTCCGGCTCCAAGGATGCAACTGGTGCAGCACTGGCTACCGGATACCGTAACACAAACATCGTACTTGGAATCATCGTTATCATTATCATGGCAATCTGCGTATTTTCTATCGTAGAGATCAACCCACCGACACAGTCCGCAGGAAAGAGCTCTCTGATCAAGGATATCAGCAGCCTTGTGAAAAACAAATATTACATCATGTTCCTTGGCGAGGTATTCTTCCTCTTCCTCGGATACCTTTCCATGTACGGGGCAATGCAGTATTACTATACTTACATTGTCGGTGATGTAAGCGGAATGTCACTTGCACTTACCTTACTTACCTTACTTGCGATCCCGACCATGATCCTTGCAGCCTACCTTAACGGCAGGGGAATTGCGAAGATCAAGCTGATCCAGTTTGGTGCTATCGTAGATATCATTGGATATGCGATCCTGTTCTTCACATCTGACGGAACGATCGCAACAGCAGCACTTGGACTGATCGGACTCGGATTTGGTTTCCGTTCCAGTATGTTCTTCTCCATGATGCCTGACATTTTCGATTATACAGAGTGGCAGGTAGGAAGAAACCTTGGCGGAACACAGAATGCGATCCAGGGATTTGTAAACAAGGTATCTTCCGCAGCAGCATCTGCTATCGTATCTGCCCTTCTTGTATGGGGTAATTACGATGCAGCAAAGCTTGACCAGGCAATCGCAGACGGTGTGGATATTGCAACAAAATTCCCGCAGACACACACAGCGATCAACTTCGCGTTCGGAGGTCTTGCACTGGTATCTACTGTCCTTGCAGTAGTAGTACTTCTTCCATATGACCTGGATAAAAAATATCCGCAGATCCGTGCAGACCTTGATAAGCGTCAGAAAGAAAGCGCATAAACCAGAACAAAAATAAGGGGCATCGAAAGGTGCTCCTTTCAACTACAGACAGAAATCTTCAGGAGGAAAAATATATGTGGAATTACGCCTACACAGTACCGGAAAACAAAAAAGTAAGAGTGATCGTACACACAGACTGCAAGAATGAGGCTGATGACCAGTATGCAGTAGCACATCATCTTATGACACCAAGGTTTGACGTAAAAGGACTTGTTGCAGGTCATTTCTGGAAAAATCCGCAGCAGTACGGCGAGCTTGGTACCGCACAGGCAAGCTACGATGAGATCATCAAGGTTATGGATCTTATGGGCCTTAAGGATCAGTATCCGGTAAAGCTTGGTGCACCACGCGCCCTTGAGGATGAGCATACGCCGATCGATTCCGATGGAGCAAGATTCATCATTGAGGAAGCTATGAAGGACGACAAAAGACCGTTATACATCGCATGCCAGGGTGCGATCACAGACGTTGCATCTGCACTTCTGATGAAGCCGGAGATCGCAGAGCGTATGACCGTGATCTGGATCGGTGGAGCCGATTATCCAAAGGGAGGATTTGAGTTCAACCTGATGATGGATGTCAATGCTGCAAACGTAGTATTTTCTTCTAGGGTTCCGGTATGGCAGGTTCCGATGAGCCTTTACAAAGTAATGGCAGTTTCTCTTGCAGAGCTTCAGCTGAAGGTCCGCCCGTGCGGAAAGATCGGAAAATATCTTTTCGAGCAGCTGGTAGATTTCAACCATGTGGCAGCCAAATATGAGCTGGACTGGCCGCAGGGTGAGATCTGGGGACTTGGGGACCAGGGAACCATCGCAGTTCTTATGGAAGAGCTGGAGAAAGTAAGCTATGATATGGTACCGGCTCCGAGGGTCGCTGAGGATATGACCTATATCCACGGACAGGATAACCGGGAGATCCGTGTTTACAAATATCTGGATGCAAGACTGACACTGGAGGATTTCTTTGCAAAGCTTGCGCTGAATTTCGGTGATGAGAAATAAATTCTGAGGTAAATGAAAATGAAAAATTATCTTGTATTTGATGCTGGCGGAACATTCACAAAATACGCATTAATGGATGAAAATGCAGAAATTCTTGAAAAAGACAAGGTTCCGACACCGGACTACCGTACAAAGACAAAAGAGGATTACTACGCAGTTCTGGACGGCGTTGTGGAGAAGTACAGAAACCGTATTGAAGGCATTGCCATCAGTATGCCGGGGATGCTGGACAACAAGGATGGCTACTGTGTAACAGCCGGATACCTTGCATATCTTGCAGGAAGCACAGTTGGGACAGAGCTTTCCAAACGCTATGGAATCTCGGTTTCTGTGGAAAACGATGGAAAATGTGCCGCACTTGCGGAATTCTGGAGAGGAAGCCTTAAGGGCTGTACAAACGGAGCAGTTGTTGTTCTTGGTTCCGGGGTTGCAGGCGGCATTATCCTCAATGGAAAGCTTTTCCGCGGAAATCATTTCACGGCAGGTGAATACAGCTATATATGCACAGATGCGAAGAAACCGGCAGAGATGGACAGCTACTGGGGACTGAATAACGGTGCGGAAGGACTTGCGAGAGTCGTTGCAAAGCATACAGGCGAGGACTGGGAGAATTATGACGGAGTGAAGATCTTCGCTCTGGCAAATGACGGTGATGAGAAGGTCCTTGCAGGCCTGAAGGAATTTACAGACAGCCTTGCGGTGCAGATCTACAACCTGAATATCTATCTGGATCTGGATATCATTGCAGTGGGCGGCGGTATCAGCCAGCAGCCTCTCCTGCATAAATATCTTAAAAGAAGCATGGATGAGCTGCTGGAAGGCATTCCGCTGCGTAAGGTATCTCCATACGTTCCGGAGCCGAAGATCACAAACTGCAGATTCTACAATGATGCCAATTTAATTGGTGCTTTATATCACTTCATGAACAGATAAGTGGTTCATGCCACTGATCTGTTCATGAGGAAGCAGCAAAGCGGATTCCGAATGTCCGCTTGAATATATCATATATAAGGAGGATACCCAAATGGCATTTCCAGAGAACTTTTTATGGGGCGGCGCAGTTGCTGCCAATCAGTGTGAGGGTGCATACAACGAAGATGGAAAAGGTTTATGCACACAGGACGTAACCCCGCATGGAATCGTGGGACCGAGAACAGAGGAACCTACAGAAGACAATATGAAGCTTGTGGGAATTGATTTCTACCACCGCTACAAAGAAGATGTGAAATTATTCGCAGAGATGGGATTTAAGGTATTCCGTACCTCCATCGCATGGAGCCGCATTTTCCCGAACGGAGATGAGGAGACACCGAATGAAAAAGGACTTCAGTTCTACGATGATCTTTTTGACGAGTGCCATAAATACGGAATTGAGCCGCTGGTAACAATTTCCCATTATGAGACACCGCTTCATCTTGCAAAAACCTATGACGGATGGGTAAACCGAAAGATGATCGGCTTCTATGAGAGATATGTAAGAACTATTTTTGGAAGATACGGCAAAAAAGTGAAATACTGGCTGACATTTAACGAGATCAATTCCGTTCTCCATGAGCCATTTTTAAGCGGCGGCATTTATACAGAAAAGGACAAGCTTTCCCAGCAGGATCTGTACCAGGCCGTTCACCATGAGCTGGTTGCAAGTGCCCTTGCTACAAAGATCGGCCATGAGATGATGCCGGATGCAAAGATCGGCTGCATGATCTTAAGTATGCCGACATATCCGCTGACACCATGCCCGGATGATGTGATCAAGACCATGGAGAGTGTCCATAAGAATGATTTCTTCGGTGATGTGCACGTCCGTGGATACTATCCGGGATACATGAAACGTTATTTCCGTGAGAACAACATCGAGATCAAATTTGAGCCGGGTGATGAGGAAATCCTGAAGAATACCGTAGATTTCGTTTCCTTCAGCTATTACATGAGCATCTGTGATACCGCAGATCCGGAAAAACAGGCCAAAGGAAAAGGCAATCTTCTGGGAGGCGTTCCGAACCCGTATCTGGAGGCTTCCGAGTGGGGCTGGCAGATCGACCCGCAGGGACTCCGCTATGTGCTGAACTATTACTGGGACCGTTACCAGAAACCGTTGTTCATTGTTGAGAACGGATTGGGCGCAGTAGACAAGCTGGTTGAGAAAGACGGCGTTATGACAGTTGAGGATGATTACCGTATCGATTATCTCAAAAAGCATCTCCTTCAGGTTGAGGAGGCAGTTGAGGATGGCGTAGAGGTTATGGGTTATACCTCCTGGGGATGCATTGACCTTGTCAGCGCATCCACAGCAGAGCTGAAAAAACGCTACGGCTACATCTATGTGGACCGCAACGATGACGGAAGTGGCACCCTGAACCGTTACAGGAAAAAATCCTTCTACTGGTATAAGGATGTAATTGCCACCAATGGAGAATCGCTTCATAATTAATATGTATTATAATTAAAGTGGCAGCAGCGTTATTGACTTTGTACAGAAAATCATTTATAATCCATTTGTTAGTGCAGACAATGGAGTCCGTATGGGGCTTTTGTCTGCACTTTTTTAGATTATATCAGTAGAGAATGCAGGCGGAAAAGGAGGAACAGATAATGAGACTTAACCCTAAGGAACAGGAAAAACTCATGCTCCATATGGCCGGAAATCTGGCGAAGGAGAGGAAGGAACGTGGACTTAAGCTGAATTATGTGGAAGCACTGGCTTACATAAGCTCTGAGCTTCTGGAGCTTGCACGTGATGGAAAAACAGTTGTAGAACTGATGCAGCTTGGAACCAAGATCCTCACGAAGGATGAAGTAATGGATGGCGTGGCAGATATGCTTGGCGAGGTACAGGTGGAGGCAACCTTCCCTGACGGAACGAAGCTTGTGACTGTACATAATCCGATTCAGTAAGCAGGAGGAATTGATATGAAGATTGGTGAAATTATTCCGGCAGACAGAGAGCTTGTATTAAATGAAGGAAAAAATACAACAAAGATCCTGGTTGCAAACAAGGGTGACCGTCCGGTGCAGGTTGGCTCCCATTTTCATTTTTTTGAAGTAAATAAATGCCTCTCCTTTGACCGCGAGGCTGCATATGGCTATCATCTGGATATTCCGTCCGGAACTTCCGTGCGTTTTGAACCGGGCGAGGAAAAAGAAGTACAGCTGACAGAGATGGGTGGAAGAAAACGTGTGTTTGGCCTTAATGACCTGACAAGGGCAAGGGCAGCAGAGGATACGAAGAAGGCCTCCATGGAAAAAGCAGCATTAAAAGGATTCTTATAAGGAGGGACACAAATGAGCGTAAAAATTTCCGGTGAAAAATATGCAATGATGTACGGCCCTACAACTGGTGACAAGGTGAGACTTGCGGACACCAGCCTTGTGATCGAGGTCGAGAAGGATTATACAACATACGGTGATGAAGTAAAATTCGGCGGCGGCAAGACCATCCGTGACGGAATGGGACAGTCTGTAAAAACCTGCAGCCGTGACGGAGATCTGGACCTGGTGATCACCAACGCCCTGATCGTGGATACTACAGGAATCATCAAGGCAGATATCGGAATCAAGGACGGAAAGATCGCAGGGATCGGTAAAGCCGGAAACCCGGATATCATGGACGGTGTCACTCCGGGAATGACCGTAGGCGCGTCTACAGAGGCACTGGCAGGCGAAGGAATGATCGTCACAGCAGGTGGTATTGATACCCATATCCACTTTATCAGCCCGCAGCAGATCGACTGTGCACTGTACAGCGGTGTTACCACCATGATCGGAGGAGGAACAGGTCCTGCCGATGGAACCAATGCGACTACCTGTACACCTGGACCATGGAACCTTAAGATGATGCTGAAGGCAGCAGAGGAATACCCTATGAACCTTGGTTTCCTCGGAAAGGGAAACTGCTCGGATGAGGCTCCTCTGATCGAGCAGGTAAAGGCCGGTGCCATGGGCCTTAAAATCCATGAGGACTGGGGCGCAACACCGGCAGTTATCGATCACTGCCTGAACGTTGCAGACGAGTATGACGTACAGGTTGCCATTCATACAGATACCCTGAATGAGGGCGGATGTGTGGAGGACACACTTGCGGCTATTGGCGGAAGAACGATCCATACCTATCATACAGAGGGTGCCGGCGGCGGACATGCACCGGACATCATCCGGGCAGCGGCAGCAGGAAATGTTCTGCCATCCTCCACAAACCCGACCATGCCATATACCGTGAACACCCTGGATGAGCATCTGGATATGCTGATGGTATGCCATCACCTGGATAAAAAAATTCCGGAGGATGTAGCTTTTGCAGACTCCCGTATCCGTCCTGAGACGATCGCAGCAGAGGATGTTCTTCATGATATGGGAATCTTCAGCATGATGAGTTCAGATTCCCAGGCTATGGGCCGTGTCGGTGAGGTAATCACACGTACCTGGCAGACAGCCAGCAAAATGAAGGATGAGCGCGGTGCGCTCCCGGAGGACGAGGGCAAGGGAAATGACAACTTCCGTGTAAAACGCTACATTGCAAAATATACGATCAATCCGGCTGTCACACATGGAATCGCAGGCTATGTAGGCTCTGTTGAAAAAGGAAAATTTGCAGACCTCGTTCTCTGGAATCCGGCATTTTTCGGTGCAAAACCGGATATCATCATCAAGGGCGGCATGATCGTTGCCTCCAAGATGGGCGATGCCAACGCATCCATTCCGACCACACAGCCTGTAATGTACCAGCCGATGTTTGCCGCTCACGGAAAGGCAAAGAACGAAGCCTGCCTGACTTTTGTTTCCCAGGCTGCATATGAAGGCGGCATTAAAAAAGCCTATGGCCTGGAAAAAACAGTTGTTCCGGTAAAGGGCTGCAGAAATATTGCAAAGAAGGATATGGTATTCAACAGCCGTACACCGGAGATCACAGTAGATCCGGAAACCTATGAGGTAACGGTGGACGGAGAAGCGATCACATCCAAGCCTGCGGAGAAGCTTCCGCTTACGCAGCTCTACAATCTGTTCTAAAAAACCGCGTTTTTTGCGGAGTGCGGAATATAAATATCCGCCAGAATATTTGTCCGGCAGCAGTGAAGGGGCGGACAGGCCTGTCCTTTCACTGCTTTCGGTTAAAACAGACTTTACCATAAGGAGGAAAACCGATGTTAGGAGTGTGTCTTTTATTCGTGGGAATCGTTCTGATCAATAACGGAATGTGCACCTTATATAACGTAGATGGAAAATCCGCTGCTGTCATGAATATTTTTACAGGCGGCCTTTCTCTTTTTATTAACTTTGTAAATCTTGTGCAGGGAAATTATTATGCGGCAGGAACAGGACTTCTGTTCTGCTTTACCTACCTGTTTGTAGCTTTTTCCAAGATTCTGAAGCTGAATCCGATCCCGTTTGCATGGTTTTCTACATTTGTAGCTGTCAATGCAGTGATATTTGGAACCATCGAAGGATTTCTGGGAAGTGAAGCTCTCGGGATCACACCGGATATCCGCTGGGCAGGGATCTGGTATCTCTGGGCGATCCTCTGGGGAACATCCTTCGTGGAGGATATCATGGGCAAAAAGCTTGGAAAATTTGTACCGGCACTTCAGGTATTTGAAGGTGTGGTCACAGCCTGGATCCCGGGTGTGATGCTGCTTCTTGGAGTATGGTAAAAACAGAGGAGAGAATGTATGCTTTGTGAAAAAATCCTTGGAAAATCAAAGGACTTTGATCTGACCGGAAAAACGGTGGAATATGTGGATATTGAGTGGCATGAGGCGTTCAAGAAGATCCATAGGAAAACCACGGACAGTGGCCGTGAGGTGGGAATCCGTCTGGATGATTCCGTGCTCACAAGAGGACTCTTTCAGGATGATGTGATCTATGCAGACGACAAAATGCTGATCGCAGTAAACACACCGCCCTGTGAAGTGATCGAGGTATCACTGGAGCCGGGGCACGAAAAATATGTGGCAAAGGTCTGCTATGAGATCGGAAACCGTCATGCACCGCTTTTCTGGGGAGATCAGGAAAATACGTTTATCACGATCTATAATGAACCAATGATGGCAATGCTGGAAAAACTCCATGGCGTAAAGGCTGAGAAAAAGACGGTGAAGCTGAATTTTGACCGCAGGATTTCGGCAGCCATCCATAACCATCATCATTGAGGAAGGAATATGGATAAAATAAAAGAAATCCGCCGTTTTTTTCTCCTGCAGGTAAATGATGCTCTTTTTCCGATCGGAGGCTATTCCCATTCCCAAGGACTGGAGACCTATATCCAGCAGGGCATTGTGCATGATGAGAAAACAGCGGCAGAATATATCAGCAAAAAGCTGAAGCTGAATCTTGCCTGTACAGACCTTCTCGGGGTGCGCCTGGCGTATGAGTATGCACTGAAGGGGGATGTGGAGGCACTGGATAATCTGGAAGAAATCCTCGGTGCATCCAGGATCCCCATGGAGCAGAGAGAGGCATCCAGAAAAATGGGGTCCCGTTTTACAAAAACGATCTGCAGACTTCCCCAGGAAAACATACCTATGGAAAAACGGAAAATTTTTGAAGAATACCTTAAGGCCCGAAAGGGAAAGCCGGTCAGCCATTGCTGTGCATATGGAGTTTTCTGTGCGGCACTCGGGATTGAAGAAGAGGAAACGCTTTACCATTATCTTTATGCCCAGACCTCAGCCATGGTGACAAACTGTGTAAAGACCATCCCACTGAGCCAGAGTGCAGGGCAGGAGCTTCTTTGCGGATGCTATGAGGAGTTCGAAGAAATACTGTCCGATATTATGGACTGTACGGAAGACGATCTCTGCCTGTCGGCACCGGGCTTTGATATCCGGGGAATCCAGCATGAGAAGCTTTATTCCAGACTTTATATGTCTTAAACAGAGAGGAGCAGTTTTTTTATGTCATATGTAAAAATTGGTGTTGCCGGACCGGTAGGCTCCGGAAAGACGGCACTGATCGAAGCTTTGTCAAGAAAGATGGCGGGCGAATACAGTATTGGTGTTATCACAAATGATATTTATACCAAGGAGGACGCGCAGTTCCTTGCAAAAAACAGCGTACTTCCGGTGGAGCGTATCATTGGTGTTGAAACCGGAGGATGTCCACATACAGCTATCCGCGAGGATGCATCCATGAATCTTGAGGCTGTGGATGAGATGATGGAACGTTTTCCGGATATCCAGATTCTTTTTATTGAGAGCGGCGGTGATAATCTTTCTGCCACCTTCAGCCCGGAGCTTGTAGATGCGACGATTTTTGTTATTGATGTGGCGGAGGGAGATAAGATCCCGCGAAAAGGCGGCCCTGGTATTACAAGATCAGATCTTCTGGTGATCAATAAGATCGACCTCGCACCATATGTAGGCGCAAGCCTTGAGGTTATGGACCGGGATTCCAGAAAAATGCGCGGGGAAAGACCGTTTGTTTTCACAAATATCCGTGGTGATGAACAGGTGGATACCGTTGTGGAATGGATCAAAAAGAACGTGCTTCTGGAAGACATGTAAGAAAGGCGGGCATGACCTTTGGCAGAAAATAAATTTGGAAAGCTTTCCAGGCTCTCCCTGCGGACAGGTATCAGAGAGGGAAAAACCATTGTAGAGGATGTGGCTTTCACAGCACCTTATAAGATCATGAAGCCTTTTCCAAAGAAAAATGGCGGCATTTCGGTTATGCCGCTCTGTGCTTCGGCAGGGATCATGGAGGGAGACAGGCAGGAATTTGATTTTTGCGTGACAGAAGGAACGGAGCTTGAATTTCTCTCCCAGTCTTTTGATAAAGTCCATAAGATGAAAGAAGGGGAGGCTGTCCGGCATGTGAAGGCAAAGGTGGAGAAGAATGCAGTTTTTTATTACTATCCGCAGCCGGTGATCCCCTATGCCCGGTCTGCTTTTGACAGCACGATGGAATTCGACCTGGCAGACGAAAGCTCCGGGCTTTTTCTCCTGGAGATCATTTCCTGTGGAAGAAAAGCCTCTGATGAACGGTTTCAGTATCGGAAATTTGCTTCCAGGGTGAATATCAGGCGGAATGGCCGACTGATCTACCGGGATAATACCCGCTATGAGCCTGCCAGGACAGATATGGAAGGACTCGGCATGTATGAAGGCTATACCCACATGGCGAATATTTTTCTGAGCGGGCAGTCGGAGGACAGGAAAGAGCAGATATGGGAAATCCTGGAAAATGAAAAGGAATGCGCCGGTGGTGTAACCCGGCTGGTCCATGGAGATCTTGCTGTCCGTATCCTGGGACAGCGGGCGCAGAAGCTGCAGGAAATAGCTGAGGAAATAAAAGCGGTTTTTGAAAAAAATTGACACGCCACAGGCGGAAGGCTATAATCGAACGGACAGCGGTATGTACTGCTGTCCGTTTATAAATACAGAAAAAATATCAGGACACAGGAGGACGAAACGTGACAGACCAGGAACGTTTTATGAAAGAGGCACTCCGCCAGGCAAAAAAAGCCCGTGCATTGGAGGAAGTCCCCATTGGCTGTGTGATCGTATATGAAGGCCGGATCATAGCCAGAGGCTACAACCGCCGAAATACAGATAAAAACACCTTATCCCACGCAGAACTCAATGCCATCCGAAAAGCCAGCAAAAAGCTGGGAGACTGGCGGCTGGAGGGCTGCACCATGTATGTGACACTGGAACCGTGCCAGATGTGCTCCGGAGCCCTTGTGCAGTCCAGGATCGATGAGGTGGTCATTGGCTGCATGAATCCGAAGGCGGGCTGCGCAGGCTCCGTGATGAACCTGCTCCAGATCGAAGGCTTCAATCATCAGGTGAGGATCACGGAAGGTGTACTGAAAGAAGAATGTTCCGAAATGCTTTCCGCTTTTTTCAGGGAGCTGAGGGAAAAGAAAAAGCAGGCAAAGATGCTGAAGAAGCAGGAAGCAGAACGGCTGTCACAGAAGGCACAGTCGGAGAAAAGCGAATAGAACGGGAGCTTACAGATTTACTCTTGACAGAACCCTGTGAAAATATCAAAATAAAGTCATAAATGGATCTCGGACAGAAGATATCCATTCAGAAAAAGAGCCGTTGACACACAGACGACAGAAAATGGAGGAGTATAAAATGGAACTTGAAGCTTTAAGAAAAGACATGGTAGCAGCAATGAAGGCCAAAGATAAGGTGACTAAGGAAGCGGTTTCCTCTCTGATCGCAGCAGTGAAGAAGGCTGCCATTGATGAGGGATGCCGTGATGACATCAAGGGTGATCTGGTAGACAGAGTGATCCTCAAAGAGCTTAAAACAGCCAAGGAGCAGATCGATACCTGCCCGGCAGAGCGTACAGACCTGAAAGAAGAATATCAGGCAAGATATGATATCGTTGCAAAATATGCTCCGAAGCAGATGGATGAGGCAGAGATCAAGGCTTATATCGAAGAGAAATTTGCCGATGTTCTCGCAACCGGAAATAAGGGCCAGATCATGAAAGCGGTCATGGGAGACCTGAAAGGCAAGGCAGACGGCAAGCTGATCAACCAGGTGGTTGCCGGATACTGTAAATAATATACACATATACACAAATAAAAAAATCCCGCCGGATCAGTCATAAATGACGAATCCGGCGGGAATGCTGTTTATATAGAGATTGTTATAATCTTTTTTACGCGCGCCGCACCTCGAAATGCTCTCACAGACGTTACCTTTACAGTTAACTCGGCCCAGGCACCCTCACGGCACACAAGAGCTTCTGCTTAGTGCTGCTACATTCCTGTCCTGACACGGTTCACAGATTCCTGTTGCGTAAGACCCAAACGTCAACGCCACTTATAAAGGGCAGCTCCACAGAATTCAAGCCTCAGATTGGCATCACCCCTGCTGTAGCGGATTGCAGGTACAGGGCACCGCTATCTCCCCGGCTGCGCGGAATTTAATTATAGACTCTTATAAAGGATTTGTCAAGAAGCCGTGTAAATGTTTTTTGGTGTAAGACTTGTACACAGCCCGAAAATGCTTTATAATAGCAAGGTGTATAAAACTCTGTAAGAAGAGGAAATAATGGAGCTGTTTTTCGGGAAAAACCTGGCGGAAATGCAGGATTCCTGAAACGGACAGCAGCAAATAAGATGTGCACATAAGAGAGCACAGAATGGAGGACGCTATGATTAAAAGAATCGGCCTGCTGACAAGCGGCGGTGACTGTCAGGCACTGAATGCGACCATGAGGGGTGTTGTAAAGGGACTGAGCAACAGCGTTGAGAACCTTGAGGTATATGGATTTGATGATGGATACAAGGGGCTGATCTACGGGAAATACCGTATGCTCACAGCCAGGGATTTTTCTGGGATCCTGACACAGGGCGGTACCATTCTTGGAACATCCAGACAGCCCTTCAAGCTTATGAGGGTGCCTGATGAGAAAGGACTGGACAAGGTTGAGGCAATGAAACAGACGTATTATAAGCTTTGCCTTGACTGTCTCGTGATCCTCGGCGGAAACGGTACACAGAAGACAGCCAATCTTCTTCGCGAAGAAGGCCTGAACATCATCCATCTTCCGAAGACGATCGATAATGATATCTGGGGTACAGATATGACCTTCGGTTTCCAGAGTGCACTGGAGATCGCAACCAACGCCATTGACTGTATCCATACGACAGCAGCATCCCACGGCCGTGTATTTATTGTTGAGATCATGGGACATAAGGTTGGAAGTCTTACGCTGAATGCCGGAATTGCCGGAGGGGCAGACGTTATCCTGATCCCGGAGATCCCATACGATATCAACAAGGTTGCAGAAGCTATCCAGAAACGCAACAAGGCAGGAAAGCGTTTTACTATTCTTGCAGTAGCTGAGGGAGCCATCTCCAAAGAGGATGCAGAGCTTCCGAAGAAAAAATACAAAGAAAAGCTTGCGGAGAGAGCGAAGAAATATCCGTCCGTATCCTACGAGATCGCAGACCAGATCCAGAAAGTGACCGGAAGTGAGGTTCGGATCACAGTTCCGGGCCATATGCAGCGAGGTGGAGAGCCATGTGCATATGACCGCGTTCTTTCCACAAGGATTGGTGCAGGCGCAGCACAGGCCATCATGGATGAGGAATATGGTGTGATGATCGGCGTTATCAACGGCAAGATCAAAAGGGTTCCTCTTGCTGAATGCGCAGGCAAGCTGAAGATGGTATCACCGAAGGACCAGCTTGTAAAAGCAGCCAAACAGATCGGAATCAGCTTTGGCGATTGATCAGTCATAAGTCAGGCAGCCGCCGCGGAAGTCTTTCCGCGGCGACTGTGGCGAAGAGAAGGAGTGTTTTATGAGTTATACTGCTCTTTACCGTAAATTTCGTCCGGATAATTTTAATGACGTAAAAGGCCAGGATCATATCGTGACAACACTGACCAACCAGATCAGGGCCAACCGTATCGGACATGCATATCTGTTCTGCGGAACCAGAGGTACCGGTAAAACTACGGTGGCGAAGATCCTGGCGAAGGCGGTAAACTGCGAACATCCTGTAAACGGCAGTCCCTGTAACGAATGTTCTATGTGCAGGGCCATCCAGGCAGGGACAGCTATGAATGTGATCGAGATCGATGCCGCATCCAATAACGGTGTTGATAATATCCGTGAGATCCGTGAGGAGGTGGCCTACCGTCCGACAGAGGGAAAATACAAGGTTTACATCATCGATGAGGTGCATATGCTCTCAACAGGAGCCTTTAACGCTCTTCTGAAAACACTGGAGGAGCCGCCGTCCTATGTTATTTTTATCCTGGCGACAACGGAGGCACATAAGATCCCGATCACGATTTTATCCAGATGTCAGCGTTACGATTTTCACAGGATCACCATTGATACCATAGCAGCCAGACTTTCCGAGCTTCTGAATGCCGAAGGCGTGGAAGCGGAGGAGAAGGCAGTCCGTTATGTGGCAAAAAAAGGCGACGGATCCATGCGAGATGCTTTGAGCCTTCTGGACCAGTGTATCTCTTTTTATCTGGGACAGGTACTTACCTATGACAAAGTCCTGGATGTTCTGGGAGCTGTGGATAATGAGGTATTCAGCAGACTTCTCAGAAAGGTACTCGCGGGAGATGTGACGGGCTCCATCCATGTGCTGGAGGATCTGATCACAGGAGGACGCGAGCTTGGACAGTTTGTGGCAGATTTTACCTGGTACATGCGAAATCTTCTTCTTGTAAAGACCTCAGAGAATCCGGAGGAAGCTATTGATGTTTCTTCGGAGAATCTGAAGCTTCTGAAGGAAGAAAGTGAGATGACAGATGTGGAGACCCTGATGCGCTACATCCGTATTTTCTCCGAGCTGTCCAACCAGATCCGTTTTGCGAGCCAGAAAAGAGTGCTGGTGGAGATCGCGCTGATCAAGCTTTGCCGCCCTGCCATGGAGACCAATCTGGACTCGGTCCTGGACCGGATCAGAGTTCTGGAGAAGCAGATGGAAGAACGTCCTGTGCAGCAGGTGATCGTCCGTGAGGGCGATGCCGGGGGAAGTCCGCAGGCCGGGGCAGCAGACGCTGCGGCCGGGATGCATAAGCCGGCACCACAGAAGGCAGCACCGGAGGATCTTCAGAAGATCGTTGCAGGATGGCGCACCATTGTAGGACAGACGACAGGACTTTTCAAACAGTCTCTTCAAAGAGCGATCCCCAAGTACAATGGTGAAACAGGAGATCCCGTACTTTTTGTGGAATTTCAGGATTTTCTGGGACAGAATTATGTGGATAACCCGGAAGCCCAGCAGGAGCTTTCAGACATTATCACGGCCCGAACAGGGAAAAAAGTGGAGATACATATGCTGGTAGCCAATAAACATCAGCATACCAATCTTGCACAGATCACAGTAGACGATGCACTCCGGGAGAACATCCATATGGATGTCGTGGTAGAAGAAGACCCGGAGGATGAAGTATAGTATAATCAGGAGGTTTTATTATGGCAAAAAGAGGTGGGTTCCCGGGCATGGGTATGCCGGGAAATATGAACAATCTTATGAAGCAGGCACAGAAGATGCAGCGTCAGATGGAGGAGAACCAGAAGGCTCTCGAGGAGAAGGAATTCACAGCAACGGTAGGCGGCGGGGCTGTTTCTGTTACGGCTTCCGGAAAACGCGAGATAACGAAGGTCACACTTTCCGAGGAAGCGGTGGATCCGGACGACATCGAGATGCTTGAGGATATGATCGCGGCAGCAACGAATGAAGCTCTCCGTCAGGTTGAGTCCGAGTCCGCAGCGGTCATGTCCAAGCTTACAGGTGGCCTTGGTGGTCTTGGCGGAGGCCTTCCTTTCTGATGGAATATTACAGCAGCCATATCAATAAGCTTATTGAGCAGCTGTCCCATCTTCCGGGAATCGGGGCCAAATCCGCACAGCGTCTTGCATTTCACATCATGAATATGCCGAAGGATCAGGTAGAGCAGCTGACCGCCTCCATTACGGATGCGCGGCAGAACGTTCAGTACTGTAAATGCTGCTGCACCCTGACAGACCAGGAGCTTTGTCCTATCTGTGCCAACCAGAAACGTGACCACAGCACCATCATGGTGGTTGAGAATACGAGAGATCTGGCAGCCTACGAAAAAACCGGCAAATTTGACGGTGTTTACCACGTGCTTCACGGTGCGATCTCCCCGATGCTGGGAATCGGGCCGGATGACATCAGGCTGAAGGAACTGATGAAACGTCTTCAGGGCGATATAAAAGAAGTTATTGTGGCAACCAACTCAAGTCTTGAGGGTGAGACAACAGCTATGTATATCAGCAAGCTGATCAAGCCGACAGGAATCAGGGTCAGCCGTATTGCCAGCGGAGTTCCGGTGGGCGGTGATCTGGAGTATATTGATGAGGTAACACTCTTAAGAGCCCTGGAGGGCAGGGTGGAATTGTAGGAAGGAGGTGAGTGCGGTGGCAAAAAAGAAAGCAACCTCTCTGGATGTGGCAGAGAGAGCCGGAGTTTCCCAGGCAACGGTATCCATGATCCTGAATCGGAAATGCAGTGTGTCTTTTTCGAGGGGAACTGTGGAACGTGTGGAGAAGGCGGCAAGAGAGCTGGGCTATGAGCTGCCGGGCCGCCGGAAACGCAAAGACAGCCGGAAAGAAAAAATGATCGTTGTTTTCTGCCCCACACTCACGAGTCCTTACTATGTACTGCTTCTTCAGGGAATCGAAGCTGTGGCCAATGAACAGGGCTACGGAGTGTTTATCTGCAATACCCAGAGAGACGCAGGCCTGGAAGAAAAATATCTCCGGATGATGCAGACCATGGAGCCGGCCGGGATCATTTACACCTGCAATCCCCATCCTGATTTCCAGCATCAGGTGGAAAAAATTGCAAAGGAGCTTCCGCTGGTCATTATAAGCAATAAAGAAAAAACGACAACGGTGGATGCCATTAATCAGGACAATACAGTAGTAGGCCGTCTTATGGCACGCCATCTTCTGGACCTTGGACATACGGATGTTGCCTTTATCACACCGCCTCTTACCAGGAGGCAGTGGCAGCGTTCCAAACGTGTGGAGGGCTTTGTCCGTGAGTTTGAAAAAGAGGGAAAAAAAGATCACGTGATCATCAAGGCGGCAGATGAATCCAATGACAGAAGGCTTCCACGTATGGACTCCGAGTATGCCATGGGCTACGAGCTGACCATGGAGCTTCTCCGCGAAGGAAAAAAATTCACAGCTGTTGCAGGACAGAATGATATGATGGCGATCGGAGCGATTGATGCGCTCCATGAGATGCGCTTCCATGTGCCGAAGGATATTTCGGTCATCGGCTGTGATAATATTTTTTATTCGGGGATACGGAGGATATCACTGACAACCATTGATCATTTTGTTGCATTAAAGGGGCGGGATGCCTGTGACATCGTTATCCGGAAGATTGACATGAATGATAAATTTTATCTCGATGAAAGGCCTGCCAGCCTTTATAATATTGAATATGCCCCGAAGCTGATCACGCGCCGGACAACGGGGTATGCAAAAATGGACTGAGACATGTCCGTCAGCAGAAAAATAAATAACGGCGTGAAAAATATTAATAATAATATATAAGGAGAGTTTCATAAATGTATTTAGCTGTAAAGGCTGAAAAAGCTGATATTTACAGCAAAAATCAGGTTATGTGAAATTGGATGTAAATAGCTGCAGGTGAAAAAATTGACAGGGTTTATTAATTAAATAAAACTTTTATTAATGAAAAGTTTATTAATAAAAAATAAGAGCCTTGACCCTCGCAATGAGTTTGTTATAATGGAAGCATCAGGAAAAAGAACGAACGTAAACAGGAGGAAAAAAAACAATGAAATTTTTTATCGACACAGCTAAAGTAGAGGATATCAGAGAAGCAAATGACATGGGAGTTATCTGTGGTGTTACAACCAACCCGTCCCTGATCGCCAAGGAAGGAAGAGACTTCAACGAAGTGATCAAGGAGATCACAACGATCGTTGACGGACCGATCAGCGGCGAGGTTAAAGCGACAACAACAGATGCTGAGGGCATGATCCGTGAGGGACGTGAGATCGCAGCGATCCATCCGAACATGGTTGTTAAGATCCCCATGACAACAGAGGGACTGAAGGCAGTTAAGGTTCTTTCTTCTGAAGGGATCAAGACAAACGTTACTCTGATCTTCTCAGCTAACCAGGCACTTCTTGCTGCTAGAGCAGGTGCTACATATGTATCTCCGTTCCTTGGAAGACTGGATGATATCTCTACAGACGGTGTTGAGCTGATCGAGCAGATCGCAGAGATGTTTGCAGTTGCAGATATCCCGACAGAGATCATCGCAGCAAGTGTTCGTCATCCAATGCACGTAACAGCCTGCGCACTTGCAGGTGCTGACATCGCTACTGTACCGTTCAAGGTAATCGAGCAGATGACACATCATCCGCTGACAGACTCTGGTATTGCCAAATTCCAGGCTGACTACAAAGCAGTATTCGGTGAGTAATTAACTGGAAGCTCTTTTATATATAAACACTCCGGCATAGCCGGAGCACGAAAAAAGGAGACATTTATAACATGGATAAGTTAGAACTTCAGAAAGTTGCCAACGAAGTCCGCAAGGATATCGTAACAGCAGTCCATGCAGCAAAGGCCGGCCATCCGGGCGGATCTCTTTCTGCAGCAGATGTGTTTACTTACTTATATTTCGAAGAGATGAACATCGACCCGAAGGATCCGAAGAAAGCAGACCGTGACCGCTTTGTTCTTTCCAAGGGACATACAGCACCAGGACTTTACTCTGTACTTGCAGAGAGAGGATATTTTCCGAAAGAAGACCTGAAAACACTTCGTCATCTTGGCTCCTATCTTCAGGGACATCCGGATATGAAGCATATCCCGGGCGTTGACATGTCAAGCGGTTCTCTTGGACAGGGTATCTCTGCAGCAGCAGGTATGGCTCTTTCCGCTAAACTGAGTAATGATGATTACCGCGTATATACACTGCTGGGAGATGGCGAGATCGAGGAAGGCCAGGTATGGGAGGCAGCCATGTTCGCAGGCTTCCGCAAGCTGGACAACCTTGTAGTTATCGTTGACAATAACGGACTTCAGATTGATGGTGACATCGCAGACGTATGCTCTCCGTATCCGATCGATAAGAAATTTGAAGCCTTCAATTTCCATGTGATCAATGTTGCGGACGGCAACGATATGGATCAGCTGAAAGCTGCTTTTGATGAAGCAAGAGCTACCAAGGGTATGCCGACAGCTATTATCATGAAGACTGTAAAAGGCAAGGGCGTTTCCTACATGGAGAACGCAGTGGGCTGGCACGGAAAAGCTCCGAATGACGAGCAGTATGCACAGGCAATGGAAGATCTGGAGAAGGTAGGTGAAGCGTTATGTCAGAAGTAAAGAAAATCGCAACAAGAGCAAGCTACGGCAGTGCCCTTGTAGAATTAGGTAAAAAACACGAGGATCTTATCGTTCTGGACGCTGACCTTGCAGCAGCTACACAGACAGGAATGTTTAAGAAAGAATTTCCGGAGCGTCACATTGACTGCGGTATCGCAGAGTGCAACATGATGGGTATTGCGGCAGGAATCGCTTCCACAGGCAAGGTTCCTTTTGCAAGCACATTTGCCATGTTTGCAGCAGGACGTGCTTATGAGCAGGTTCGTAACTCCATCGGATATCCGAAGCTTAACGTAAAGATTGGAGCAACCCATGGCGGTATTTCCGTAGGTGAGGATGGTGCTACCCATCAGTGCCTTGAAGATTTTGCACTCATGCGGGCAATCCCGGGAATGGTTGTTGCAAGCCCGTCTGATGACATCGAGGCCAAAGCTATGGTTGAGGCAGCTTATGAGCATCAGGGACCGGTATATATGAGATTCGGACGTCTTGCTGTTCCGGTTATCAATGACAGACCGGATTATAAGTTTGAGTTTGGTAAGGGCATCGTTCTCCGCGAAGGAAAGGATCTTACCATTATCGCTAACGGACTTTGTGTTGCACCGGCTCTTGAGGCGGCAGAGAAGCTTGCGGCAGACGGAATCGATGCAAAAGTTATCAATATCCATACGATCAAACCACTTGATGAGGAGCTTATTGTTGCAGCTGCCAGAGAAACAGGCAAGGTTGTAACGGTTGAGGAGCACTCCATCATCGGAGGCCTTGGCGGAGCTGTGTGCGAGTGCCTGGCTGAGAAGGCTCCTGTACCGGTGAAACGTATCGGAATCCACGATGTATTTGGTGAGTCCGGTCCTGCAGTAGAGCTTCTTCACAAATATGGTCTTGATGCAGAAGGCATCTACAAACAGATCAAGGATTTTGCCTGAGCATTTAGCAGAATGTGATATCCGGTTTACAAATTAACAGGAGATCAGATCGGTCTCTGTGGGGAGGAGCCTGAGGATTCCTCCGGCAATGACATCTGCCAGTGCGACTACGGTGGAAAGCCGTGTCGTCTGCAAGGCAAGATGCTCAAGCATTCCGGCAATGTTTACAATGCCGGTAATGTGGATATCTCCCACAGGCGGAAGATTTTTCTGGACACCAGCACCTGGGTATAGTGCACCATTTCCAATGGTCACATAGCCCAGGTGCTTTTTTTGCCCGAGAGAAGCGTCGATCGCAATGACCAGGGCGTGAGGGTGGAGCTGTCGGATAAGGGTGGAGAACTCTGCCAGGTTCAGGGCATGTACCGGATCGGAGAGCGTTCCGTAGACAAAAATCCGCGCACTTTCATGAGGATGAAGCAGATGTCCGATATATGGACCTAAACAGTCACCTGTGATCCGGTCGCTTCCAATGCACAAAAAAACAATTTCAGTCCATTTTTTGGGACAGTGAAGGATGCATTTTTTTAAAAGATATGCAATCTCACCGGAGGAACCGGTTTTATTTGAGTCAATGTAAAAAGCCATGGGAAACCTCGATTCTTTTCTTTTCCCTTCATCTTATCCCGAAAATGAAAAAAATATGCACGTTGCAGAATCTGTCGGTAAATTATGGGAAAAGCCTTTCACAATATGATAAATTCTGCGTTTTTCCTGTGCTATGCTGTTACCCGAAGGGGTGATATAGGATGATAGAGGTCATTTATAAAGAGGAAACAGCAGAGCAGGATGGAGTAGCGGAAGCTTTTGCCATGCCAAGAAATGTGCGGCAGATCGGACTGGCTAACGGAAATTACAGAATTTACGTGGAGGATTACGTCTATACATTTCTGAGCAGGCTGGCAGAAGAGGAGAAGGAGCGGGGGAAAACAGCTGTCCTCACAGGAGAGATCAAATGGACAGCGGATATGACCTGTATTTTTGTGAAGGGTGCACTGGCTGTGGACGGGATGGAGGTCACAGCAGAACATATTGATTTCTCGGAGGAAGTGTGGCAGAAGCTTCAGGAGGACAAGGAGAAATATTTTCCGGAACAGGAGATCGTAGGCTGGTTTTTTGCGCAGCATCAGGTGGCAGTGGAGATCACGGATCTGCTGGTAAAAGTGCATCTGCGGTATTTTGGAGGAGAAAAGCTCCTGCTGATGATGGAGCCAGGGGAACGTGATGAGGCATTTTTCCGGTATGACGGCGGTACTATGGTGAAAGCGGAGGGATATTACATCTATTATGAGAAAAATTCCCAGATGCAAACGTATATGATCGAAAGAAATCAGAATACAGGTCCGGAAACATCTGAAAAAGTGGAAGATAAGGCGGTTCAAAATTTCCGAAAGATCATAGGAGGCAAAAAGCTGGAAGAGCGGGAGGAGGAAAAGACTTCCGTTTTTTCCTATGCGGCAACGGTGTGCCTGGCTCTGGCTGTTCTGGCAACGGGAGCAGCTTTTTTGCAGAACCGCCAGAGTGATTCCGGGATTTCAGAGGATGCTGCGACTGCATCTGCCGCGATCGCACAGGAGACATCCGAAACGGCGAAGGGGAGCACAGCAGCAAAGTCTGCAGGCAAGCCGGCATCCAAAAAAACGGCAGACTCAGATGAGGTTGTACAGATCACTGCCACAGTGACAAAAAAAGCCGACCGGCCGGCAGCAACAGAGACACCTGCGGATAAGGGAAAAGACGGGATTACCCAGACTCCGGCACCGGAAAAGACCCGGACGCCGGAAATAACCAGTTCAGGGGCTGCGAAGGAGAAGAAAAGCTCTTCAGGTGAGAAGACGGGAGAAAATAAAGACAAAAATAAAAGCCAGGATGCACAGCAGACAGCAGAAACAGCTGCATCGGCAAAAAATGCACAGCAGACATATGTGATACGGCCGGGAGATACGCTGTACCAGATTAGCCTTAGGTGCTGCGGGAATGCGGAGGCAATGGAAGAAATCTGTAAGCTCAACGGAATTTCTGCTGACGAAATTATTTATCCGGGGCAGGTAATTGTTTTACCCTGACTGAGTGTGTTATAATTGGAAAAACGGTTTACAGATCAATGATAAGGTAAGGGATACAGTTGTGAATATCATAAAAAAAATTCGAAAAAAACAAAAGCGCAGAAAGCTGATGAAGCAAAAAGCCATATTAATGCAGGAAAAGGAAGTACAGGAAGGGGCATCCCGGGGAAAAGCTTACAACCACCGCAGACTGTCTGCCAACAGAAGGAAGCTGCTTGCAGTGGCAGCGGCAGCAGTGGCAGTGTGTCTTGTTTTCGTTTATGTGGAGAAAAGAAGCTATCATAGCTATAAAGTGCTTCAGACAAGTGAGCAGGAAGATGTTGTCTCTACCCAGTATGTGGAGCTGGATGGAGATATCCTGAGATACAGCCCGGATGGAGTTTCTGTAGTTGACAGCAAGCTGAATACCGTGTGGAATGAAACTTACACCATGCAAAATCCTGTTGCGGACGTTAACGGAAGCCAGGCGGTCATTGCTGACCGTGAGGGAACCTCCATTTACATCTGCGATAAGAAAGGGATTACAGGAACGGTTACAACATCATATTCAATCGTGAAAGTCCGGATAGCAGCGAATGGAATGGTGGCAGCTATTTTGGATAACGATGAAAATACCTGGATCAATTTTTATAATTCAGATGGAAGCCTGGTGGCGGAAAATCTTACGAAGATAGACGATCCGGGATATCCGATGGATGTCGCTGTTTCAGATAATGGTGTGATGATGGTAGCGTTCCAGTATGTAGATGGAAGCAAAACTACCAGCTACGTCGCTTTTTATAATTATGGAGATGTGGGGCAGAACGAGGATGACAGGATCGTAAGTGGCTATACTTATGAGAATGTTGTGATTCCTCAGGTTGAATGCATCAGTGAAAGTCAGTATATCGCGTTGCGGGATGACGGATTTTCCACCTATCAGGGAAACCAGATTCCAAAGGAAAGTAAGACAGTCAATGTGAAACAGGAAATCGTAAGCACATTTTTTGATGATGAAAGAATTGGCCTGGTATTTAAGAACAACAGCAAGGACAGTGAATATACGATGGAAGTCTATGATATGGATGGTCAGCTGAAATTCCGTAAAAACTTTAATGTTGCATATACCACCATCAAGATGAGTGGCGGCAATATCATCATGTACAACAGCTCCCAGATCTGTGTGATGAACAGCCGCGGCGTTCAGAAATATATGGGAAGTGTGGACGGAACGATCCGGGATTTCTTCAAGATCGGATGGAACAAGTATCTCATGGTGATGGACAACGGAGTCAGCACTGTTAAATTCAGTTAGGAGGCAGATATGAGTTGGACATGGCTGGGACTGGCTGTGCTTGTATTGCTTGCCTTTTCCATGGTTGATGGATACAGACGCGGTTTCATAAAGGAAGTAGTATCCGTGCTTCTTGTTTTATTGTCTGTTGCTGTGGTGTGGCTGATCAATCCATATGTGAACACATTCATCCGGGAAAATACGTCTGCCTGCGAAAAAATCCAGGATATCAGCGGAGCCTTTGTGGAATCACTGCTGGATGGGGAAACGGTAATAGACGGGGAGGCACAGAATGAACTGATCAGCAGCATGAAGCTCCCGGAATTGCTGCAGAATGGAATTACAGAGAATAATACGGCAGCCGTGTATCAGTCACTGGCGGTAAATACATTTGGAGAGTATATTTCGCGCTATCTTGCCAATATAGCAGTAAACTGTCTTTCTTTTCTGGTGTCTTATATACTGTCATCCGTACTGATCCATGTATTTGCCTATGCCCTGGATCTTCTGGCAAGACTTCCGGTACTGCGTGGAATAAACAAAATAGCAGGAGCACTGGTAGGCGGAGGTAAATGTATTATTTTCATATGGGTGGCAATGCTGGTACTGACGATCCTCTGCAATACAGAAATAGGACAGAGAGGATTGGGGCTGATACGGGAAGATACAATACTGAACTTTCTTTATGGCAAAAACATCTTTATACGTATTTTTGCAGGAATAAACCGCATTCTGCAGACATGATTTCACCGGATTTCCGGGAAAACCGTGCCTGCGGAGTGCGGTTTTTGGCTGAAAAACACATTTTTTTGAAAAAAATGGATTTTATGTAAAAAATGTGTTGACAGGTATTGGGAAAAATGATATTCTAACAGAGTTGTTGGGGACAAATTGTTTTTGAAAAAAAGATAACAACATTATCTTTCAGAAAAAATAAAAAACCGTTGACAAAAGACAGAAGATATGATAAAGTATCCGAGTCGTCAGCAAAACGACAACAAAATCTTAACTCAAAAATGTTTGAAAAAACTTGAAAAAAAGTTCTTGACAAACAAAAAGAGATGAGATAGAATAAACGAGCTGTCTGAGAGACAGACAAAACAAACCTTGATAACTAAACAGTGAAACACATACGATTCTCGAAAATTTCTTTAC
>CAVIGE010000009.1:0-56402 GCA_963642325.1 Prevotella sp. CAG:279
CCGAAGATCCACTGGGATTTCTTGGAGAGGAAGTCCTTCTGTGCAAGGATCTCTTTTGCCTTGTCGCATCCGCAGGCCTCAAGAGCTGCAACGAGTTTCTCTGTAGCTGCGCCGTTTGTTGCGCCTACAGCGTAGGTATCCAGCCATTCCTGGCCAGCTGCCTTAACATCCTCGTTTGTTCCGTTCGCTACAAGGTCTTCGATCTTCTCTTTCAGGCCGCCACGGATCGCACGCTGTGCAAGAAGCATACCATAACCGAACTCTGCGTTATCCTCGAACAGGGAGTTGGACCATGCAGGACCCTGTCCCTTGGCATTTGTTGTATATGGTGTAGATGGTGAAGAGTTACCCCAGATAGAGGAGCATCCTGTAGCATTTGCAATGTACATTCTGTCACCAAAGAGCTGTGTGATCAGCTTCGCATATGGTGTCTCACCACAACCTGCGCAGGCACCTGAGAACTCGAGGAGCGGCTGTTTGAACTGGCTGCCCTTTACGGTTGTCTCTTTATATTTTGCGATAACATCTTCTTTCTGAGGAAGTGTTACACCATAATCGAAGTATTTCTGCTCTTCTGTGTTAGCTTCAAGCGGAGCCATCTCAAGAGCCTTGCTGCCTTTCTTTCCAGGGCAGACATTTGCACAGGAACCACATCCTGTACAGTCAAGAGCGGATACAGTCATTGTGAATGTATACTCTTTCATTCCTGTAAGCGGAAGTGTCTTGATTCCCTCCGGAGCGTTTGCTGTCTCATCTGCTGTCATGGCAACCGGACGGATTGCAGCATGCGGGCAGACATATGCACAGCGGTTACACTGGATACAGTTGTCCGGAACCCATACAGGAACGTTAACTGCGATACCACGTTTCTCATATGCAGCTGTTCCGGATGGTGTTGTACCATCTACATAATCCTTGAATGCAGATACCGGGAGGCTGTTACCTTCCTGGGCATTGATCTTGCACTGGATGTTGTTTACGAAGTCCTGAGCCTCCTGGGCACCGTGGGATGCGTGAGACATGAAGAGTCCCTCGTCCTCAGCGTTCTTCCAGCTCTCCGGAACCTGAACCTCTACGACCTGTTTGGCACCGGCATCGATAGCTGCCCAGTTTTTCTTGACAACGTCATCACCCTTACGTCCGTAAGTAGCTTTGGCAGCAGCCTTCATAAGCTCGATCGCCTGCTCCTCAGGAATGATTCCTGTAAGCTTGAAGAATGCGGACTGAAGGATTGTGTTGATACGTGTTGGTCCCATGCCGGTCTCAATACCGATCTTAACACCGTCGATGGTGTAGAATTTGATATTGTGGTTGGCGATGAAAGCCTTCACCTGTCCCGGAAGATGCTTCTCAAGTCCTTCCATATCCCAGGCACAGTTCAGAAGGAAGGTACCTCCGTCAACAAGCTCCTGTACCATGTTATATTTGTTGACATAGGACGGATTATGACATGCAACGAAGTTAGCCTTGTGGATCAGATATGTGGATTTGATCGGTTTCTTACCGAAACGAAGGTGGGACATTGTAACACCGCCGGACTTCTTGGAGTCATAATCGAAGTAAGCCTGGGCATACATGTCTGTGTTGTCACCGATGATCTTGATGGAGTTCTTGTTAGCACCTACAGTACCGTCAGCTCCAAGTCCCCAGAACTTGCAGTTTGTTGTTCCCTCTGGTGTTGTAACAAGCGGTGCACCTGTCTCAAGAGAAAGGTTTGTAACATCATCAACGATACCGATCGTAAATTTCTCTTTCTCTGTGTTCTCATATACTGCTACGATCTGTGCAGGTGTTGTGTCCTTGGAACCAAGTCCGTAACGTCCTGTGAAGATCTTGACATCGCTGAACTTGCTGCCGCGCAGAGCTGCAACAACATCCAGGTACAGAGGCTCGCCAAGTGCTCCTGGCTCCTTTGTTCTGTCGAGAACGGAGATCTGCTTAACGGTATCCGGGATCACATCAACAAGTGCCTGTGCACAGAATGGTCTGTAAAGACGAACTTTAACAACACCAACCTTCTTGCCTGCTGCCATAAGGTAATCGATGGTCTCCTCGATGGTATCGTTTACGGAACCCATAGCTACGATGATGTGCTCAGCGTCAGGAGCTCCGTAGTAGTTGAACAGCTTGTAGTCTGTTCCAAGCTTCTCGTTAACCTTGTCCATGTACTCCTGGACAACTGCCGGAAGAGCGTCATAATACGGGTTACATGCCTCTCTTGCCTGGAAGAAGATATCCGGGTTCTGGGCGGAACCTCTCTGACATGGATGGTTCGGGTTCAGGGCACGGTTACGGAACTCTGCGATCGCGTCCATATCTGCCATATCCTTGAGATCCTCATAGTCCCATGTCTCGATCTTCTGGATCTCGTGGGATGTACGGAATCCGTCGAAGAAGTTGATGAACGGAACCTTGCCTTTGATCGCTGCAAGATGAGCTACCGGTGTAAGGTCCATAACCTCCTGTACAGAAGACTCGCAGAGCATTGCGCATCCGGTCTGACGACAGGCCATAACGTCGGAATGGTCACCGAAGATACACAGTGCGTGGGAAGCAAGTGCACGGGCAGATACGTTGATAACGCCCGGAAGCTGCTCACCGGCGATCTTGTAAAGGTTCGGGATCATAAGAAGAAGACCCTGGGAAGCTGTGTAGGTTGTAGTCAGGGCACCTGCTGCCAGAGAACCGTGAACAGCACCTGCTGCACCTGCCTCAGACTGCATCTCAGTAACCTGTACTTCCTGTCCAAAGATGTTCTTTCTTCCCTGTGTTGCCCACTCATCTGTTGCCTCCGCCATAACAGATGAAGGGGTAATCGGGTAAATAGCAGCTACATCGGAAAAAGCATATGATGCATGAGCGGCTGCATGATTACCATCCATGGTTTTCATCTTTCTTGCCATTTGTTTATTCCTCCTTAAAGGTTTTGTTAAAAATATATTATTTAGACTAAGAAAGTCTAAAATTCCAGTGCTTATTATAGCATAGATTCCCAATTATGTCCATTTTCTTTCCGTGTTTTTTGTACATTATCGAATACAAACGTTGTTATCTTTTTCACAAAATATTTTATCCAAAAACCAAAATACACCTTGCAAATTTTCCAGTTTACGGTACAATAAGAGGCGATTATGTAAGAAGAGATTTTATTATTTTGAAAAAAGAGGTATGTTATGATTTCAGCAAACAACATCACACTGCGCGTCGGCAAGAAGGCGCTGTTTGAAGATGTAAACATCAAATTTACCGAGGGAAACTGCTACGGACTGATCGGTGCCAACGGTGCCGGAAAATCCACCTTCCTCAGAATCCTTTCCGGACAGCTTGAGCCAACCAAGGGTGACATCGTGATCACACCCGGGCAGAGGCTTTCCTTCCTCCAGCAGGACCACTTCAAGTACGATGCTTATACGGTGCTCGACACGGTTATCATGGGTAATGCAAGGCTCTATGAGATCATGAAGGAGAAGGAAGCCATCTATGCCAAAGAGGACTTTACCGATGAGGATGGTATCCGTGCCAGCGAGCTTGAGGGCGAGTTCGCGGAGATGAACGGCTGGGAGGCCGAGTCAGATGCCGCCACACTCCTCAATGGTCTTGGCGTTGACACTGAATTCCATTATACACAGATGGCTGACCTCACAGGAAGCATGAAGGTCAAGGTCCTTCTTGCGCAGGCTCTTTTCGGAAACCCGGACATCCTTCTTCTGGATGAGCCTACCAACCACCTGGATCTGCCTGCCATCGAGTGGCTGGAGGAATTTCTGATCAACTTTGACAACACCGTCATTGTGGTATCCCATGACCGTTATTTCCTTAACAAGGTCTGCACCCACACTGCCGATATTGACTATGGCAAGATCCAGCTGTATGCCGGAAACTATGATTTCTGGTTCGAATCCAGCCAGCTTCTCATCAAGCAGATGAAAGAGGCCAACAAGAAGAAGGAGGAGAAGATCAAGGAGCTCCAGGAATTCATCTCCCGCTTCAGTGCCAATGCTTCCAAGTCCAAGCAGGCTACCTCCAGAAAACGTGCCCTTGAGAAGATCCAGCTTGACGATATGCGTCCGTCCAGCCGTAAATATCCATACATCGACTTCCGCCCGAACCGTGAGATCGGAAATGAGGTCCTTATGGTCGAGAATCTTTCCAAGACCATCGACGGCGTAAGGGTTCTTGATAATCTTTCCTTTACCCTGGGACGCGAGGACAAGGTTGCATTCGTAGGCGCCAACGAGCAGGCCATCACAACCTTCTTTAAGATCCTCACAGGGGAGCTTGAGCCGGATGAAGGAAATTACAAATGGGGCGTTACCACCTCCCAGGCCTATTTCCCGAAGGATAACACCCTGGAATTCGACAACGACCTTACCATCACAGACTGGCTGACACAGTATTCCGAGATCAAGGATGCTACCTATGTGCGTGGTTTCCTTGGACGTATGCTCTTCCCGGGCGAGGACGGAGTGAAGCGTGTACGCGTCCT
This sequence comes from Prevotella sp. CAG:279, assembly GCA_963642325.1. GTDB lineage: Bacteria > Bacillota > Clostridia > Lachnospirales > Lachnospiraceae > Blautia_A. The sequence goes on from CAVIGE010000009.1 coordinate 4,487, forward strand.
TTCCGGCGGAGAGAAGGTCCGCTGCCTTCTCTCCAAGATGATGATCTCCGGTGCCAACATCCTGATCCTGGATGAGCCTACCAACCATCTGGATATGGAGTCCATCACGGCACTGAACAACGGACTGATCAAATTCCCGGGTGTGATCCTTTTCACCTCCCACGATCATCAGTTCGTGCAGACAACCGCCAACCGTATCATGGAGATCCTTCCAAACGGCAGACTCGTTGACAAGATCACAACCTATGATGAATATCTTGCCAGCGATGAGATGGCCAAGAAGCGTCACGTATTCCAGGTCAACGAAGAGGACGCACAGGACAACTGATTTCAGAAATCTGATCTCCGAAATCTGATCTCCGAAATTTTTCCAAAAAAATCATCCCCTGCCCCGGTCTTTTTAAGACCAAAGCAGGGGATTCTTTTGTTCTATTCCATGGTGATCGGTGCAAACTTTCCACCGGTCACATCCAGAAGATCCTTAACCGGAACCTTCAAGGTCAGCCCGACCCTTCCGCCGCTTACATAAATCTCCTCAAAATTTTCCGCAGACTGGTCAAAAACCACCGGATAGTTCTTCTTCATCCCAAGCGGGCTGCAGCCGCCGCGGATATAGCCTGTGATCTTTGTGAGATCCTTCACATGGATCATATCCACCGTTTTTTCTCCCACAGACCTGGCCGCCGCCTTGCGGTCAACCTCCTTCTCGATCGGGACCACAAACACATAATATCCGCCACTTTTCCCCTCCATGACCAGCGTTTTGAAGGACTGGTCATGTGGCGCGCCTGTGATATCCGCACAGTGGATCCCGTCGATAAATTCACCGCAGTCATATGCGATCGCCTCGTATTTCACTTTTTTCCGGTCAAGCATCCTCATTGCATTTGTCTTCGCTTCTTTTCCCATTTCTGTCACTCCTTTGGCCTTCGCTTAGTTGTCTTCCCATTCGTCCAGATCATCCGTCAGATCATCCGTCAGATCAGGATCATCCAGATCAAACTCCGTCATATTCTCAACATCCAGCTGCCGTTTCCTGCGCTGGCTTTTTTCAAAATCCTCATATGTATCCGTGCTTTGAACCTTCATCCTGCTGCTGCCCGAAGAGCTGTTTCTTTTGCTTCTGCCCAGGGAAGCAGATGTCCTGTGGCGGTTCTCCAGGGAGCTGCTTCTGTCTGCGCTCCTGCCGCTTCGTCCATTCCGGCGTCTCTCTGAGGAATTATCGTTCCGTTTACTCCGGCTTCTGTCCGAACGGCTCTCTCCTCTTTGCTTCCGGCTTCTCTCGGTACGTTCATCCGGGGAATTTTTCCGCCGCGCGTAACGCTCCTCCCTTCCGCGATCTTCCTCAGACCGGGAAGCTCTCCTGTCGTCAGGCCCGTCAGGACTTCTCCGTTTCCTCCCGGCTTCTTTTATCCGGTCGTCCTCTTCCTCGTCTTCGTCCTCCTCTTCCTCATCCTCATAGCGGTCCCTGTTGATGGCAAACTGAATCAGCATACCAAGAAGCGTAATGCCAAGTGCCAGGCCTGCCCCATAGGGAAACTGCTCAAGACCGCCGATCTTCGAAAGGGAAAAGCCCGCCAGCACTCCGCCAAGGACACTGGTACCGATAATGATAACGCCTTTTGCGTAGCGCATGGCCAGTGTTCCAAGACCAACCCCCACAAGAATGCACAAAAAGAACGAAAAGGAGCTGGTAGGATGCACCAGATAAATACTTAAGGAAATTCCGATACCAAAGCCCAGAACAAAGATTCCTGCCCTGTAGATCAGAAAAGAAACAATCGCCAGAACAATACCAAGCCCCGCCATCGCGCCCGCGATCACCATTTTATCCTGGACACCGGAAAGATAGGTCACTCCAAAGCCGGCCCCTGCACCGATGATAAATCCGAAGATCATCATCCAGAACCGCAGGATACGATATCCAAGAAGGCAGTTCAAAATGCCAAAAATGCAGAGCACACCATAGGCCACCGTCATAAGCCGCCCGATCTGTTCCATTCCCCCTGCACGCTGCAATATGTCAAACACCCTTGACAGCATATCCATATTCATCATCCCACTCCTCTCAGAAAATAAAATATATGGTATAAAAGCTATCCAGCACACCATAATGGTACTCTACCTGGCTAAAGCCGTTAAGCTCCATATAATACTGTGCCACCCTTTGCACTGCCCCGTCATCCAGCCAGTCCTTCCTGGCTGCGTCAAAGGCCTCCTGGCTTCCGAATTTAAACCGCACCACCGCAGCCCCGTTATCCAGCCGCATTTTGCAGTACTCATAGATCGTCTGATAGTCATATTCCTCAAAATATCCCTGATTCTGTACATAAAAATTCAGATCCTTCGCAGTACAATCCGGAACCGTAAGCTCATCGGAGGGCGTATAGGTTTTTTCATATTCCTCCGGAAACGGACAGAGATAATCGTAGATGGTCGTCTTATGCTCTGCCAGCTGCGCCGCATCGCCACTTAAAAAATCCGGCTGGTCCCCGTTCGTTGCATCTACATAATAATACGATTCTCCGATTTTTACAATATCCCAGGCATGGCCTTCCGAACTTCCCTTCGTACTTCCATCCACGTAGATGCAGGGAATATCAAGCCGCTCCAGAAGATACTGGACGGCACCTGCGTATCCGGCACAGACGGCAGACTTTTTCCAGAAGACACCCGCGATGCTCTGGTCATCCTCGCCTGTCTGGTACTGGGTATTATCGATCACATAGGTATAGACAATGCGGACTTTTTCGTAGTCATCTGCAGCCTGGGGGATCAGGCTTTCGACCTCCTGAAAGCTGCTTTCCATGGATGAGCGGATTTCCTCCATCTCCTCCTCCGTATAGGAATATCCAGGCGTAAACATACAGTAATCCTCACCTGAGTAGGTTGTTTTGTAAATCTTTTCCCGGTTATGCACCCAGAAGATCTCCGGATGATCCTTCAAAACTGCATGATAGGTCCGGTCAATGCTGTCGTCATCCGAAAGCGTCAGATAAAATTCTTCCTCCCTGTTTTTGATCCCGGTCAGGATCTCACGGTATACCCTCTGCTCCTCCTTCGTAAGCTGTTTAAAATAATATTCCTGATATCCTTCATCCGTCCCGGAAACCTCCATCTGCCGAAGCCTTTGAACCTCTTTTGGCTCCCCGGAAAAAAAGCCCTCCAGAGATTCCCCAAGTTCCTTCAGAACCCCGGCCCGGACAGGACAAGTATAACTCATGCAAAGGGCCAGTACCAGCAATGCCGTGATCTGGCAGAAAAATCTTTTTTTCATACTCGAATCCAAGTTCCTTTATTCTGTATTGCGAAAGGGCAGCCTCCCGCAGGAGACTGCCCTCTCATCCTTCGCTGTCTCTGATAGTTATTGTTCCAGTTCCAGTGTCTCTACCTCATCATATGTATCCACTGCATCATCAATATCTTCATCGTCCAGAGTCAGAGTCTCTACATTATCCTCTTCCTCATCCTCTGTAAGAGCTGTATTCTTAAAATCAGAAAGAAGATTATCCGAAGAAGCATTGCCGGATTCCAGAGCCTCCTTCAGGGCACTGGATTTCACAACATCTGTAAGAACAGTATCTGTACCCGTTGCTGACTTGTTGCTGTCTGTGCTCTCCTCGGTGATCTCCTCAGCACTGCTCTCATAGAAGGATGGCTGCCGGATATAACGGAAGCTTGCACTGTAGGCTTCACCGACAGTTACACCATTCTTGCTGGAGGAGCAGTGTACGGCGATCCAGTCTCCGGAATCGGTCTTACCACAGAGGATACCAACATGGTTATCACTTCCCGCTTCCGGTCCCCTCTGGAATACAAGATCTCCAGGCTGGGCATCTTCCTCACTGACTACGTTCGCCTTCTCCCACTGATCGGAGGTTCCGTCACCGACAGCAGACTGCATTCCCTGATCCTGGTATCCATTGATCACGGCCCAGGTTACAAAACCGCTGCAGTCCAGTCCATATGCACGTAAGGTGCCGGAGCTTCTGCTTCCCTCTGCGGAAACCGTCTCAACCGTTCCCCAGCTCGGATCATTGCCGATCGTCGTGGACTTGCCGCCCCAGAAATATCCCACCTTACCTACCAGGGAATATGCCGCTGCAATTACATTGATACGGTCCTCAGATACATTGTCGCCCACACTCTCACGGATAAAGCCCTTAGCTGCTGTGACAACTGCACAGAGAAGCTTACAGTCCGTCTCCACATATTTCTTGAGAACCGTCCTGTCCGCCTTCGCAATATTATTCTTCTTGATATAGTAGTTGATCTTGCGGTTCCCGTAGGATACCTTGGTGATATCCTGCTTATCCCTGACGATCGGGTTCATATCCGCAAAAATCTCTGCCAGGGCATCCTTGCAGGTGGCATCCAGCGTATAGGAGGTGGCACCCTTCTGCGCCTGTTCGTATACGTAAACAGCCAGGATATCCTGCCAGTTACGCACCAGGAGCGTATCATCCGTGATCTTATTCTTCTCTTTATATTCCTTCTCGATCTCATCCATTACCGATGAAAAATCATCCGAAAATGTGAGATTATAATTATTCTTCAGACTGTCCAGATAAAAATCCTTGCCTGCATGAAGGTTGGAAACCATGTTCGTCACGTAAACAGGCGTTCCGATCTGCGATGCTGAAGCACTGCTGTTGCTGCCGTCTGTAATGTCCGAATTTCCTTTACCGGAATCTGTATTATCCTTTTTATCCTTTGCTTCTGCAGCAGCAAGCTTCTTCTCTGCCGCTGTCAGTGTGGAATAATTCGTAACCTTCGCTTTATCTGCATCGGATAATGCATCATAGGCAGAACGCGCCGCCTGGATCTCTTCCTTGTCCTTCACGGTAATGTCCCTGCCTGCCAGGGAACTGATCTTACTGATCACAGCCTGTACAGCCCTGGAATTATCCGGCGTGGTGGTGGGCTGTGGTGTGGCGGTCGGCTCTGGTGTGGCGGTCGGCTCTGGTGTCGCGGTCGGCTCCGGTGTCGCAGTCGGCTCCGGCGTCGCGGTCGGCTCTGGTGCCTCGGTCGGCTGTGGTACCTCGGTCGGCTGTGGTGCCTCCGTTGGCTGTGGTGCCTCGGTCGGCTCTGGTGCCGGTGTCTCGATCACTTCCGGTTCCGCAGTCGGCTCTGGTGCTGCTGTCTCTGTTGGCTCGGACACTGCCGCAGCTTCATCACTTACAACAGCATCAGCCTCTTCCGCAGCCATAACTCCAACAGGAGATGACAGTACCATAGCTGATAACGTCGTGATGCACAAAAACTTATTCAGGTACTTATTCTTCATATCTGTTAAGATGCTCCCTTCTTTCATTGAACATCCCTTTACTTCCCCTATAATAAAGGTCTGCCTTAAACCATAGTAGATAACTTAAAGTTCAACTCCACTTATTCTATCATAGGAATTTTGCGAAATCAACCATTCTGGCAGGATAACCTTTCCAGTTTATTTATTTTTCACTTTTTATTCACATTTTCGCAAAAAGCTGCAGTGACCATGCACTGCAGCTTTTTGCCCTATACTGTTCAGCCTGCCATTGCCGGCTGTCCGTCCATATGAAATTGTCTTCTCACACAAAGCTGAAAAATCCCCTGCACGACCTGATAGCATACTCCCAGGATAAAGCGGATATCGTCAGCAATACATCTCGGTCTTGCCAGGTAACAGCTATGACGCTCCCGGATATATCCCACCAGCATCTCAAAGCTGTCAAAACGCTTCGCTTCCTCCAGGTGGCCGTCTGCCCTGCCGCTTAAAATACACTCCTTCAGGCGGTTCTTCAGTTCGGCCTCATAGGAATTATGCTCTGCCAGACTTCCCGTGTAGGTTCTGTTATGAGGAAAAGTAAAATAATCAGCCATATAGTGCATGACTTCACCGAATCTTCTCCAGTATACCCTGGCATTGCATTCCTCCGGGCTTCTCTCCACCAGCTCCCTCATCCTGTCCTGAAGCTGATCGAAGGTTCCGAAGAACTCGTGTCTGGTGGTGATAAATGACGGCTTCAGATCCGGCATGATATTCCCCAGGCAAAAAGCTTTTCTGTGCTGCTGAAGACTGTACACCTCTGTCATCTGGTCGGCAAGGTATCTGCCTAACAGTATATGTGATTTTTTACGCACTGTTTTCCCTCTTCCTTCTTTCTCTGTTTCCGAAGTCTGGCCGGATACATCAGTAAAGTGGTTCCGCCCGTCCATTCTCCGGAATCAACTCTTTCGTTTGTCGAAACCAACTTTACTATAGCACCAAATTCTTCAATATACAATCAAAGTTTTTGTAAAAAATGTGAAATCTTAATCCAGGTCAAAAAGCTGTCTCTGCTTTAAGTCTACGCTGGACCAGACCGTACTGGTTTTCGCCTGGCCATAGAGATAAACCGTGCTGGAGACCTTAACATAAACCTTACAGGACTCACGGTAATCCTGTGTTCCGTCTGCCCTGGTCTGGCGGAGATATTGCTCGATCGCCGGGATCGTGAGCGCGTAGGCGTTATTATCCTTGGTATGGAATTTGCCATCTGCGCTGACGGTGAGTGTACCGCCACCGTAATCCATCAGAGTACCCACCGCACCGGTGATATCTGTGACCTTTTTATTTGCAAGGGAAGGCTCCTTAAGGATATCCTCACCGGACAGCACACTGCCATTTTTTTCATCCTCGATGTAGAACTGCAAGGTCATCTCCTGTTTATCCTTATCCTCCTGGCTCAGGTCTGCGCTGACCATATTATAATCCTTTACATTGATATAAAGCTCCATATCCGGCTCCAGGGTATTATCATCGTCCTGTACCCACTTGCTCTGGTCGGTCATGTAATAATGGGCGGTTTCGGTCTCGGCGGTGGGACTCAGGGTTTTTACGAAGTTTACATCCGGGGATGCCTGGGCAACATTGGCTGCTGCCACGATGCTGTTGATAAAAAGCTGGATCTCATCTGTACTCTTCTCGGCAGAGGAATGTCCGGTTCCTGTATAGATCACATTTCCCCTGCTGTAATAAAAGTAATTGTTCCTGGCATCATTCGGCGATTTAGCATATATGCTGTCTGAAAGACAATACCATACCACAATATCCGTTTCCCCGTCCGAGCGTCCGTTATTATCCCAGTCCTGCTCCAGTGCCAGCTGATAGTACTGACCATGTGTAGATGCGATATTCATCGTATCTGCTATCTTGTAAGGATATTCCGTGATCGCACCGGTATTCACCTTCGTTGCTTTCGATGTTTTTTGATCTCCAATACTTGTATTCTCAAGAACTCCGTAGGTGAAGCCCTGGGTCTGTGCATAGGTCGTATCTTTCTTTGTATTTCCCGATTTATATGCCGCATCACCTGTATATTTCACGATTGACTGTATCGTATCCTCGGAATTTAACTCCTGTCCTTTCTTTATAAGGGAAGAGATCGTCTGTCCTCCACTCAGGGTTTCATCCGCCGTGATCCCATATCGGTCCATACCCACAACCGACCGCAGGATACTGTTCAGTGAAATTCCCCAGGAAGGATTCTTTTCATTCAGCCACCCATCCTCAAACACACTATACGTTGTCGTCCCAGCGGCATCCGCCTTGATCGTCTTATCAACATCATTATAATTATAGCACAGATAAGAGGTTGTATCATGGGAAAATATAACGCTTCTGCCGGATCGAATATATTGTTTGATTGCATCCACCTGCCCTTTATCATTGGGAATATTCTGATATACATCCGAAAATCCGATGATCAGGATCTGATACTTCTTCAGCTCCGAGTAGGCATCTTCTCCCCATTTTTCATAATCACTCACCGTTTTCCTGTCAATCTGAAATGTAAAATCCCCCTCAGCTTCTACGGCCTTCAGTGCCGTCTGAAAGTTACCTTTTTCATCCAGGTTCCAGGTGGCACCATTGTATACCTTATCCGGCGTAATCTGAAGGGCCTTTATTTCTTGCGCCGTACCCGTATTTTTCTGTTTGGAGTATCCGGTTTCCGAGGTATAAATATTGGAATTTGTATTATTGCTGATAACCAGCTTCCAGGTAATCAGCTTATAATATTCTGCCGGGATCTTTCTGGTCACCGTATACTGTTCCCCAAGCTTCAGCTCATATCTCTGATCGCTTTCGCCATAGGAAACCTGGGAAAGAGCCTTCCCGCTGGAATCCGTTATGGTAATGTAGGAATCCTGGGACTCATTCTCTGAAAGATTTCCGTCAAAATTCAGGTCAAGATAAAGCTTGCAGTTATAGGTACTGACTGCCGGGGCTGCATCCGAATCGTTCTCAATGGTAAATACATATTTCAGCTCATTATTTTCTATAAATCCCTGCCCTTCCTGTGCCTCCTCATTCAGACGCTTTGGCTGCGGCGGTTTTCCGTTTTCCGCAAACTGGATCTTGGGCTTCGCAAGATCCACATAAAAGGAATTCAGTTTCTTCTCTCTTGCTGCTTCTGTCCAGGTAACAGTATTATCATATTTTAAGGCTTCCTTGACAAATTGGTAATACCAGGAAGCACCATCTACATGGGTTGTATCTACCGATCTGTCACTACCTGATCCTGTGACAAGATTGTCTGCCAAGACTACCGGATAACCGCTCTTTACGAATCCGATCAGCTCCTTACACTGCTGCTCTGTCATATCATTTCCGGAGCCTCTTAAATATCCCGCCCCGGATTCGCTGTAGGTGCTGACAGGCGCGAAGGTTTTGCCTTTGGTACTCCATTCATTATCCAGCCACCCTAAAAGCTTGGTAATATAGGTCTGCCCACTCTCCAGCTTCTCCTCTACCGATACTGCCCCACCGACATGGGCATACAAAAGACGTGATGTTCCGTTGATCAGATCATCTCTTGCGCTGTCATAGCCTCCCAGATAGATCATGTCATATTCCGCCGCAATATCCTCCTTGTGTCCTACGAACTCCGCCGCTGTCATGGTGGTAATCGTCACCTTACGTGTCACCACACCGATCTCCGCACAGCTTGCGAACTTATTTGCTGTATCGCCCAGGGTGGTCTGAAATGTCAGCCTTATCTTTTTGACTCCTGAATATTCCTTATTGAAGGAAAGCTCTTTTTTCGAGCTGCCAATACTGCCGGAGGTATATCCGGTGTCTCCCGTCTCCGTGCCAAGGCTCTTCCCATTCGCATCATAAAGCTCGATCTTATAGGTCTTAAGAACACCATTGCCGCCACCCGGCCGCGGCTGATAGTACAGACCACTGACTGTCTCTGCTTCCTTCAATTTAATTTCCAGCCAGTGGTGGCCTTCTGCTGTGCTGTCAATATGCCCTCTCGTATCTTTGATTGATGAATCGAATTCGTTTGTGTTCCCCCAATAGGCGCTGTGCCAGTACGTGCTGGAATTTCCATCTATACTCCTGTCCGATGGTCCCTCGCTATTATAACAGCAGGCAGACACCGATTCGATCAGACTTTTCTGCTCTTCCCCGATCCATTGCAGGATATTCGATTCGCTCAGCTTATTTGTTTCACCTGAATTATATTTATACGGTTCGATCTCCAGCACCTTGATCTCCGACTTGCTGTTCTGGCTTCGCTTATACTGATAATTGATAATATACTCCACAGCCCTTGCCTGTGAAATCTCATAGCTCAGAGGATCCAAGGTCGTGCCATCGGTGAGGTCGTTGTCACTGCCATCGGTCACGGTATCGTCACTGTCATCCACGCTGCTTCCCAGGGCGCGGTATTTATTCTCACTCTTTATATAGGAAAGGATTTCTTCAAAGCCCTTTGTTTCCTCGCAGCCATCCTCGCCTCCCGTATTAAAATCCGTATGGAAGGCGGTATTGATAAGGCTGCCCTCTTTCCCTGTCTGGAGCGTATTTTTGAAGAAATAGACATAGGTATTCACATAATGCCCATCTGCATCGCTGTCCTTCTCATAAGCATAAAAGGTATCTTTAAGGACCGAATTATCGGTCATTTTGGAGGTATTGACAATGCAGGGAACCTTAGAGGATGCAAAATACGCCGCCGTTGTCTTTGAAAGCTCCCCGTTAATATAGATCAGGTCATAATCCCCCAAAATCCCGGTATCGGCTTCTGCGGCCTGTGTGGCGGAACCATCCTCGAATTCCTCTTCCTCACCGCCGTCCGATAGCGTCTCTGCATCTGCATCGTCGGTATCCGAAGCTTCTGCATTTCCATCGGAAACCTCTGCCTCATCCGCTTCCCCCGCGGACAAATCTGCGGCTTCATCTGTGAAGGACTCCTCACTCTGCCCGGCGTCTGCCACCGAAGCCTCTCCGTTATCCAGCTCCAGGGTAGAGGTATCACCGGCGGCTGCGTAAATCTCACTGAAATCCGAGGCTTTTCTGGTATCCACCTGAATGTTCAGGTTCGAAAATTCCTCGTCGTTTGGCGAGAGGTGGAAGACATACCGCTTCAGCCAGTCATTGTTCGTATATCCCCCCTGGTAATAAATATGATCCACCTGTACCAGATAGGTGGAGCCATCCCCAGGAACGAAGTTGTAGCTTCCCTTGCCCGGTGTCAGCGTGTACTCCGCATCCGAGATGTAATGGGTGGCAGTTTTTCCATCCCCGTCATTCACGCGCAGGTAAGCATCCTCCCCGGAGGGATAGGACGGATAATACCATCCGAAATTCGTGTATGCAGATGGATCTGCCTCACTTCCACCATTGGAAATCTCACAGCAAAACCACGCCTTCTCAACTCTGTAATAATAATTATATCCTAAATTCTCCGGGATTTCCCGGATATCACTGTAGGAAACCGGCTGTCTTCCGGTGACGATGGAAACCGGCATTTTTGCAAGAGTTCCATCCTTATCGCTTTTCCAGTACCAGTACTGGTCATCGGCCAGGGTGATATCACCCTCTGCCCGGACGATTGCTTCTCCGGCAGCTGTTTTTTGGGCATCCGCCTCCGTGCTCGCCTCAACCTTAGCCTTCAGATAGGCAAGATCTCCGATCAGTGTATATTTATAGAAGGGATACTTCTCAATGCTTTCGCCAAGATAAACATAAGGGTTGGACTGGCTGCCTGCAGTTGCTCCATCCGTTACCTCTCCAAGGATCACTGAAGCCTTTGTCTCATCCGAATCCGACTGCCGGGCAGAATCATCTTCAAAATCCCCACTCTGGCTTTCCTCCCCGGAAAAATCCTCACTCCGGCCCTCCTCTGTATCCTGGATCTCCAGCTCATCCTCCTGGCTCTCCGTATCGGAAATCCCGGAAGTCTCATCCCCGGCTTCCCCGCTGCCGAAATCCTCTTCCTCAGAGATCCCGGACCGGGTGCTTTCGCCTGCATCGGAAACCACAGTCTCATCGCTTCCGCTTCCGAATGCTTCCGTGGCAGTGCTCTCTCCTGTATCTACGGTTCCGTCATTAAAATCCCCACTGGAGTCCGCGCCGGAGGTTGAAGTGGTATTATCCTGGATCAGAACTGCATTTGCGGATCCGGACACATCCTCGGGCTGCTCCCCCGGAAAGGTAAAAATCTTATTTTTTATATTCTCAACAATCTCTGTGGTAAGGTCTGTGTAGACATTCTCAAAATATCCGTATTTCCCATTGGCATACTCATATTCCGGGAGAATGGTTTTTTCGCCCTTATCATTCTCATCCTTCAGGGCATTGTTGACCGTCTCGTTTTCGACCTCGGCAAACTGAAGATAATAGGAGCCTCTTACATCATCGCCCTCCGAGAAATAAAAATTCTGGATATTCTCCCTGTATTTTTCCGCGCGGCCCTGATCCGTCTGGGAATCCTTCCTCAGAGGATAATATTCCTGTTCCCCCTTCGTATAGTCCCCGGACTCTGCTTCCACATACTCGCCGGACAGCTGCACCGAATCTGTCCGTGCAGTGCCATCGAAATTTTTAAGCTCCAGCTTCTTCCAGTCATCCTCAGTTTCCCCTTTTGAGAGGAAATATTTTTCCTGGTAATCCGCTGTCTTCGAAAGCGGGCTTGTTTCCACATTTCCATCGGTATTTGCGATATCACTGACCTTGCGGATCCCGGTGCTGGCATTTTCGTCTACGTTTCCATTCTCGTCAAGCTTCACATTCATGGCGAATTCCTTACGCTGTTTTTCCGGAAGCATGCCAAGCCCTTCCTCAAGTGTTGAGAAATGGACAGTCTGGGTATTCCCGTCTGTATCCTGATACTGGTATTCGTAGAGTTTGATACTCGGCTCCTGCCCGGAGACATAATAGCCGATCTCTGCATCCTCGCTGGAGTCCACCAGCTCCAGAATACGGAACGGCTCTGATTTTGTCGAATTTTTGACGATTGTTTCGATCCCCGGAAACATCTCTGCCGATGCCTGCACCGATATGCTTGTCCCAAGCAGGGCTCCCACTCCGAGAATTCCCGCTGTGGCTACGGCCGTGCCGGATAACAATAATTTTTTATGTCTGATTCGCATGCCTGAAAATCCTCCTGAAATTTTACTGCTGTAAGCTGTCTGGTTCTGCCACCTTGACCTGGTTACGGAGAGTTACCGTATGCAGCGTATTAACCTGCTTCCCGTGATTCTCTGCAGTCAGCGAAAACCGAAGGCTATGTCCGCTTACGACCTGGCTTACATCCACCCGGAAGCTTTTGATTCCTTCTGCATAAACCGATCTGTCCGCAGAAGCTCCCTCTCCCAGCCGCCAGCTGCTGTAGTAGAGAGTCTCCTCTGCTTCTTTAAAATCCAGGGCTTCCACCCTGAGATAGGTGCCTCCACCTGTATCCTGACATTGATTGCATATCAGAAGGGTTCGATCTCCCGCAGCACCGCTGTCAATATCGTCTGTGATGGCTGCTCCGATGGACTGGCTGCTGCCATATGCATAATATACACCCTTATTGGCATCGATGATCAGATTTTCCATATCATCTGCCAGCTGCTGGGTATCCACCTGCACCTGCGTATTACTGGAAACATTCCGGTACATCCTCGCCCCGGCAGTCACAGCCGTGAGCACCACTCCCGAAAAAATTGCAATGATGGCAACCGTAACGATCATCTCTACCAGGGTAAAGCCTCTGTCTTTCTGTTTTTTTTCTGTCTGTATCTTCATGAAGCAGTCCCCTTTCCGGCCACTATGATATCCTCTCAGCTGTGATCTTATACTTTCCGGTATCTTTATCCAGTGTGATGGTGCGGATGGATTTTCCGCCCTGCACGATGATTTTGGAGCAGTAAGCACCGCTGCGGTCCAGTGGAATATCATTTCCGGCATCCAGCTCTTTCAGGATATCCTCCCTCTCCCACACCCGTGACTGGATCGGCAGAAAGCCTCCGGTTGCACGGTCATAGGTCAGGATCAGCTCTCCTCCCTCCCAGAGGTTCACGGTATTTCCGTTACTGTCTGTGTAACTGATCCTGGTTCCCTTCGGCGCGATCTTTTCCGGCTGATCCTCCTTAATGCTGGATCTGCCGTCTTTTTTCCCACGGTCCAGATAGTAGCTTATATAATATCCGTCCGAATCATAAGAAAGCCTCATCTCTCCCACCAGCCGGTTCATCGCCTGGGTCTTTGTCTCATCCAGCGCAGCTCCTATGGATCTGGCCGCCCGGTTCGCCCGGTAACTGAGGATCGGATTTAAGGACGGGATCAGAATTCCAAGGAGAATCGCAAAAATCGCGACCAGGACCACCATCTCTACCAGGGTAAAGCCCCTGTTCTTATTTAATCTTTGTCTACTCATAGCTTCCGTCCCTACTCTTTTTTCCAGTTTTCGTAAGTTACATAATCGGAAAGCTCGTATTCATCCGAGATTTTTCCTGTGCCGTTTCCGCTGTCTGACGAAGAGGTATTTCCAAGTACATATTTGTCGCCATCCCAGAAAAACTGCTTCGGTGAGATATCCTGCTCGTCTGTAACGCCCTGGAATACCTTGGCAGCCTCGAGAGGTGCCGTTTCAAGCTTCGCTCCCTTTCCAAGGGTCAGCCTGCCCTTCGCCATGATGATTCCCTTAAAGTGCACACCGGCTTCGATCCTTACATCACCGGTGCAGACCACCAGACGAAGCTTGTCTGCCATGCTCTGGTTGATCATAAGCGTCTCATTTTTTCCCGGTACCGTAACCTCTCTGCCGTCTTTATCCTGATAGGTACTGCTCTCTCCGTTGTGGTACACGATCGCCGTCAGGCCATCATCCTCTGTACCGGCTTTGAAATCATAGCGCAAGGTGCCTCTAAATTTCTCGCTGAGATACTTCACCATTTCCTTTTCATTGACAAGATTGTCAAAAACGCTTCGTGTGCTGTCTGATTCATCATGAGCGATCTTATCGGAATCCTCCACCTTCTTGTTCAGAAGATCCACGCTTGTGATCATCTTCCGGTTCAGGGCATACCAGGTATTCTGGTAATTGATCTGCTCCTGGATGAGCTTCTCGGAAGCACTGCTGTCTGTCGCAGCATTAAGCGAACCGGAATCGGAAGCCCCGTCATAGGTCAGCACATTTCCGTTGGTCACGTAACGGAGATAGGCAGCCGGGTCCCCCACCGTGATTCCGGAAGTGTCTCCGAAATAAAAGGAAAGGTACTTATCCATCCCTGCCTTTACGGATGAGCTGGAATTGTAATACATATCCATAAATTCAGAAGCTTTCGCCGAATCCGTGAAATTCAGATAAAAATATACAACTCCGCCGGAACTGTTATCGTTATAAAAAACCGTCTGCACCGGGTTGTCGGAATCCACACCGATCTCCCGGAGGGTTTTTCCGCCCCAGGCCTCAACCGGCGTATCCCAGTCCACTGCCGGAGAGCTGGAACTCTGAAGCAAAAGCCCGGAAGCATTATACTCATCATAGGATACCGGATTTCCGCTTAAAGGCTTATCCCCAAGCTTAAAAAGCTCCACGGGGAAGAGATAGGCAAGCTGGCTTCCCTTTACCGTCAGGCTCTCTCCGGTCAGCACATCATTATTGGTTTTTCCTTCGATGGAAGAAATCTTCGAGGTTCCCACATAGCTCTTACCCGCAAGCATAAGCTTCTCGGCCCCGGAAAGATCCATGGTCGTATTCTTTCCGTTGATGACAATGGAGCTCGAAAGAGCCGCATCGGACCAGCCTGTGTAGAGGGTCTTTGCATTATAGCAGGATTCTGCCCTTGCTGACTCCGGTGAGCCATAGCCATAATAATTGCCGCTGATCGTAACCTTGCTTCCCTTTCCGGCTTCCACGGTAAGGTCGTCCGAAAAATAGGTCGTTCCCAGAAGGCTGATATTCCCTTCGGAAACCCTGGCTCCCTGTGCCCACAGTGTCACACCGGAATCACTTACGAAGCTTCCGTTCTCTCCTACCTTGATCTCACCGCCGCTTACGATCTTGTCACCCTCCTGGATTTCAAGGGAAGCACCCGGTTTTACATAAATGCTGGTATACTGGTCCGGCTTATCATCCCCTTTAAGGAGTCCCGCATAAATACTTCCCTGGATGGTGGTCGTGCTGACCTGGTCTCCCTCGCAGACCACACCGCCCCCGGCCACAACGATCATATTCATCAGATCCGGCAGGGTGGATGGTGTCGGGAACTGCACCTCGGGGATCCCAAGACGGATATCCGTCTCAATAATGGAAGCATAGCCCCTGGAATCCACATAGATCACCTTCAGGTTTTTAAGGAGGACTCCATCGGTCTCATCGGCCTCAAGGACCGGGTTTTTCCCGGCAGGCACGGTGACGATCAGCGTCTCCTTTGCTGCGTCATATTTCTCACTGTTGTTAAGATCCAGATAAGACCTCAGATGGTCCACATTGTACTGGTTTTCCTCGGTGCCCTGAAGCAGACTTTTAAGCTCACTGGCAAACAGTCTTTTAAATTCCTTCTGGCGTTCCTCGTCCAGCACCACATCCTTGGAGTCACTGTCCTTATTGTAGGTTTCCAGCACCTTTATAAAGGCCGTTGACATGGCATCGCCCATATCCTCTCCCAGTCCGGTGCGGATCTCCTCCAGGGCACGCTCTGCCGTATAAAAGCTGTCCTTTCCCCGAAGATCGGTGGTCTTCATCAGGAAATTGCTCAGTGCCAGATACAGCACCAGAAGTGCCAGGATCCCGATAAAGGACACCGCCAGGATCACTGTGATCAGGGAAAAGCCCCTGTTGTTTTTATCCTTTGTTTTCTTCATCTTGCCCATTCTCTTCTCCAGAAAAAATCAATCCTCCTTGGCTCCGGAAAGCACGGCGATCCGCTCATCCTCCGGAAAGCCCTTCGCTGCTGCACCGGCCTTATAAACGCTTACCGTAGCCGTGTAGATCCGGTCCGTGGCCTCCCGGTTATCCAGGCCATTGTAATCCAGGACCTTCTTGGCACTTGTACCGGTAAGCTTCCTCTCATTCGCACCAGCACTGTTTACCGCCTGATAGGTCAGCTTCATCTGGTTCACCTTCGCCCGGGTCAGGACCTTATCAAGATCACTGATATTATAATCCAGGTTTGTCCGAAGCTGCGTCTGGCTCCGGTACAGGCTGGGATTGGTATTCCAGTTGTTCTTTCCAAGCGCAGACGGATTCTCCTTCACGGTGAGGGACATGTGATAGCTGTTCTCCTCCACTGCCGTAGGCGGGTCATCCTCATCTCTCTGCTTGGTCACATAGAACTGCACCGGATAGTTGGTTGAATTATCCAGCACAATCTCATCCAGTGGATTGACACTGCTGGTGGAATTATAATTGGGATAATAAAAAACATACAGGCTCTCAAGCTTGCTTTCTGCCTCCGCGCTGTAAAAAGGCACGTATTCACTGGTGTAGGTACAGAAGCAGTCACTCACTGCCTTCTCGCCCTTGGTCAGGGATTTCCCACAGCAGGGGCAGATATCCATACGCTCGTATTTCGTCCCGCCGCTCTTTACATAATTATAGGCACTTAAGGTATAACGTGCCTCTGCCTTGATCGTTCCGCTGCTCTCGGTGATCCGCACCTGAAGAGTACGCCTGGTCTTGGTATAAACATCTTCTGCATCCAGAAGCTCTGGTTTGTCTACTTCCTCGTCCTCATTATATTGCTTCAGTGCATATTCATTCTGGGCTGTGACCATCGTCTTCATGGCCTCCTCATCCCAGTTCTTTCCCATGATCAGAAGCGCATTGGTCTTGGTATCCAGTTTGGAGATGTTCGGCATCAGGATATCATTCTTTCCGTATTCATCGTTGGTGGCCGTTTTTTTCTTGTAGCCGGAGGTTTTGCTGCCGTCAAATTCCACCAGCGCGTCGAAGCTCTCCTGGTCGCTGTCCACATTCGTCAGCTGGAAATAATATCTGGAGGCATCATCCCCGCTCTCCCTCGGATTAAAGGTATAGGTCTTTCCGTTGTCCGTGGAGATCACGGAGGCAGTCACCCTGGAGGTATCCTCCCCGTCCGTCTCCTCATTGTATACACGGACCGGTTTATAGCCGTCCCCGTCCTTGAGAAGCTCACTGCTCCCAAGGCTTCCGCTCTTCACACGGTCGATCTGGGAATCCAGAAAGGAAAGCCTCACCCTTCCCCCGCCGGAGGCCGTGGTATCCAAAGGATAATTGAAGGCCAGGGAAATCTCCGCGAAATCCTTCGCCTTGATCTCCTCCATGATATTCTCAGCCACTGTAGTGGCCTCCAGATAAAGCCTGGATTTTTTGTTGATGATACCGGAGGTCACAAACGCCCGAAAAAGCACCGCAGCAGCAATGGAAAAAATACTCACAGCCACGATCACCTCAAGCAGTGTCATACCGGAATTGTTCTTGCTCTTCATCCTAATCACCTGTTCCCGAAAAATAGTCACTGTCCATTCTCTTCACAGTAACGAAAAATACAGATAGAGGGGCCTTCTTTCTCCTCCCCTCTAACTGTCTTTGTTCTATTTATTTTCTGTGGAAGCATCGATGGTACCGAAGATATTTCCGGTTCCATGTGCCACGCTGCCTGCATCCGGCTCTGTGTAGCTGTTGGAAGTCCCTGTCATGGAAAACAGGTTCACCGTCAGCGTTCCTGTGAGATTCCCCGTGGAGGAATCAAAAGATGCGTTCACGCTGTCCACGGTGATCCTTCCGTTCTGGTCAGAGAGATAACCTGCAATGTCCTTGAGACCTGCATAGGTTCCCGTAAACTGCAGCGTATCCTGTGTCCGGTAAAGCACCGGAAGGGTGGAATCAACGCTGGCCGCCGCATCCTCTTCCTTCTCCTCGGTGGAATCCTTCCCCTCGATCTCATCGATCTGCTCCTGGGTCTTGGCGTTGTTCTGCTCGGAAAGGGTCTGCTGTTGCTGTTCTGCCTCCTCCTGGGTGCTTCCGTCCATGGAGGCCACGAATTCCCGGCTTCCAAGCCCCACATTGGAAAAACTCATATCCAGGGTGTTCTCCATGCTGTTTGCAAGGAGTATCCCGTCCTCCTCCTTCACATCTGCCGGAAACTGTGCGGTATATTCGTCGATCTTTTTCTGGATGGAGGCCGTCTCCTCCACATAAAAATCCTTCTTTTTTGCCATCTCCACAAGCTTGCCAAGATGCTCCTGCACCGGGACACTCTTCGCCCGGTAGCTCTCCGCCTCATCCATCTGCGGTTTGTAGCCGAAAAGATATCCGGCCCCGAAGATCGCAACCCCGAAGAACATCAGCAGTATTTTTTTGTCACGTATGGAAATATCAATATTCATGCCTCTGCCTCCTTACTCTTCGCCATTGTCCGTATCCATGGATGCCTGCTCCTTATAGGTACAGGAGACACTCATCGATACCGTTCCGTCCTCTGCCTGGTCAAGCCCCGTTGTCGTCACCTCAGACAGGCTTTCGAAGGATCTCAGCTGGATCAGCGTATCCGCCGCCTCCGTCTTGCTGGAAACCCTCATGGAAAAGCTCACGTCCGTTCCTGTGGAGCTGAAGCTCTCGATGGTGATATCCGATGGCATCTTCTCCTCCATCTCCTCCAGGAAGCTTTTCAGCTCCTCATTGGGGGTGGTGGTGTAGCTGTACATGCTCTGATAGCTCTCGTAGCGATCCTTCGCCGTTGTATAGGTATTGTAAATATCCTCAATGGAGCTTTCCTCTGTCACCCTTTTGTTCAGATATTCATAATTCTTCTGCTGATAGATCCGGTTTGCCACTCCTGCTGCCGTGAGAGCCACTCCCGCTGCCGTGCCCACGATAAATACCAGCCTCGCACCACTTAAGCTCTCCTGATCCTTTTTCTTTTTGCGGGAGGTTTTTTCCATCAGGTTTACGCCGGATTTTCCCGGTGCCAGGATCGCCACATACAAAAACAGATCCTCGTTCTCCCTCTTCACCGGAAGCTGGTAATCCTTAAGGCTTCGGATACGGTGCACCTCCTGCCCCAGCTCATTGGTGAGAAGTGCCATCACGCCGCGGATCTGGCCGCCAATGCCACAGCAGTAGACGGAGTCAAAATAAGCTCCCGGGTTTCTGGATATGTAATAGTCCATGATACGGGATATGTTTCCGATCAGGTACCGGAGACTCTCCGTTACCTCTGCCCTGGCGTCTCCAAGCTCCTGCTCATCCTGGCGGAACTCCTCCGATTCGTTCACATTCAGTGTATCATAGAAGCATTTCCTTGCAAAAAGCACCTCCAGGGCCTCGTCTGCGTCCAGCCGGTCGCCGAACACCGGAAAAGCACGCACAGCCTCCACAGCGGAACCCATTCCATAGTTGATATTTCGCTGCAGTGCCAGCTCCCCGTCCCGGATGATGCTGATGCTGGTAAAATCCAGCTCGATCTTGACCAGCATGTGCACGCCGTTGGAAAAAGAGCTTTTCACAGAATGGTAAATACTGTCGCCTGTATAATTGATACCCGTCATGGTAAGGCCGGCATTCTCCGCAAATTCACTGTAGGCTGCGGAAATGGAGCGGGGTGCCGCATAAACCATCAGATGGTACTGTGCCGTTTTTTCCTGGCCTTCGGTATGCTCCGGCTCCTGGTCCTTCTTTTTTTTCGGGGCTTTCTTTTCTGCATTTTCAATATCTATGATACTGTAGGAAAGCACATATTTGGAAATATCGATGGGGAAATAGTCGGTGACATTGGCCTCAAGGATGCTCTGGATACGGTTCTTCTTGACCAGAGGGATACGGACCTCCCTGCTGGCGATCCTTGTGGAGCCTACCACGAAAAACACCTTTCTGGTACGGATGCCGTTCTTCGAAAGCTCGGTTTTCAAAATATCTGCCAGGCTTCTGGTATCTCGGATCTGCCCGTCCTCCACACTGCCCTTCGGCACATGGATCGTAAAGCAGTTAAGGATTTTGTTCTTATGTCCTCTTTCTTCGATCTCAGCCACACGGAGCTGGGATGCTTCCATCTCTATACTTAAAAATCTCGCCATTTCTTTTTCTTCCTCCGGAAATTATTGATGCTGTTCTTTCTTCTCCGTTGCAAAAATACATCTGCCGGGGCACATGTACTTTTGTAACTGAAAAGAATCTTGGCCGCTGGCCAGGCATGACCGGCACCAGTTTCTTTCAGTTGTGGTCTTTCTGTTTCAGATTCCCAGGATGCCAAGATACCAGCGGATCCAGGAGTCACCCCACAGTGCCGCCAGGAAAATCCCGGCCGAAAGATAGGGTCCCATTGCCAGCATATGGCCGGCCCCTCTTACCCGGATACGGATCAGATGTACGACAGAGCCCAGGATACATCCAAGCAGAAATGCCAGGATGATGAGCCGCCAGCCAAGGATCAGCCCGCAGGCAGCCATCAGCTTCACATCGCCGCCTCCGATGGCCCTGCCGCCGCTTGCCAGGAACAAAATTTCCAGGAAGCCGCTTACGCAGACCAGCCCGATGAGATGTGAGGGCAGATTTCCTCTGTCCAGCCAGGTGGCCAGGATTCCGAGGATAAGCAGGAATACATTGATCCCGAAGGGAATCTCGTAGGTACGCCAGTCAATCAGACTAAGGGTCAGCAGTGCCGATGCCATCAGGCAATATACCAGGCTGACCCCTGTCAGTCCGTTGACCGCGCAGATCAGAACATAGAGTATTCCATTGAGGGCTTCTATGATCGGATACTGCGCA
Organism: Prevotella sp. CAG:279; assembly: GCA_963642325.1. GTDB lineage: Bacteria > Bacillota > Clostridia > Lachnospirales > Lachnospiraceae > Blautia_A. Next base: position 25,477 of record CAVIGE010000009.1, read on the forward strand.
GAAATTTTTGATTTGCAATTACGGCATTTCCCTCCCAACACAAGCCAGCTAAATACCGGAATCATATCGTACCATCCAAGCTTCCTCCCACAGCTCATGCAGTGGGAAGGAGCCGTTATGATGGATTCATGCATCGGAAGCCTGTAAATGCAGACATTTAAGAAGCTTCCGATGGTGATTCCGAATATAAAGATGATGATGTACGGGACGGATTCTAGGAAAAGAAGCATAGGGGGTTCCTTTCAGGTTTCATGTAAACTGGTGATTATTTACCTTCTTTAACGTAGTTCTTTACGTTCTCTGGATCATATGTTACTTCTACAGAACCAGACTTATTGATTTTGCAGGTTGCCTTAATAGCTACCGTATCCTCTATCTTAGTCCATGCCTTTGACTTCAGTGTTGTCTTAGCCCACTCATTACCTGCATACTCCTGGAATGCATTGTACAGTGCTTTCTCACCGTCCTTACCAGAAGCTGAAATTTCAGTACCACTATATGTTACCTTTGTTCCATCAGCTGTCATGGTAATGACAACATCTACTGATTCTTCAGTTGTCGGAATAATATCACTGTATGTCTGGTCTGCTGTTGCAACCTTAACAGCACTTACCATGCTGTCCAGATTGGAAGCATCTGCTGCTTTTCTGGATCTCTCAACGTACTTTGTATACTGTGGTGCAAGAAGGCCAACCAGGATTGCAAGAATTGCAACAACAACGATCAGCTCTACCAGTGTAAAACCTTTGTTATTTTTCTTTTTTTTGTTTAAAAGTTTGAACATACTACTGTCTCCTTACTTATAGTATTTCTCATCGACAGTAATATCCGGTTTTAAACAAAAGAATTGTTATGCATTCATCAAAAAACTGAATTGCTACATTAGTTCAGCAGTTGCTAAATATAAATCAAGTATTACTGGTTAGCCTGATCTTTGATGGTTGATGGGGTATATTTAACTGTTACAGAACCATCATTCTCTACTGTCAACTCGGCTTTAATGCTCTGCCCTGCAGTAGTTCCATCAGCATCTACCCATTTAGAAGATTTTAACTTTGTTTCAGTCCAGTTATCACCTACGTATGAAGTAATTAAATCATAAATGGTTTTGTTAGTATCGGTACTTGCAGAAGTTATTTCTGTAGTTCCTTTTTTAAATGTAGTTTTTGAACTTGTAATCTCAAATTCATATGTTCCAGCTGCTACGCTATCTGTTCCATCAGAAGCTGCTGTCTTAAATGCAGTTACAAGATTCTCAAGGTTTGTTGCATCCGCTGCTTTTCTTGACTTCTCAACATATTTTGTATACTGCGGTGCAAGGATTCCAACCAGGATCGCAAGAATAGCTACTACGATTACCAGCTCTACCAGGGTAAAGCCTTTGTTGTTTTTCTTTCTCTCTCTAAGAAATTTAAACATAACTCAATCTCCTTCATTTCTTTTTTCACCGGAGCAGAGTCATGATATACCCGGCCGGGGCTTTTCCCTCAGCCAGACGGTATACAACAGGCTTTACGCACATATTCAACCTTTTGATGAATACATAACTCTCCTGTTGTTTTGATCACGAATACTCTGTCCGATGATTGTTCAACGAGCGAGAACACCCGGAGGTGCTCTCCACCCCCCCCCTGAATTTTCAGAGGGGAGGGAGTTATGTTGTAAACTCGTTATTCAGTTTTCCTGTTACTTATTTGTTGCCTGATCTTATGGTTTCTGAAAAGCCCTCCTTTTTCATTCCATCTGATCTATGATAACACAGCACCTATGCCTGCTGTGCGACAACCTCATGGTTATCCGGAAACTTTTAACGCGGTTCCCAATCGCAAATATCCATGGCAGCCCCGGAGGAAGCTTTTCCCCAAAAGGTGCTCTTAAAGATTATCCAGTCCGTTGTACATGGTGGCGATCGGTGAGATCACGGCGATCACCAGTGTACCTACAACCAGTGCCATGAATACGATGATCAGCGGCTCCATGGCGGCCAGAACGCTCTGGGTCGTCATTTCCACCTCTTCGTCGTAATAATCCGCAAGCTTCTCCAGCATGGTCTCCAGATTACCGGTCTCCTCTCCGATCCCGGTCATATGATAAACCATCGGCGGGAAGATCTCTGCTGCCTCCAGCGGCTCCGACATGGGGATACCCTTCATCACCGCCTGGCGCACATCCAGAAGCGCGTTGGTATAATGCACATTTCTTACCACCTTGGAGGCTGTCTCCAGGCAGTCCACCGTGGAGATACCTGCTGTCAGCAATGTGCTCATGGTTCTCGCGAACTCGGCGCAGGCCGTCTTGACGGTGAGCTTGCCGAACAGCGGCATCCGCATCTTGAACCGGTCGATGGTAAGCCGCCCCTTTTCGGTACGGTAGATCAGCTTGTACGCAGCCACCACCAGGATAATAAAGGCCAGGATCAGATACCAGTGAGCCGTAGCCCATTTGCTGGTATTCATGACCAGCATGGTGATGGCAGGCATCTCAACATCCAGATCCGCGAACATATCAATAAAGATCGGGATAACATACAGAAGCATAACTGCCACAACTCCCATCGCCGCGATCACCAGGATGATGGGATAAATGGTAGCCTTGCGGATCGTCGCCTTTAACTTCGCTTCTTTTTCGAAGTGGACCGCCATCCGCGCGAAGGCCATATCCAGATTACCGGCGGACTCACCGGCCTCCACCATATTCACCAGCATCGGCGGGAAGGTCTTCGACTCTGCACGCATGGAGTCTGCCAGGGTGTTACCTTTTTCCACACTGGTCAGCACCTCCCCGATGGAACGCTTCAGCCATTTATTCTCGGTCTGTTCCTCCATCATCTGCAGGGCCTCCTTCATGGGAACACCGGCCTGCATGATGCTGACGAACTGCCTGCAGAATACGCTGAGATCACGGGGCTTAACCTTTTTTCCGATGGAGAAGTCCAGCTCCTTATTCAGAACTCCCTGTTCCCTCACGGAAACGGGGATCAGTCCCCCGTTTTTCAGGGCCTCCAGTGCCTTCTCCCGGGTATCCGCCTGTATGCTGCCTTTTTTCTCTTTTCCGTTTCTGTCAACGGCAATATATGAAAAACCGGGCATTTTTTTACTCCTTTCAGAAATCCGGCAGGTCTAACGTTACCCTCTTACTCATGGATACGGGCTCCTGGGCGTAGGTAACGGTATCCTCTGCGCTGATGATCTTCCTCATATAGAGGTCATACAGAGCATCGTCCATGGTCTGCATTCCCAGCCTTTTGCTGGTCTGCATGATGGATGGGATCTGATATGTTTTTCCCTCCCGGATCAGATTGCGGATGGCATTGCTGGCAAACAGTACCTCCAGGGCAGCCACACGGCCACTCCTGTCCGAACGCTTGAGAAGCTGCTGGGATACGATGCACTCCAGCACCGAGGCCAGCTGGATGCGGATCTGCTGCTGCTGATCCGGCGGGAACACATCAATGATACGGTCGATGGTCTGGTTGGCTCCGATGGTATGCAGAGTCGAAAATACCAGATGTCCCGTCTCCGCCGCCGTGATCGCCGTGGAGATCGTCTCCAGATCCCTCATCTCTCCCACCAGGATCACATCCGGGTCCTCACGGAGTGCCGCACGCAGTGCCTGTCCGTAATCATGGGAATCGCTTCCGATCTCGCGCTGGTTTACGATGGCCTTATCGTGCCTGTGCAGGTATTCGATGGGATCCTCCAGCGTGATGATGTGGCAGGGATGATTCTGGTTGATCACATGGATCAGGGATGCCAGGGTAGTGGATTTACCGCTTCCGGTGGGGCCTGTTACCAGGACAAGCCCTCTTTTCCGGCTGGTCATCTCCACAACCTCCGCCGGAATGCCAAGAGACTCCGGTTCCGGGATCCCGAAAGGCAGGCATCTCATCACGGCTGCAAGGGTTCCTCTCTGGCGGAACACGTTCACACGGAAGCGTCCTACTCCGGAGATGGCATAGGCGAAATCCGTCTGCCCTTTCTCCTGAAGCTCTGCCCTGTGACGCACATCCACCAGTGGAAGAAGCAGCTTTTCCATATCATCGGGCTTAAGAGGCCCGCCCTCTATGGCCTTCAGGACTCCGTCCACGCGGTATACCGGCGGCTTTCCTACTGTGAAGTGGATATCCGATGCCCCGGTATGGACGGATGCGGTTAATACTTCATCTAAAGAATACATGCTTGATTGTTTGCAGAAGCTTACTCGTAGGAAGCCTTAAGCATCTCGTCAATGGAGGTGATCCCCTCCAGGACATAACGGATCCCGTTGTCTCGCAGGGTTTTCATTCCGCTCTGTCTTGCTGCCGCTTCCAGCTCTTCTGTCGTTCCTTTCTCAGAAATAAGTTTCCGGAGCTGGTCATTGATCTCCATGATCTCAAACAAACCTGTCCGGCCAAAATATCCGGTATGGTTACAGAGGTCACAGCCCACCGGCTCACAGATCTCTGTCTGCTCTGCCTCGCTGCGCTTCAAAATGCGCTTCTCCTCTTTGGTGGCAGGACGTTTCTTCCTGCAGTGGGGGCACAGCTTCCGCACGAGCCGCTGTGCGATGACACCTACCACGGAATCCGCGATCAGGTAACGCTCCACTCCCATATCTGCCATTCGTCCCAGGGTTCCCACTGCATTGTTGGTATGCAGGGTCGATACGACCAGATGGCCCGTGATGGATGCCTGGACTGCGATCCCGGCTGTCTCCTGGTCACGGATCTCTCCGATCATGATGATATCCGGGTCCTGGCGGAGGATCGAGCGGAGTGCCGAAGCAAAGGTGAGGTCTACCTTATTGTTTACCTGGATCTGGTTGATCCCCTCGATATCGGCCTCTACCGGATCTTCTACGGTCACGATATTTACCTCTTCTTTATTCAGCTCGCTGAGTGCCGTGTAGAGGGTGGTGGATTTACCGCTTCCTGTGGGGCCTGTTACAAAAATGATCCCGAAGGGTGCTGCCAGCATCCGGTCAAACCGTGCCAGCTCATCCGGGGCCAGGCCAAGCTCTTTCTTATTCTTGGTAAGGCTTAATTTGGAAGAGATACGCATAACGATCTTCTCACCGTGGACGGTTGGGACGGAGGAGATTCGGATGTCGTAATCCTGGCGGTCTACCATTATGCTCATCCTGCCGTCCTGGGGCTTCCGCTTCTCCGATATGTCCATGCCTCCCATGATCTTGATCCTGGTAGAGATGGCCGGAAGAAGGCTGTTGTCATAGACCATTCTCTCATAGAGTGCCCCGTCGATACGGTAACGGACACGTACCTTGCTCTCAAGTGCCTCAATATGCACATCGCTGGCTCTCTGGCGGATCGCCTGCTCAAGAAGAGAGCGTACCAGCTGCACGATTGGCGCATCGCTGACATCCACATCGTTGTCCTCGTTTACGCTTCCTCTCAGCTGCTCACGCTCTCTTGTAAACCGTCTGGCCGCATCCAGCGTCTCAGACTCGCCGTAGCAGCGGTCGATGGCTGCACGGATGTCTCTGGTTGTTGCTATGTATGGCTCCACCTGGAGGTTCGTCACAATGGAAATGTCATCGATCGCCGTCATATCCATGGGATCGGCCATTGCCAGATGAAGGATGTTGGCATTGTACGGATCAAGTTCAAAGGGGATGCAGGTATATTTCTTGAGGAGGTCTGCGCTCACAAGCCCGCGTACCTCCTTGGGGATCGTCACGCCTGCCAGCTGGACTACCTTCAGTCCCAGCTGCATCTGCAGTGCCCGCACGATCATCTCCTCTGTGATAAAGCCGTTATCTACCAGCACCTCTCCGATTTTCTTGCCGCTGCCCTTCTGTAGCTCGAGGGCACGCTTCAGTTTCTCCTCCGTCAGTACGCCCTGTTTGATCAGAAGATCGCCGAGACGCATCCTCTCTCTTCTTATCGCCATTTTTCTTCACCTCAATACGCGCCGCTTTTTATCAAAAAGATAACATACAATCGTTATTTTGTCAAAACCCATTGTCGTTTTTTGTAAAAGGTTTTCTGTGAAAATTTAACAGATAGTCCATTTTTCTGCTGGATGGTGATACAATTTCTATGATCCAGTCAGGTGCACCCTTACATCCCCGGTCATCAAGCTTATCCATTCCTACAGTTCCTTAAAATCCGGTGTCCCGTACAGATCATACGGTGTGCTCTGGTATACGTAATAATTCAGCCAGTTTGTATACAGATTGTTCGCATGTGCCCTCCATGTGAGCATCGGTTTATTATTCGGATCATCGTCTTTGTAATAATTCTTTGGGATCTCGATGGGAAGTCCCTTTGCCAGGTCTCTCTTGTATTCGCCATCCAGGGTTACACGGTCATATTCCGGATGTCCCATGACAAAGATTTTGCGGCCGTCCTCTGCCATGGCAAGAAACAGCCCTGCCTCCTCACTCTCCGCCAGGATCGTAAGCTCCCTGCAGGCACGGATATCCGCGATGGGAACCTCGGTATGCCTGGAATGCGGAGCCAGAAATATATCGTCAAAGCCACGTACAAGCGGGATCTTGCGGTTCAGCACCCTGTGATGGAAAAGGCCGAACATTTTTTTGTCCAGAGGCTTTTTCTCAAGGCCGTAAAAATAGTACAGGCTGGCCTGCGCAGCCCAGCACAGGAAGATGGTTGAGGTCACATGCTTCTTCGTCCAGTCCATGATCTCCGTCAGCTCATTCCAGTAATCTACCTCCTCGAATGGCATCTGCTCCACCGGTGCCCCTGTAATGATCATTCCGTCAAATTTACGCTTCTTCACATCGGAAAAGGTCTCATAAAATTTATTCAGATGGCTGAGGGAAGTATTTTTCGCCTCATGGCTCTCCACTGCCATAAAGGTCACATCCACCTGTAGCGGCGAATTGGAAAGCGAGCGCAGAAGCTGAAGCTCCGTCTCCTCCTTCAGCGGCATCAGATTCAGGATCAGAATCTGGATCGGACGGATATCCTGGTGCATGGCACGGTTCTCGTCCATCACAAATATATTTTCTCTCTCAAGGATCTCCTTTACAGGCAGATCTCCCTGTGTTCTAATCGGCATTATAAGCCCTCCTTTATCTATACAAAAGCAGCTTCTCACAAAATCTGCTCCTGATACTTTTTATCCAAAGCAGCCAGTCCTGCCGCTTACCTTCCTGCAAGCTTCAGGAAATCCTCCTCAGAGAGGATCGGGATCTCAAGCTCCCGGGCCTTTTTATTTTTGGATGAATTGGACTGCACATCATTATTGATGAGATAATTCGTCTTTTTTGTCACGGAACCTGTCACCTTCCCACCCAGAGACTCGATCAGCTCCTTGGCCTCACTGCGGTTTCCGAAATGGTTCAGGCTGCCTGTGATCACGAAATTCATCCCTGCAAAAATCTGCTCCTCCTTCGGCCCTTCCTCCTTAATATGGAGAAAGCTCATCAGATGGTCCAGCCGCCGGTTGTTATCCTCATCCCTGAAATAATCCACAAGATTCCCGGCGATCACAGGCCCAATGGTGTCGATGGCACTGACCGTTTCAAGGTCTGCATGGCGGATCTTCTCCAGGTCATTATCAAAATAGCGGCAGATCACCTTGGCGTTGGCAAGGCCGATATTGGCGATCCCGAGACTGTAGATCACCCTCGCAAGCGTAGTCTCCTTCGCCTTTTTCAGGCTGTCCATCAGATTATCATAGGATTTCTGTCCAAAGCCTTCCATCTCCACGATCTCTTCCTTATGTCTGCCGATCTCAAAAATATCCCCGAAATCATGGATGAAGCCCCGGGCAATGAATTTCTCCAGGGTAGCCTCAGAAAGTCCGTCAATATTCATGGCATCCCTGCTTGTAAAAAGTGCGAAGGATTTGATCTTCTTGGCAGGGCACCGGGGATTCGTACAAAAAAGGCTCTCCACCTCATTCTCCCTGCGGATCACCGTATCCTGCCCACATGCCGGACAGCTTCCGGGAACAGGCGCATTGCCGCTTCCTGTAAGATTCTCCGCGATCTGCGGAATGATCATATTCGCCTTGTAAACACGGATGGTATCCCCGATCCCCAGCTTCAGTTCCTTCATGATGCTGACATTGTGGACGCTGGCTCTGCTGACCGTGGTCCCCTCAAGCTCCACCGGCTCAAAAACCGCCACAGGGTTGATAAGACCCGTTCTTGACGGGCTCCATTCGATCTCCAGAAGCTTCGTGTCCCGCATCTCGTCCGCCCATTTAAACGCCATGGCGTTACGCGGGAATTTCGCAGTACTTCCCAGGGATTCCCCGTAGGAAATATTATCATACAGGGCCACAAGGCCATCCGATGGAAAATCATTCTCCGTAACCGCTTCTGCGAAATAATCCATCGCCTCATCCAGGGTGGCAGCTGTCACCTTCCGGTACTCAACCACCTCAAAGCCCTGTCCCTCCAGCCATTTAAACTGCTCTTCCCTTGAATTGTGAAAATCCACCCCGGGAGCACTGACCAGGGAAAAGGCATAAAAGCGCACATTCCGTTTCGCTGTGATCTCATTATTCAGCTGGCGGACCGAGCCGCTGCAGAGGTTACGGGGATTCTTATACTTTGCGTCCGCCTCCGGGATCTCTTCATTGATCCGCCCAAAATCGGAATATGTGATGATCGCTTCTCCCCGGAGCACCAGCCTTCCTTTAAAAGAAATCTTAAGGGGAATATTCTTAAATACCCTGGCATTGTTGGTAATGACCTCTCCCACAATACCATTTCCTCTTGTGACAGCCTTCAAAAGCTCCCCGTCCTCATAAGTAAGAACGATGGTAAGCCCGTCCAGCTTCCAGGATAAAAGGGTCGGATGTTCCCCGATAAACTCCCGCAGGGCTTCTCTCTCCTTGGTCTTGTCAAGGGAGAGCATCGGCCTCTCATGCTCTTCCTTCAGAAGCTGGTCTACTGCCTCATAGCCTACATTAACGGTGGGGCTGTCTGCCAGCACCACTCCTGTTTCTTCTTCCAGGGCCGCCAGCGCATCGTACAGGGCGTCGTACTCCACGTTTGGCATGATCTCCCTGTCCTCCTGGTAATACGCCCTTGAGGCTTCCCGCAGCTTCGCCCCCAGCTCTTTCATTTTTTTTATGGATACTTCGTTCATACTTGTCTCCTGTTTCCTGTTCTGATCCTTTGGAGGAAAGCAGTTCCTCCAGTCTCTTACGCTCTTTTTCCGTAATTTCCCGGTATTTACCCTCTTCAATACCGTCTATGTCCAGATTCATGATCCTTACTCTTTTCAGTGTGACAACACGGTATCCGAAATATTCACACATTCTCCGGATCTGCCGGTTCAATCCCTGGGTAAGGATGATGCGAAAGCTGTTCTTCCCTGTCTGCGTCACCCTGCAGGGACGGGTCACAGTATCAAGGATCGGCACACCGCCTCCCATTCCTCTGATAAATTCCTCTGTCACAGGCCTGTTTACAGTCACCTGGTATTCCTTCTCATGGTAATTCCCGGCCCTCATGATACGGTTCACCAGGCTTCCCTCATTGGTAAGGAGAAGGAGTCCCTGGGATTCCTTGTCCAGACGGCCGATGGGATATATCCGCACAGGATAGTCAAGATATTCGGTTACTGTCATCTCATCACGCTGCTGCCTGGTGCTGCAGACGATCCCCCGCGGCTTGTTAAAAAGGAGAAGGATTTTTTTCTCCTGTATGGTTATCGGTCTTCCGTCAATACAGACCTTATCCTTCCTGGATATCTTCATTCCGGTCTGGACAGCCTCACCATTCACGGTGATCCGCCCCTCCTGCGCCAGTCTGTCCGCCTCTCTTCTGGAGCAGACCCCGGCATCACTTAAAAATTTATTGATTCTGATTTTTTCGTCCATTGCTCTATTATATAGTTTTTCCCTGGTGTTCGCAACGCTTATTTTTTCTTGTATTTTGCAAAGAGGTATTGTATCATTATCCTGAATAACAATTATCTGGAGGAAAAATTATGACAGGCCGTAATCCGAATATCAACCGGCTTCTGATTATCATTTCTGTTTTCCTGTGCCTGATCTTTGGTCTTCTTTTTACCCAGTCGTCTGCCGGCCGCACCGGAAATAATCTCACTTCCGCTGCCGCAAAGGACACGCAGATCATTCCAGAAGAAACCATAAGCCCGGACCAGGACGACCATACTGACATCCCGGCAACCGCCGTTCCCACGGCCACACCGTCTCCGACCCCTGTTCCCGAAGAGCAGAAGGTTTCTCCGGAGGCAGAAAATGGCATCTGGACAGCAGACGGCTCCAGCTGGCTTTTTATGGTAGACGGGACAGCCTATACAGGGTGGCTTACGGATACCGACGGAAAACGCTACTATTTCGATAAGAACGGGATCATGCAGACCGGATGGCTCTCTCTGGACGGCAGGAAATATTACCTGGACGAGGACGGGATCATGCAGACCGGCACCATCACGGTAGATGGCACGGAGTATACGTTCTCCTTTGATGGGTCCCTGAAGGAATAATAAGGGTAATAAAAATACAGGCTTCCCAAACAACGGAGCCTGTATTTTTATTACCCTTATTATTCTGTTTCTTCTGATTCTTCTAACAAACCACTATATATGTATCCAGCCTGACCATTGTAGTCAACCTGTATCCAGTCGCCCTCCTGCCCCTTCTTCTCAACTTCCGTTCCTGCAGAATAGCCACCAATAACCTCGCCCTCAGAATCCGCTGACGCACGTACATTACAGTCCTCTGTAACGGTAAGCATGGTTCCTGTCTCTGTCGATGCACTCGCATCATCTCCAAGTCCCCGAAGGAACTCTGCCAGGGAGGAATCCTCCTCCTGCGCCGCGTCATAATCCGCCTTGACCTTCGCGATCAGTGCCTTCACATCGCTCTCAGCCTCCAGCTTCTTTACATATGTGCTGATATCAGTATCCTCGTCAGCACCTCCCTTGATCTTCAGATTACCGTCACTGTCTGTCTCTACATAAAACTGGCTCAGTGCCGGAACCGGAGTCTCAATTCCTGTACAGATATAGTCAAAGACCACATAGACGACATACGAACCGTCCGTTAATCCTTCCTTCGCGTAAACCTCCTGTACCTCATACCCATCAATATAATCCCTTGAATTAATCTGTGACTCGTCGGCCGGTGTAAATCCGTCCTCTATTGTCTTAAGTGTTGCAATGTCTTTTTCCCCAAAAGCTTTATAATAGCTTTGAATCAGCTCGGTTACTTCCGTGCTGGCTTTTTCCATGGTTGTTTCCGCTTCTGTACTGTCAGCGGAACTGGCGTCTTTCTTCTCGTCTGTCTCCCCATCATTTGCCGGAGAAGAAGGATCATTTTCCTGGTTACTTTTGGCTGTTGTCTGATCTTCATTGGAATTCCCCTTCTTACCTCCAACACAGGCGCGGACGCCAAAGATCAGAACAAGCACGATTAACAGAACTGCCCCGCCTAACATAAAATAGCGAAGGTTATCTGATAACCATTCTCTGAAATCATCCAAGTTCTTGTCCTCCTTATCATAACAACACGCCGGAACGGTTCCACCACTCCGGGTAGCACACCTGAAGGGAATCGAACCCCCGCACATGGTACCGGAAACCACTGCTCTATCCACTGAGCTACAGGTGCATAATGAAAACATAACTTTCAAAATCAGGTATGAAATTGTCAAAGTTGGCCTACACTGTTTTTGATTTTAACACATGAGTACGAAATTGTAAAGATTTTTTTAAACAATGCGTAAAACCGTGCATATTTTAATTTTTACTCAATGGATCGGATCCCCCGGACGCGGCCTCGGGCACGCTCCGGTCCGGGATCTTTTTTTACGGATCCGGTCATTTTATCTTCTCACAAATATGTAATAGGAATTTACGACATCCAGGATCCCGTAGCCCCCCTCCTCCATATCGGAAAGAAATTTTTCATCCGGAGCCATCAGAACCATATGGGTACAGCCTGCACCGGCCGCAAGAGCGGAAATTTTTTTTCCATCCGGGACCTGTGCATTCACCTCAAGATAAAGCTTTTTTGCATTTTTGTCCACAGCACCGTAGCCTCTCCGCCCGTATGCCATGTTTAAGGCAGGATCGTACACCCGGACATAGGAAGAAACATAGTCATCCGCTGCGATCCGCACCTCTGCCCCGTCTCTGTCCCTGTTGATCTCCTCGCAGATCACCGCGATCTCATCCGGCACCTGCTGGTGATTATAAACTCTCTCGAAATTCCCGGCTTTTATCATCCCGGTTCCGCAAAATACCACAGCCGCTGTCAGCACCACGCCCAGAGCCAGCCGCACAATATGGTTCCCGGCCCTCTCCACCAGTGCTGTAAAGCCACCGGCGATCAGCGGCACCACCGGCAAAAGCCATAATACCCGCCAGTATACATCCTTTCCAATGCAGCGCATGATCACCTGGCCTGACAGCGGACAGAAAAACAGGGCCAGAAGAAACCAAGCATAACAAAGCAGCCGCAGACCCGTGCCATTCTTTCTCCCGAAGACCAGGACGCAGGCTCCCCCAAGTGCAGCGAGATACTGCATCCAGCCGTTTCCCCAGTACATATTCCATATGGTGACTGTCCATGTAACTATCTCTCTCATTGCAGTTCTCCTATCGGATCATAATATATACAACGCCAAGAAGCAGTGACGGCAAAGTGCAAAGAGCCGTACATGCCGCTCTCCCAAGATCACGGTAACGTACCAGCCCCATGAAAAGAAGTATCACCAGCATGACCAGGGCCAGCATGATCCCCATGGAAGAAAGCAGGCAGCAGGAAATATCCGCCAAAAGGAGCAGTATCCAGGGATATTCCCTCTGCTTCTCCAATATGATGCACAGGCCAAGATACAAAAGCAGCGGAAGAAAAACCGATGCCATGCATGCTTTTCCCTGCCAGATCCGGATCATCTGGAAATTTTCGGAATTGTAGATCGAATATCCGGAAAACCATGTGATCACCGCACCAAACATCATAAAAAGTCCTCTGGCATCGGCTTCCTTCGGAAACCATTTCTTTGCATACTGGTACAAAACCACATATGCCATAAAAATAAACAGAGCCGGAAAGACCATGTGTGCCATAATTGCCGGATGAAGCCCGCAAAGAGAGCTTACCACCGCCAGAAATACAGGGAAGGGCGACAAAACATACCTGCTTGGCAAATGCACATAGGCATAGCCTGTATAGGGATTCACGGAAAAAATCGTATCTGTCTGCACGGCAGTCGTGGCTGTCGCCACATAAAAAGCATCGTCTGCATCCATATGGGCAAGAAACGAAGCCGCTCCAAGCTGAAAAAGGATCAGCAGTGCCGCGATCACAAAATATACCGATATTTTTCTTTTTTTAATGTCCCCGGGCTTCTTCCTTCCTTTATTTTTGAGCAGAAAAATGCCTCCGCAAAGTGCCAGAACTGCCATAACCGCCGCGAAGCTGTACTCCAGGATATGAAGGGGCAGCTTTGCCCAGATCATGGGAAGGGTCATCACCTCTGCCACGGAAAACATCAGAAGATATCCAGACAGAAGGCACATTCCCGGTGATCTTTTTTCATTCCTGCCAAGAAGTGTTCCACCGGCAGCCGCCGGCACAGCCAGCAGCCACCAGATGGCCAGAAGGCCTTTGACCATCATGCTCATTCCTTCTCTCCTGCTTCCCCTGCAAGAATTCCCATGGCAACCTTCTCCGGCGTGATCGGAAGCTCACGGATGCGGACTCCCGTTGCATTGTAAACGGCATTTGCGATCGCCGGGCACGGCGTATCGATGACAAGCTCACCGATGGATTTCGCACCAAACGGGCCTGTTTTCTCATAGCTGCTCTCAAATGCAATGCGTACACTCGGGATATCCATGCGGTTCGGGATCTTGTACTGCATGAAGGAATTGTTGCGGATCCTGCCTTTTTCGCTGTACTGCACATCCTCGTAGAGAACCATTCCAATTCCCTGGCCGATACCACCCTCTGCCTGCACTCTGGCAAGGTTCGGATTGATCGGGGTTCCGCAGTCGATCACACCTACGTAATCGATCACATCGATCTGTCCTGTTTCCCTGTCGATCTCAACCTCTGCCGCACCTACCATAAACGGCGGCGGGGAGATCGGGGAGGAAAATTCCTTCACAACCTGCAGCTCACTGCAGACACCTGCGGTAGCCTTCCGGGCGATCTGCTTTAAGGTCACTTCTCTTCCATCCACTGTGCGGACTGCCATTCCGTCAAAATCGCAGTCCTCCACAGAAACCTCCAGCATCCCTGCCCCAAATGCGAGGAGCCTTTTGCGAAGCTCCGCGCAGGCCTGCATAACGGCATTTCCGGTCGCATAGGTTGTGGAGGACGCATAGGAGCCGGAATCGTAGGGGGAAATATCCGTATCCACACTGAATACCACAATATTTTTCATATCCGTGTCCAGACAGTCTGCCGCCATCTGTGCCAGGATGGTATCACAGCCGGTTCCCATATCCGAGCATCCAAGAGCCAGTGTGTAGGAACCATCCTCATTCAGCTTGATATCTGCACCGCCTACGTCAACACCTGCGATGGCAGATCCCTGCATGCCCATGGCAAGACCGACACCGCGGACCTTGCCATTTCCCATATCACGGAACGGGTATTTCTCATCCCAGCCGATCATCTCTTTCGCGCGGGCGAGACATCGGTCCATTGCACAGCTTCCGTTGACCGGGACATCCGGATATCCGGGAAGTGCCTCCCCTTCCATCGGCATGTTCTTCTCACGCAGCCTGACCGGATCGATTCCCATTTTATGTGCAAGCTCATCGGCTGCCGACTCGACCGCAAAAATACCCTGGGTCGCGCCATAGCCCCGGTACGCCCCGGCAGCCTGCATGTTTGTATACACAACCTCATAGGAAAAACGGTAGGCCTCCATATGTCTGTAAAGTGCCATGGATTTATGCCCGGAAAGTCCCACCGTAGTCGGTCCGTGCTCACCATAGGCCCCTGTGTTGGAGGTGGTATGAAGGTCGATCACCTTTACGATGCCATTTTCATCAGCTCCCATGCGGATGTGGATCTCCATCTCATGGCGGGGTGAGGAGGCAGTCATGGATTCCTTTCTGGAAAAAATGATCTTGGAGGGCTTTCCTGTCACCCAGGTTACAAGGGCCGGATAAACCTCACTGACGGAAGACTGCTTCGCCCCAAAGCCTCCTCCGATACGTGGCTTGATCACACGTATCCTGGATGAAGGGATGTCCAGCGCATTTCCCACTATTCTTCTTACATGGAAGGGGATCTGCGTGGAGGAAACCACCGTCAGCCGCTGAAAATGGTCCATATAGCAGTAGGTCCGGAAGGTTTCCATCATGGTCTGCTGGTTGGCCTTCGTATGGTAGACCTCATCTACGGTATAGGCACACGACTTGAGCATGGCCTCTACGTCTCCTACCTCCTCCGAGCCGGAGGCACACAGATTCCGCCTGTTATCCCCGCCTGCCGGGATCGGCATATACCAGTCCTCCTCAGGATGTACCAGGACCGGGTTATCCAGTGCTTTGCGGAAATCAAGGACTGCATCCTCGACACGGTATTTCACCTTGATGCGCTTCAGTGCCAGGTCAACGGCGGCCTCGGTCTCACCGGCCACGATGGCAACCACATCCCCCACAAAGCGCACATGCCGGTCCATGATATAGCGGTCCCAGGGACTGATCTCCGGTGCTGTCTGTCCTGCCAGCGTGAAACGTTTATGTGAAACATCCTCATGCGTCAGGATACATTCGATCCCTTCAACCTTTTTTGCCGTGTCCGTCCTGATCTCTTCCACCCAGGCATTTGCGTGGGGGCTTCGAAGAAGCTTTACGATCAGACAGTCTGAAGGTGCAAGATCATCCGTATAAACAGGCTTTCCTGTCACCAGTGCCATGGCATCCGTCTTCGGCACCGCCTTGTTTACGTATTTCATTTCCCTTCCTCCTGTCCTTTTTTATAGTCAAGAAACTTCAGGATACTTCTTGTCTGTCCCACAAAGCCGGAACAGCGGCACAGATTTCCGGAAAGATATTCCCGGATCTCCTCCTCTGTGGGATCCGAAAGCTCCCTCAGCATGGCAAATACGTTCATGATAAAGCCGGGATTGCAGAAGCCGCACTGCTCGGAGCCCTCGTTGGCCATAAAAGTGCCGAATTCCCGCGCCTCCGCCTGCATTCCTTCCAGAGTTACGATTTTTTTACCGTCTGCACGGGCAGCCAGCATGGAGCAGGAAAGAACCGGGCGGCCATCCATAAGAACCGTACAAAGTCCGCAGTTTGCAGTTTCACAGCCACGTTTCACGCTGTAGCAGCTGTTTTTCCGGAGGAAGTCCAAAAGCAGCTCCGACGCTCCTGCCTCCGCCTGTTTCTTTCTTCCGTTCAGCCAGAAGGTGATATTCATTCTTCTCTACCTCCGATCTCTTCCCAGGCCCTTCTTGTGAGAACCTTTACAAGAAGGCTTCTGTATTCCTTAGAGGCGCGCATATTCTTACCTGTCGCAACCTCCTGTGCCGCATAGGCGGCAAAGGCTCTCGCTGCCTCTTTCTTCTCATCGGGATTCTTCCCGGCAAAGCCTGCAAGAATCCCCTCTTTATCCTCTGCAACGACAGCCTTGCCAGGTCTGGCCCCGATCACCGTTCTCGCTTCTCCGTCAATGAGGGAGGCTGCACAGGTCAGCACCGGAAAATCTGTCGAGTTGTTTCTCTGGCTTAAGTATACCGTGTTCAGAGGTGTTTTTTTCACAATAATATTGACCAGGATATCGTTATCCTTCTCCATGAGCGCAAACTCCGTAAGGGGGATCCGTCCCCGGTCATAAAGCTCCACCCAGGTATCCATCGCAAGGAACATGGTCAGCACATCGGAAAAACCGAACCTGCCGAAAATACTTCCGCCTACTGTGGCGCAGTTACGGAACTGCACGCCGACAATGTGGCGCACGCTCTCCCGCACTGCTCCTTTTGTGTATTCGTTAAGAGCCTTATGTGTCTCGATATCGTGAAGCGGTGTCATGCAGCCGATCACAAATTCTTCATCTGTCTCCGTAATGGTGTCCAGCCCCAGGCCGGAAAGGTCGATCGCTGTGACGATATTACGGTTTCCCATCTTCAGCCAGACCATGCCGCCTAGCACAATGGCTGTTTTTTTCTGGTTGAGCTCATACGCCTGGGCAAGGCTCTCTGCCAATACATAGTTCTTTATCTTGAGCATATTTTTTCCCTTCTGAAATATTCCTTATATTACAGCATTTCCAGGAGCACAAACTGATAGGGCTTCAGGCAGATTTTCCCATCATAAAGTTCTGCCTTTTCCTGGTTGTTCAAAAGCACTCCGGCTGCTTTTCCCGGAAGTGCCGTCTCCAGAGACCGGTTCTTTAGATTTCCCATGACCAGAAGCTTCTTTTCCCCTGTCCTTGTATAGGCGATCAGATCCTCCACTTCCTCCTTATATGGCTGAAAGCTTCCATATACAAATGTGTCCTTATACTCCGTTTTTTTCCGGAGTGCGGTCATTTTTTTGTAGAAGGAGAGCAGGGAGTTACTGTCCGATAGCTGGGACTCTACATTGATCTCCCTGTAATTCGGATTCACCTCAAGCCACGGAGTTCCTGTTGTAAATCCGGCATTCTCCATAGCATTCCACTGCACCGGGGTTCTTGCATTATCCCTGGAAAAGGCAGAGGCCGCGCCAAGTGCCTCCTTCTCTGTGCAGCCTGCATTTAATGCAACCTGATATTCATCCACCGTACTGATGTCATCGATCTGATCCATGGAGGTGAAATCCATGTTCTCCATACCGATCTCCTGTCCCTGATAGATAAAAGGGATTCCTCTCAGGAAAAAGTACACACCTGCCAGAAGCTTCTTGGAATCCAGGCAGCGGTCCTGCGGGAGAATATAATGACAGACCCCTCTTGGCTCATCGTGATTCTCAATGATGTTGGAGATCAGGCCAGTCTGTCCGATCCTCTGCTGGGTATGGAAAATACATTTCTTGTATTCCTCAGGTGTGAGCACGTATCTGGAAGCATACCAGCCGTCCTCACTTTTTCCAAAGCAGGTTTCCTCGAAGTCAAACATGGAAGAAAAATATCCGTTTTCTCCGATGAAATCCCGGATCTCATCCTCCTTCTCATTGAAAACCTCACCCACGGTAAACGCATCGTACGGACGGAAGCATTTCTCGGCCATCTCACCTAAGAATTCACCGATGCCCTCTGCCTCCTCCAGCATCCGCTCCACGCTGCATCTTCCATCGCTTCGGTCTGCCGGATAATCTTTAAAGGGCAGCTTCTTCCTGATATTGATAATGGCATCGATGCGGAAGCCGCCAAGCCCCTTCTCCATCCACCAGCGGATATTCTTAAATACCTCCTCCCGGACTTCCGGGTTCTCCCAGTTAAGATCCGGCTGTTTTTTGTGGAAGAGATGAAGATATTGTCTGTCCGGGTGGCCGGGAAGCTCTTCCCACACGGAGCCTCCGAAGTAGCTCCTCCAGTTGCAGGGACAGCTGCCGTCTTTTTTATCCTCTATATAAAAGAAATTCCCATATTTCCCATCTGGATCCTGGATCGCCTTCTGGAACCATTCGTGCTCATCGGAGCAGTGGTTCACAACCAGATCCATCAGGATATACATGTCACGCTTCCTGGCCTCTGCGATCAGGTTATCCATATCTTCCATGGTTCCAAATCGCGGGTCAATGGCATAATAGTCTGCAATATCATATCCCTGGTCAGCAAGAGGAGATTTATAAACCGGGGAGAGCCACAGGATATCTGCGCCCAGCTCCTTTAAGTAGTCCAGCTTACGGATGATCCCGGGGATGTCCCCGATCCCGTCCCCGTTGGAATCATAGAAGCTTTTCGGGTATATCTGATATACTACCTTGTCATGCCACCATTTCCGTCTCATATTTTTCCTCCTCGATATCCGGATTTTGTATTCTACAGCAAAACAGCTCACAAGTCAACCGCCTGTGAACAGTAACCTGCCACTTTCATTTTTATCACCATTATACCTTATCAATGCCGGGATTTCCACCAGAAATCTCCCCATCAAAAAAAGACAGCAAATACAGGGATCTCAAACCCATATTTACTGTCTTTTTAAGCTATACCAAAAAATCAGCCCGAATACCGAAGTGCGTCGATCGGTTTCTTGGATGCCGCCTTGTTAGCCGGATATAATCCGAACAGCACGCCGATCAGGACGGAGAAGGCCACGGAGAGCCATACTACCTTCATATCCATGGCAAAGCTCATGGAAGTGCTCACCGCATGGTTCATCACAATGGCCGCCACCTTAAGGATCACCCAGGAGAGTCCGATCCCCGCCAGGCATCCCATAAGACTTACCAGCAGAGCCTCGATCAGAAACTGAAGCATGATGGTGCCTCTCCCTGCGCCGATCGCCTTACGGATACCGATCTCCCTTGTTCGTTCTGTGACGGATACCAGCATGATGTTCATAATGCCGATACCTCCAACCAGAAGTGAGATTGCTGCAATTCCTCCGATCATCAGGGACATGGTATTGGTCACATTGGACATGGTTTCCATGATCTCTGACTGGTCCACAATGGAAAAAGCATCCTCATCCTCCCCGAAACGTTCCAGCAATAATTTCGTAAGCGCATTTTTTGCAGGGTCAAGGCTCTCCTCATCGGTTCCGGATGCGTAGAACATGGTGACATCCAGCACATTGTCTGCAAGCCTTGTCATTGTGGAAAAAGGAATATATCCTTCCAGCTGCACGGAAGAGCTTTCGGAATCCGAATCATTTGAGCTATCTACGGAGGCGGTTCCCCAGGTGAGGGAGTTGCTGTCATCCAGCACGCCGATCACAAGAAAGCTTTTTCCATCAAGCTTAATGCTCTCCCCTACTGCATCTGCCCGGCCAAGGAGCTCTGTTGCTGTATCTTTGGTGATCACAACCACGTAGGAATTATTATCTGTGTCTGTCTGCTTTAAGAAACGGCCGCTATATAACTCCAGTCCCTGAATATCCGCATAGCTTCCCGTTGTCCCTGTAAGAGTCATGGTTCCGCTGGAATTGCCGGTTTTTGCGGTCACACTGGTCCAGGAAACAGGAGCCACCTCATCCACCTCATCCGGAGCGGCAAAATCCGAAAGCTCCTTCAGCCGGAGCGGATTCTCTTTATCATCATTAATGCTGACTGTCAGATAGCTGGAGCCCATGCTGGAGATCTGATCCGTGACGGATGAGGTTGCCCCGTTTGCAATGGATACCAGAACGATAAGGGCTACAACGCCAATGATGATACCCAGCATTGTGAGAAAGGATCTCAGCTTATTGGAGGCAACTGCATGCCAGGCCATTTTCATACTCTGAAAGATCATATGCTCACCTCACTGACTTTTCCGTCCCGGATAAAGATTTTCCGTTCTGCCTCATCCGCCACTTCATTATCATGGGTGATCAGCACAATGGTATTTCCATTCTCATGAAGCTCATGGAACAGCTTCATAATCTCCTCGCCTGTAGCAGAATCCAGGTTTCCCGTCGGTTCATCTGCCAGGAACAGAGAGGGCTTTGTCACAAGTGCCCTGGCAATGGCAACTCTCTGCTGCTGGCCTCCGGAAAGCTCGGTGGGCTTATGCCCCATCCTGTGGGAAAGCTCCACCTTTTCCAGGGCTTCCTGAACTCTTTTTTTCCGTTCATTTCTGGAAATCCTCTGATAGATCAGGGGCAGCTCCACATTCTCCTCGGCGGTAAGCTTCGGAAGCAGGTTAAAGCTCTGGAAGATAAAGCCGATCTTGTGGTTCCTTATCCTGGCCAGATCTCTTTCCGTATAATCCTCAATGGAAATCCCGTCCAGGATGTAGGTTCCTTCATCTGCCGTGTCCAGGCAGCCGATAATGTTCATCATTGTGGATTTTCCGCTTCCGGAGGGGCCGATGATGCTGACGAATTCCCCCTCCCGGATCACCATGTTCGCATGATCCAGGGCATGTACGGTATCACCGCCGATGGTATATGTTTTGCAGACATCTTTTAATATTATCATTCCATCCATATTTTCACCGCCTTACATATTCGGAGGTGTACCGCCGCCATTGCCGCCCGGGCCGCCGCCGTTTCCACCATCCGAGCCACCGCCTGGTGCGCCGCCTCCCATGTCGCCGCCACCCATATCTCCGCCGCCCATGTCGCCACCGCCCATGTCGCCGAATCCATTGGAATCGCTGCCGCCGGATGTATTGCCGGTTTTGTTATAATATACGGTGTCTCCTTCGGAAAGTCCCTCCGTGATCTCCACCGTAGTTCCATCGGAAAGCCCTGTGGTCACTTCCGTCTCGCCGGAAAGATTGCCATTATCATCGGATTCTGTATAAACAAAAACCTTATCGCCTTTTTCCTGCAGTGCATTGACCGGGATCGTAACCACATTTTCACGGTTTTCAATGGTAATCGTTGCAGAGGCATTCATGCCCTGCTTCATCTGCTCATCCTTTGGCACTGAGATCGATACCGTATATTTGGCCACACCGCCGTTTACAGATGCGGTATTTCCGATTTCCGTGACTGTGCCGGTAAATTCCTCATCCTCGATGGCATCAAAGGTGACCACCGCTTCCTGTCCTGTTTTTACAGAATTGATATCCAGCTCATCCACGCTAACCTCCAGTGTCATCGTATCACTTGGCGAAATGCCAAAAAGTGCAACATCGGTACTGTACTCCGATGCGGAAAGGTCAGAGGAAGAACTGTCTGTGTCTGTATTGCCAGAACTCTGTTCCGTATTCCCGGCAGAACCGGACGCTGCTTGCGCTGTACTGCCTGCGGAACCGGACAGCCCGCCTGCTGCACTTCCACCTCCATCAGAACTTGTGTTCTGTTTTTCATTGTTGCTGCCATCGCTGCTCTGATCCGTATTATTTTCGGAAGCTCCATCTGTGATGGAATCATCATTCTTTTCCCCTGTATCGCTGTCCCCGGAAGCATCCTTATCTGTATCCGTCTTACCGGAAGCTGCCGTCTCCGGGAAGGTGATCTGGAAGGTGAGATTTTTCCCATCGGAGGATACCGAAATACCGGATACGGTTCCTGCCGCGATCCGGGTGATGCTGTCTGCACTGAACGCATAGCCTTCTCCTGCTGTCAGAGATACCGAAGCCTGGTAAACCGTTTTTTCCCTAAAGGTGCTGTCTCCCGGATTCCAGGTAACGCTTCCTGTATATGCTCCATCAGAGGTACGGATCTCTGCAACCGGAGCAGCATCTGTTTCCGGTGCTGTGATGGAAAGGCTCGCGGCTGTGCTGTCCCCGCCGGATGCTATGGCAAACTGCAGGATCACAGATGTATCCTCACTCTTATCTTCGTTATTGCCACTGTTGCTATCGCTGTTATTTTCGCCGTTTTCATTCCCGCTTCCGGAGTCTTCCTCCACCACTGCCTCTGTGGGGGAAATTTCCTGGGCTGTGGCTTCTGATGTCACATCTGAAACAACTTCTCCCGTATCTGCACATTTTACTGCCGATGTCGTACCGGAAGCTCTGCCATCAGCTGTGCCAAGGGTGATCAGCTGCACCGTCTGGGAGGATGAAGCAGATTTTTTATAAGACATCTGCGTGGCTGTCTTGCTGCCGGAGCTTTGGGATGTGCTGCTTCCAGATGAACTGCTGCCGGATGTACTTCCTCCCTCCGATACGTTCACACTCTGCACCGTTCCGGATACCTCTGCCTTGATCTCCGGATCCGCCTTCAGCTCGATCAGCTTCTTTAAGGTGGCTGTCCTGGCTTCTCTTTTTGCCAGGAGTTCCTGATATTCGGTCTCGTTGGCACTGCCCTTCAGGGTAAGAAGCGTGGTATTTTTGGATACGCTTGCATTTTCGGATACGTTCACCGCCGAAACACAGCCTGCCGTACCAGTGATCTCCAGTGGCTGATGGATCGTCAGCTCCCCGCTTCCCAGCGCATTCCCGCTGCTGTCTGTTACGCTAACCGTATCTCCGTAAGTGGTCCCGTTATCCGTCAGTGTGACCTCATAGCTGTCACCGCTTACCGTGGCCACAGTTCCTGTGACCGTGCTTCCGGAAGAAAGGGTGACGGTCACAGAATCTCCTGTAGAAACACCGGATACACCGGTAAGTGTAACGGACATTTTTCCATCAAGAGACAGGATCATCAGGGCACCGCTATCGACCATGGTATCCGAAATATCCGAGCCTGCTGACACATAGATCTTTTTTACTCTGCCGCTTACAGAAGCCTTGATCACATTACTTGTGCTGCTTTCCTGGTAGGTCTGGATGCTTTCATCCAGCTGGGAAATCTCATCCTGCACCTGCTCCATAGCCTCAAGGATGGAGCTTTCATCTACTACGGCAAGGACATCTCCCTCGTTTACCTCGTCACCGCTCTCCACCTTTACCTCGCTGATCACCAGTCCGGATGGAGCTTTCTGCTCGGAAGCATCTGCAAGTGCGAGATTTCCGGTTCCTACAATGGTTTTTGAGAGATTGCCCTTTTTGGCCTCTGCTGACTGTGCTGTCTGTGTTTCCTGCATCACCGGCTTTGTCTTCACCAGCTTAAAATACCCGAACGTACCCGCCCCTGCCACACAGATACACGTTACCGGGATGATTATCATGAGCTTTTTGCGTCGTCGCTTCATTCCTCTGACCTCCAGATTTGTTATGCACTAACTTTACTGGAAAAATGTGTTCACTTTTTGTGCTGATTGTGAAATTCCGGTGAATAAAAAGAGTGGGGAGGGAAGGCTCTCGTAGTTGCGAAGGCCGTTTTCCCTCCCCACACCCCTCCCTTCCGGCCACGCCATCATCGGCTGTTCTGCGTTGTTGGATTTTTGGGGGCGGCAGGCGCTTCGCTGTGCCTGTCCTCAATGTAGTGTTTGAGAAAATCGTATACTTCGTTTTCTAACGGGGGGCAGCCTTTTAGGTGGTGGGTGAAGGCCTGGGTGCAGTGGCCTATGCCCAGCTCTCCGGTTTGTCCGCGGTAGCCCTGGCCGATGCAGATTTTTTGCTGGAGTTTGTCAAGGAGGCCTTCTTCCTTCAGCCTTTCAAGGGCGGGGATCAGATATCCGTAACAGGCACTGCAGGACTCTACCTCTTCTACCGCGTCTGCAAGCTCTACCACCTTGCGGGACCGTGGCATTTCCTGATCTGCCTTCTCTTCAAGGAACCTTATATCTGCTTTTGAAATATCCGGGCATCCGACTCCCAGCTCCCCGGAAAGCTTCACATAGGGAACCTCCTCCACCTGGTAATGCATCATCTGGCAGACATAAGCATCCACAAGGACCGGATCGCAGGCAGCCAGGATGCGGTTCATCACAACCGGATTTCCGCCGTCCTCAAAATCCAGATCTCCGCAGATATTGTCCACAACAATAAAATCCTGTCGGATTCCCAGATTCAGATGGGCAATGGGTTTATGAAGCCCCAGGGAATGAAAACGTCTTTTCTCACGGTTCGGGATCAGCCCCTTCATATTTTTAAGGGCACAGGTGATCTTTGTCTGACAGTGTCCTTTCAGAACCGGCACATTGATCAGAAAATCCAGCTCCTTCACCCGTTCGCAGACAGCAAGCTCCATCCCGCCACAGTCCACGGAAACGCCCTTGTCCTTCTGCATATCCCAGAACGGAACCTGATATTCCTTTTCAAGCCGGTCATATCCGCAGACCTCAAAAGCCTCCCTGGTCTTATCTCCGACCCAGGATCCCTCCAGCATCACAAGATCACAAAAGCCATGCTCCTTCAGATATTCGATGATCCCGGCGACCACCTCCGGATGGGTCGTAGCCCCGAAGGAAGCATCTGACGGAGAAACCAGGTTCGGCTTGATCCCGATCTTCTTACTCCTGTCCCCGATATGGGACGCAAGATCTGCCCTTTCTAGAAGCTCTCTGGTCATTTTTTTATATTCTGTACCGCATGTGATAAAAATCTGATTTTTTTCCATCGTGTCACCCCTGATATAAGAAATTTTTAAGCTTAATCATTGTATTTCACTAATGGATTATAGCATCATTCTACCGCTTCTGTCACGACAAAGAAATATCAGATCCTTTTCGCCTGCAGCCTTATGTCTTTGCTTTTCCCTCCGGGAAGATAATCTGGAGGCTCCGGGATGTCTGTCTGCGAAGTGGTTCCATGAAGCTTTCAGTTTCTCTATCGCACTTAAACTCATGTTCAAAACCTCACCTTATCCTTATATAGCTTTTTTACTCTGCTGTTTCTTTCTGATCACAGGATAACATAATCTTTATAGGCCGGACGGTGTATTTCATAAACAGTGTTTTTTTCGCATAAACTGCATTTTTCAGAAAAAACAAAAAAACAGGCCGAAAACCAGCATATTTTCATTATCTGCTGATCTTCTGCCTGTTTTATATGGTATTTCGAAGCTTTTATTTCATGGCATTTCTGATCGCACCAAGCAGCTCATCATACTCTTCATATGCCGGGATATCCGGATTGTCTGCCTTGATCTGGTCTGTGCTGCGGAAAAGGAATCCTGCCTTGCTTGCCTTGATCATGCCAAGGTCATTATAAGAATCCCCGCTTGCGATCGTCTCAAATCCCATAGACTGCAGAGCCTTCACGGTCGTAAGCTTGGACTTTTCACATCTCATCTTAAAGCCTGTGATCTCGCCATTTTCCGCCACCTCAAGCGTATTGCAGAAAAGTGTCGGCCAGCCAAGCTTCTCCATCAGAGGAGTGGCAAACTGTGTAAATGTATCACTGATAAGGATCACCTGGGAAAAGGTTCTCAGCTCATCTAAGAATTCCCTGGCTCCCGGAAGGGGATCGATCCTGGCAATGGTCTCCTGGATTTCCTTAAGGCCAAGGCCATGCTCCTTCAGAACAGAAAGACGCCATTTCATCAGTTTATCATAATCCGGCTCATCACGGGTCGTTTTTTTCAGCTCCGGGATCCCGCTTGCCTCTGCAAAAGCGATCCAGATCTCCGGTACCAGTACACCTTCTACGTCCAGGCATGTAACATACATATTCAATATCCTCCTCGTAAAAACGTGCCGCCTGTACATATTATTTTGCATACCAGCGGGCACTTTATTCTTTTATTGCTTTACTTTGATATATTATCATATGTTTTTCCGGTCTGCAAACAGTTTTTATTCCTTTTCTCTTCTTCGTAGCTTTTCAGTTCCCTGAGAGCTTTTTCCCCGAGAGGATACAGCATCAGGATATTAAAAATGGTCATAAGTCCGATCCCCACATCTCCAAGATCCCACACAAAGGTATAGGCCGCGATTCCTCCAATGAAGAGCATCACAAGGGCAAGAAGCTTATATCCGGTCTGGGATGCCCAGTTGTCCCCGAACAGGTAGGCCACATTGCTTCTCGCATAAAACAGTATTCCAAGAAAGGTGGAAAAGCTGAACATAAAGAGGGTTGCCGCAATAAAGATCACGCCAAACTGCCCCAGGTGATAATGCATGGCTGTCTGAAGAAGCTCCATACCGGAAAGTCCCTGTATCAGGTCTTCCGGGGCAAGCAGCATGATCATGGCGGTACAGCTGCAGATCACGATCGTATCTATAAATACTCCAAGTGCCTGGACAAACCCGGCTTTTGCCGGCCGGTCACATTCTGCCGCAGCTGCCGCGCAGGGAGCGGAACCGCTTCCTGCCTCATTGGAAAACAGGCCTCTTTTTACTCCGTTCATCAGTACCGCGCCAAATCCGCCTGCTGCTGCCTGTCGAAGTCCAAAGGCTTCCATGAAGATACGCTTAAATACTCCAGGCATACTTCCCAGATTGGTAAAAATAATAAACAGCGTGATCACAAAATAACAGACAGCCATCACTGGAACAAGAAGGTCCAGAACTTTAACGGTTGCATTCTTCCGAAGTACGATCACAGCCGCGATCACCACCAGTACAACGGTGGTATAAAGCGACGGTATATCAAAGGCGTTCTTAAAGGATGCAGTAACGGAATTACTGATCACCTGGCTGATCCCGCACCAGCAGATCAGGCCGGAAATGGCAAACAAAACGGAAAGCAGGACTTTTTTCCGTTTTCTGCCCTGCTTTTCCTCCCAGTAACGGTGGATATAGTAGGCAGGACCTCCCCGGTAGCCACCGTACAGAGGATCTTTTTCCTTATAAAGCTGTGCCAGGGTCGCCTCGATAAAAGCGGTGGAAGAGCCGATCAGGGCTGTGACCCACATCCAGAATACTGCTCCTGCACCACCTGCGGAGATAGCCGCTACCACGCCGACCAGATTTCCCATTCCCACACGGGTAGCCGTGGATACGATCAGTGTCTGGAAGGAAGAGAGGTTATTTTTGTCACTCTTCTTCTCTGTCAGGGCACGGACCATATCCGGAAAAAGCCGGATCGGAAGAGCCTTTGTCCTCACTGTAAAATAAATACCTGTCGGGATCAGCAGCAGGATCAGAAGCGAAATTCCAAGGGTGCTCCCACCGGGAAGCGGAACCCTTATCAGATCTCCCCACAGAAATGAATAGACCTTTTCAATCAGTGTTACTATCATGTTTTTCGTGTTTTCCTTTCTCCAATCAGCTTATCTGATTGCTCGTTCTTTTGTTTCTGCCCGTCATTCTATTCTGTGCCGGTTTAAACGGGCAAAGCATAGGCCTATTATAGTGTTTCTTTTGCTGTATGTAAAGAAAAACCCCGAATCTTTCGACACGGGATCTTCTTTATATTGGCAAACTGGTCAGCCGGCGAGATGGAACAGATCGATCAAAAACAAAAGGCTCATTCCATAATAGGTCACTACTGCCACGAGGTCATTTACCGTGGTGATCAGCGGCCCGGAGGCTACTGCCGGATCCACACCGATTTTTTTGAAAAACAGCGGAATACAGGTTCCCACTGCACTGGATATCAGCATGGCGACCAGAAGTGATATGCCAATGCATCCGGATACTGCAAAGGCGAAGGCAAACGTTTTTCCTTTAAACAGGAAGATATACAGACCGATCACCACAAAGGAAAGGATTCCAAGAAGTCCGCCATTGCACAGACCAATGCGCATTTCCTTTAATACCAGCTCTGCCTTCTGCTTTCCGGTAAGTGTCTCATCCATCAGCACACGGATGGTCACAGCCAGGGACTGGGTTCCCACGTTTCCGGCCATGTCCAGGATCAGGGACTGGAAGCACATGATAATCGGCAGACAGGTAACTACCTTTTCAAACATTCCCACAACCGAAGATACCACCATCCCAAGACCCAGCAGAACGATCAGCCAGGGCATACGTTTTTTCATACTTTCCAAAAGAGGCTCCTTAAGATCCTCCTCAGCTGTCAGGCCGGCCAGCTTCGCATAATCTTCGCCCATCTCATCATCTACCAGATCAATGATCCCTGCCGAAGTGATCACACCCAGAAAACGGTTGTCATCTCCCAGCACAGGAATGGAAGCTTCAGAATAATCCTTCAGACGCTCCATACAGTCATCAATCTGTTCTGTGCCATACACATAAGGATAGGAGGTTACAAGCAGCTCTTCCATCGGGTGATCCTGTCTTGCCGTGATCAGATCCTTTAGATCCAGGGCTCCGTAGAACTCACCCTTTTCTGTCACTGCAAAAATCGTGGAAATATTATCATTATCTGCTGCCTGTGAAACCAGCTCACTCATGGCCTGCTTTACCGTCAGGTTCTCCCGGATCACAATACAGTTGGTTGTCATGCGGCTTCCGATCTCGTCCTCATCAAAGGAACGGATCATCTCGATATCCTTTTGCACCTGTTCATCCAGAAGCTGGATCAGAAGTTTCCGTTTCTCCTTGTCGATCTGCTTTAAGACATCAGCCAGTGCATCTGTCTCCATCTTTGAAAGAATGGCTGCGGCTTTCTTTACATCCATCTCCTCCAGATATTTTACGGTTTCTTCTTCCTCCAGATATTCAAGGATATCTGCCAGCGTACTGCTTTCCAGGATACGGTACAGTCTGCTGCGCTCTGCGCTGCTCAGTTCTTTTAATACATCTGCCAGATCATTTTCGTGGAAATCCTGCAGCTTCTCACTTAATACTGCCGGAGAAACACTGCTTCGGATCAGTGTCAGAATATCTCCGGAAAAATTCTTGTTCCTGTTTGTCATTTTCTCATCCTCCTCACAAGTCCTGCATAAAATCCGCACACCAAAAACAGACATGTTAAAGCATGTCCCTGTGCTGTTTGATCTTCGATTGTGTTTCCTTGGGATTTGAGTGTAAAACGAAATAAAATATACCTGTCCGCTTTACTGTAAGATTCTCAGAATGAGAAGAATGAAAGATATCTCATAATGTCACAACTATTCTATGCCATCAAAACAGAACGGAACCGCCACGCTCCTCCCTGCTCTTCCTTCTTCTATTCCGGGAATTACAACTTCGCCCATGAGAATCACAACTGTCCATTCTGTTCACCTGCCTTTTTTTTAATACTTTTTTCGACCCGGCCATTATAACGTTCCCGGCCGGGTCTGTCAACTAAGTTTTTGTTAAATTTATCATAAATCCGGGTAAAATTTTTAACGAGCATCCTGTCATGCCGCTGTTTCTCTCTTTTATCTCAAAAGATCTCTTCTGCTGTGGTAATGTGTATGCAGAAGTTCGTGTGCTTTTTCACTCAGAGGTTCTCCCAGATATTCTTCATATAGTTTTTTTACATATGGATTATCATGAGATTTTCTAAGTGGAAGCTTCTTGTCTTCTTCGTAAATTGCCCTCTGCCTCTCTCTTACCTTCTGCATTGTCTTCGGCGCATTTCCACCGCCTCCGATGCAGCCGCCTTCACACGCCATAACTTCAATAAAATGATACGGAGATTTTCCCTGTTGGATCTGTTCCAGAATTCCCTCCACATTTTTCAGGCCATGGACGATCGCCACCCGGATTTCCTGCCCGTTGACCGTAACCGCAGCTTCCCTGATGCCCTCAAGCCCCCGCACTGCATCAAATTCCAGCTTTGGAAGCGTTTCTCCTGTGAGCACTTCATATACAGTACGCAGCGCAGCCTCCATAACACCTCCTGTGCTGCCAAAGATCTGTCCTGCCCCACTTCCAAGCCCAAATGGGGCATCAAACTCCTGGTCTTCCAGATCATCAAAATTAATTCCGGCTGTACGGATCATTTTTGCCAGTTCTTCTACTGTGATCGAAATATCAACGTCCTGAAATCCACTGTCATGGAATTCACTTCTCCTGCACTCAAATTTCTTTGCTGTGCACGGCATGACAGATACACTGCAGATTCTTTCCGGGTCAATGCCTTCTTTCTTGGCAAAGTAAGTCTTTATTACAGCCCCGAACATCTGCTGCGGGGACTTGGCGGTGGAGAGATGTCCCAGCTGCTCATATCCATAAGTCTCACAGTATTTTACCCATGCAGGACAGCAGGATGTGATAAGAGGAAGAGTTCCGTTATTCTGAAGCCGGTGAAGAAGCTCGGTTCCTTCCTCCATGATCGTCAGATCTGCTGAGAAATCCGAGTCAAAAACTTTATTGAAACCAATCTTGCGAAGTGCATGAACGATCTTTCCGGTTGTCACGGTTCCCGGTGCGTAACCCAGGGATTCTCCGAGGGTGATCCTGACAGACGGAGCAATCTGGATCGCCATATATTTTCCATTTGCGATCTGCTCATAAACATCATCTGTATTATCCTTTACGGAGATGGCTCCAACCGGACATACCTGGATACATTGTCCGCAATTTACACAGCTTGTATCTAGAAGCTTCTTTCCATAAGGTGGAACGATCACCGTTTCAAATCCTCTGTTTTCTTTTGCCATCACCATGATCCCCTGCTTCTGTGAACAGGTTTCCACACAGCGGTTACATAAGATACATTTACTCATATCCCGTACAAGAGAAGGTGAACTGTCATCAAATCTTGAATCCCGTGGCTGTAACTCATAGCGGTTTGGACGCGTCATATTCAGATCCCTTGCAATCTTCTGGAGTTCACAGCTTCCATTCTTTGAACAGACCAGACAGTCCTGCGGAT
>CAVIGE010000010.1:0-55851 GCA_963642325.1 Prevotella sp. CAG:279
GATCATTTCTGTTTTATCGACGTAATAGAAGTTATTTTTTATTATTTTTTCGAAACTGTCTATTCCTACCGGAAGTTTCTTTTTTTCTGGCATTCTGGTTCCTCCCAAAACAAAAATGGTTTCACGATATCGTTATTTGCTACAAATATGATATCATGAAACCATTTTTACGTAAAGCTGTTATAAGCTTTGTTCTTACAGTATCGCCCGTACAACCCTGGGTTTACATCCGGCCTTCTCAAGTGCTTCTACGATCTGGTTCTTGTGATCGGTTCCGAAGGCTTCCATGGTGATCCGAAGCTCTACGGCTGCGTTTCGGTTGGTGCTTACGAACTGGTTGTGGTCCAGCTTGATGACGTTGCCCTGGTTCTCGGCGATGACACTGGCTACGCGCACGAGTTCGCCGGGCTTATCCGGAATGAGGACGGATACGGTGAAGATACGGTCACGCTGGATGAGTCCGTGCTGTACTACGGAGGACATGGTGATCACATCCATGTTTCCGCCGCTTAAGATGGAGACGATCTTCTTTTTCTTCACATCCAGGTGGCGGAGTGCCGCTACGGTAAGGAGTCCGGAATTTTCTACCACCATCTTGTGGTTCTCTACCATATCGAGGAAGGCTACGATCAGCTCATCGTCATCGATGGTGATGATCTCATCCAGGTTCTCCTGAATGTATGGGAAGATATTTTTTCCCGGGGTCTGTACTGCGGTACCATCGGCAATGGTATTTACATGGGGAAGTGTTACGACTTCACCTTTTTCCAGGGAGGCCTTCATGCAGGCTGCTCCTGCCGGCTCCACGCCGATCACTTTGATGTGGGGGTTAAGAAGCTTCGCAAGGGTGGATACACCGGTTGCAAGTCCGCCGCCGCCGATCGGCACCAGGATGTAGTCTACCAGCGGAAGCTCCTGTATGATCTCCATGGCGATGGTTCCCTGTCCGGTTGCCACTGCCGGGTCATCGAAGGGATGGATGAATGTGTAGCCCTTCTCCTCTGCGAGGGTAAGTGCATGTGCACAGGCTTCATCATATACATCTCCGTGAAGGATAACCTCCGCACCGTAGCTCTTGGTACGCTCTACCTTTATAAGCGGTGTGGTGGTCGGCATGACGATGACTGCCTTGACCCCGTATTTATGTGCCGCATAGGCAACGCCCTGCGCATGGTTTCCTGCGGATGCCGTGATCAGACCCTTATTCCTCTCTTCATCGGAAAGTGTGCTGATCTTATAATATGCACCACGAACCTTGTATGCACCTGTTCTCTGCATATTCTCCGGTTTCAGGTAAATCTTGTTTCCTGTCATATCAGAGAAATAGCTGCTGTATATCAGCTTTGTTTCCTGTGTCACTTCTTTTACCTTTGCTGCCGCTTCTTCAAAGCTTTCTAATGTAAGCATTCGTATTTAACTCCTTTCTTCTACGTCAAAGAGGGCGTTTACAAATGCATCTGCGTCAAATTTCTGCAGGTCATCGATGCTTTCGCCTACTCCGATGTATTTTACTGGTATGTCAAGCTCGGACTGGATCGCCACTGCGATCCCTCCTTTGGCTGTACCATCAAGTTTGGTAAGAATGATTCCGGTAACATTGGCTACCTCGGCAAACTGTCTTGCCTGGGAAAGTGCGTTCTGGCCTGTGGTCCCGTCAAGGACTACCAGTGTCTCCAGATAGGCTTCCGGGTATTCACGCTCCAGAATACGGTAAATTTTGCGAAGCTCCTCCATAAGGTTCTTCTTATTGTGAAGTCTTCCCGCCGTATCGCAGATCAGCACATCCGCATTCCTGGCCTTGGCTGCCGCCACTGCATCATATACAACCGATGCCGGATCTGCGCCGTCCTGGCCGCCGATGATCTCAACACCTGCGCGGTTGGCCCACTCGGTCAGCTGCTCTCCTGCTGCCGCACGGAAGGTATCCGCCGCCCCGAGGATAACCTTCTTCCCCTGGTCCTTTAATTTACCGGCCAGCTTGCCGACGGAGGTAGTCTTGCCGACTCCATTGACACCGATCACCAGGATCACGGATCTGCGGTTCTCGAATTCATACTCTGTGCTCTCCACCTGCATCTGTTTCTTGATGCCATCGATCAAAAGCTGCTTGCACTCGGACGGCTCTTTGATATGCTGCTGGGCCACCTGCTCTTTTAAATGCTCCAGGATGGAGGTGGTAGCATTGATACCGATATCTCCCATGATCAGGATCTCTTCCAGCTCTTCATAAAAATCATCATCAATGCTGGAAAAGCCGCTGAAAATAGAATCAAAACCGGCAACGATATTGTCTCTCGTTTTGGTAAGGCCGCTTACCAGACGTTTAAAAAATCCTTTTTTTTCTTCTGCCATACTGATTCATCCCCTCTTACCGGGTAAGCTGGTTCTCTACCAGGTCTACAGATACCAGCGTTGATACCCCTTTTTCCTGCATGGTAATTCCATAAAGCCTGTCTGCCGCATTCATGGTACCACGTCTATGTGTTATTATAATAAATTGTGTGTTCTTCGTCAACTTCTGTAAATATCCTGCAAAACGTCCTACGTTGGAATCATCCAGGGCTGCCTCGATCTCATCCAGAAGGCAGAAGGGTGAAGGCTTCAGGTTCTGGATGGCAAAAAGCAGTGCGATAGCTGTGAGTGCTTTTTCGCCACCGGAAAGCTGCATCATATTCTGGAGCTTTTTGCCGGGGGGCTGGGAAATGATACGGATGCCTGCCTCCAGGATATCCTCATCCTCCGCAAGCTCCAGTGTTCCGCGGCCTCCACCGAAAAGCTCCTTGAACGCCTTATCAAATTCCTTCTGAATCTCGCCGAATTTTTCACTGAACTGCCTGCGCATTCCCTCATCCAGCTCCACAATGATCTGCTCCAGGGTTTTCTCTGCTTCCAGAAGGTCGTTGTACTGGCCGCTTAAGAAGGTATGGCGTTCCAGAAGCTCCTTATAATCCTCAATGGCATTGACATTAACGGAACCCAGGGCGCGGATCTCATCCTTTAACTGATGGATCTGCTGCTTCATCACATGGCGGTCGTTCAGCTCTTTTTTACGGTATGTGAGCGCATTGTTCGGCGTGATCTCGTATTCCTCCCACATGTAGGAGATCCGGGCTTCCCGGTTTTCTTCAATCTTCTCTGCCTGGGTTTTCAGGCGGAAGCATTCCTTGTCCAGAAGGCTGATCTGGTTGGAAAGCTCATCTCTTTTTTCAAAAAATTCCTTATGGCTTTTGGTGCTTTCTTCCTTCTCCTGCTGCATTTTTGCAAGCTGTTTGTTCTCAGCCTCTTCTTTTGCGGCAAAGCCTTCGATCTCTGCGCGGACGTTTTCGATGGTTTTTCTCTTCTCCAGCGTTTCCTGGCTGCCCTTTTCCAGGGAGTCAAGGAGTTCTTCCCTCTCCCTTTCCAGAACCTCGATCTCTTCCTCAAGCCGCCTTATATTGTCTTTTATGAAGCTTTCCTTCTGCTGGGATGCAGACGCGTCCAGGCGGATCTTTT
Source organism: Prevotella sp. CAG:279 (assembly GCA_963642325.1). Lineage (GTDB taxonomy): Bacteria > Bacillota > Clostridia > Lachnospirales > Lachnospiraceae > Blautia_A. Next base: position 3,493 of record CAVIGE010000010.1, read on the forward strand.
CCAGCCTTTCCGAGGTTTCCGCCTCGTCCCTTTTCCAGTCCTCCAGCTCCTTCTGGCGGGTCTCGATGAAGGTTTCCAGCTCTTCCTCGTCTTTTTTGGAGGTTTCCAGCTCCTGGGTGATACGGGCATTGTCTGCCTGCATATCTCTTGCCTGGATACGGATTTCCTCCTGCTCTCTCTCGATCCTTGCGTAGCCGCCCCGGATCTCCTCGGCTTTTTTCTCCAGCTGTTCTAAGTTCATCCTGGCTGTATTCTGCCGGATGGACTGCTCACGGAGCTTCTGCTGCAAAGCCGCAACCCTGTCCCGCATCTCATTTCGCTTCCCACGGTTCTCTTCCATGGATTTCCGGACCGCATTATACTGTGCGGCCAGCTCCTTTACCTTCTTCTCCAGCTCCTCGATCTCCCGGCGGCGGCCAAGAAGGTTGCTGTTGTTCTTAAATGCACCACCTGTCATAGAACCGCCCGGGCTTAAGGATTCGCCCTCCAGTGTTACCATACGGATACTGTGGCGGTATTTTCCGGCAATGGCAATGGCATGATCGATGTTGTCCACCACCAGCACTTTGCCAAGAAGATAGCTTACAAGCCCCGCGTATTCCTTCGCTGCTGTTACCAGGGTGCTGGCAAGACCGATAGCTCCCGGCTCATTGAGGGCACCTCTCTGGTTAAAATCCCCTCTGGCCGAAATGCTGTCCAGCGGAAGGAAGGTTGCACGGCCATAGCGGTTTTTCTTCAAAAATCCGATCATCTGCTTGGCTGTCTGCTCATTGTCTGTGACAATGTTCTGGATGCTGCCGCCAAGTGCTGTCTCAACGGCGATCTCGTAATCCTTCTCCACGTGGATGATATCCGCCACAACGCCCCGGATTCCCGGCATATGCTCCTTCTGCTCCATGACACGGCGGATGCTGTTTCCATAGCCATCGTAGCGTTCTGTAATGTTGCGCAGGGATTCCAGCCTGGAGGCTTCCCTGTGGTAGGCAGTCTGTCCTGCCTCCAGCCGGGCATTCTGCTGCTTCATAGTCTCCTGGATGGCGTGGATCTCCTCTGTAAGGCGGCTGCCCTCCTGGTTTGTGGCTGTGATCGCCTCTGTGATGGTATCGTACTCTGTCTTCGCCTCATTGATGGCCGACTGCTGCTCCTCTTCCTGAGTTTTCAGGGAAAGGATCCTCTGGCTGATCCCGGCCTTTCGGATATCCAGCTGCTCCAGCATGGCATCATAACGCTGTGCCTTACCCTTGGTATTGGCACGGGAGTTTAAGATCTCGATGATCTCATTCTTTCCGTCCTCAACAGCCTGGGTGCATTCTTCGATGCTGCTCTTTATATTGTCCAGTCTTTCCTGCTCTTTTTTAAGCTTTTGGCCAGTCTCCTTCAGACTGTTCTGCAAGTCCGCCCTCTGTTCCTTCAGAGCCTCTTTGTCTGCTGTTTTTTTCTCCGTATCCTCCTGGATGGAAGAAAGACGGCCACGGTAATGGCTGTCATTCTGCTCTCCTGCAAGGATCTGCTCATGGAGAACGTTGATCTCGCCCTCCAGCTGCTGCTTACGGATGGCACGGTCACGGCTGGCTTCCCGGAGGGAATCCATCCGCTCATTGAGCTCCTCCAGGGATTTTTCCAGGCGTTCGTACTCATCCTTTGTGCGGCTGTGTGCATCCTGGGCTTCCTTAAGCTGTTCTCCGGCGATCCTGGTTTTCTCTTCCAGTTCCCCGAGTAGCCTGCCTGTGTGTTCATATTCCAGAAGGAACATGTTCACATCCAGTTCCTTCAGGCTTTCCCGTTTTGCCAGGTAGATCCTGGCTGTCTCGGACTGACGCTCCAGCGGCTCCAGCTGCTTGGTAAGCTCGCTTAAGATATCCGTGACACGGACAAGATTCTGCTGCTCTTCCTCCAGTTTTTTCAGGGTTGTATTCTTTCGCCTTTTGAACTTGACGATTCCTGCTGCCTCATCAAAAAGCTCCCTGCGTTCCTCCGGCTTTCCGCTCAGGATCTTGTCGATCTGACCCTGGCCGATGATCGAGTAGCCCTCTTTTCCGATACCGGTGTCGTAAAACATCTCATTGATATCCTTCAGCCTGCATGAAGAGCCATTGATGCGGTATTCACTCTCGCCGGAGCGGTAAAGCCTCCGCGTGACGGTTACCTCCTCGAAATCCACGGGAAGCTTGTGGTCGCTGTTATCCAGGGTGATGGCAACCGATGCGAAGCTTAAAGGCTTCCTTAGCTCTGTCCCGGAAAAGATAACATCCTGCATGTTTCCGCCACGCAGCTGTTTGGCACTCTGCTCTCCAAGAACCCAGCGGACTGCATCGCCGACATTGCTCTTACCGCTGCCGTTCGGGCCTACAATACCGGTGATCCCGTTATGAAATTCAAAATTAATCTTCTGTGCAAAGGACTTGAATCCCTGCACCTCTATATTTTTCAGATACATTGGCCACCTGCTGTTATTTTATCCTGCGTATTGCCTCAAGAGCCGCAGCCTGCTCTGCTGCTTTCTTGGTGTGGCCGGTTCCTGTTCCCATGCTCTCCCCATTGATCAGGGCTTCCACCGTAAAGCTCTTGCTGTGATCCGGTCCCTCTTCTTTCAAAAGACGGTATTCCACCGGATGGTTGCCACCCTCCTGGACCATCTCCTGGAGGACTGTCTTGCTGTCATAGAAGATTCTCTTGTCTTCCAGGTCGTTGAGGATAAATTTCATGACAAAGGCCTGCGCCGGTTCAAAGCCACCGTCCAGATACATGGCTCCGATCAGGGATTCCAGTGCATCAGAAACGATCGAATCACGGCCCCGGCCGCCCATCATCTCCTCACCTCTCCCAAGAAGGATAAATTCCGGAAGGCCGAATTCCCTGGCACAGTAGGCAAGGCTTTTCTCACAGACCATGCTGGCACGCTTCTTGGTAAGCTCTCCCTCCTGGCAGCTTTGGAATCTTTTGTACAGGAAATCACTGCTGATCAGCTCCAGGACCGCATCTCCCAGAAATTCCAGACGTTCGTTACAGCCAAGCTTTCCCAGGTGTTTCTCATTTGCGTAGGAGCTGTGTGTCATAGCCTGCTCCAGTAAGGATTTTGCAGTAAACTGATATCCGATGGTCTGTTCCAGTTTTTTTAAATTATTTACCATTTTTCTTTCCCTTCGTTGCGCGGCGAAGAGTCTGTGCTGCATCGCCGACGGTTACAATCTCCTGGGCCTCCTCCTGGTCGATCTGAATATCATAGGTCTCTTCCAGGTTGATCAGGATCTGGAAGAAATCCAGGGAATCAACTCCCAGCGCATCTACAAAGGTAGTCTTTTCTGTGATGGTATCCGTGTTTCTTCCCAGAACCTTCCCAATTATGGCCTTCAGCATTTCCAGTTCCACGACTGTTCGCCTCCTTTTTTGTCTATGTTATTCTCTCTGGCCTATTTCTCTTCTGCCTGGGCTTTCTGCTCAGCGGCAATAAATTCCCCGATCTTCTCGTTGATCCTCTCTTCCTTGAACTGCCCGCACTGGAAGATCGCGTGACGGATTTCCACGCTTCTGGCACTTCCGTGGCTCTTTACCACAAGGCCCTTTAAGCCAAGGAGAGGGGCACCGCCGTACTCGCTGGAATCAAAGGCCTTAAGTGTCTTTTTGAGGGCCGGCTTTACCATCAGTGCTCCCATCTTGCTTCGGAAATCAGACATCATACCTTTTTTGATCATGGACATCATGGTAGCTCCCACGCCTTCATACAGCTTGAGGATCACATTTCCGACAAAGGCCTCGCAGACAATGACATCCGCATATCCTGCCGGGATATCCCGCGCCTCAATGCTCCCTATGAAATTGATGTCCTTTAATTCCTTCAGCAGAGGGAAGGTTGCCTTCACAAGGGCGTTCCCCTTTTCCTCCTCTGCTCCGTTGTTGACAATGGCCACTCTTGGTTTTTTGATTCCCACTACATTTTCCATGTAAATGGAACCCATCCTGGCAAACTGTACGAGGTGGTTCGGTCTGGCATCTACGTTGGCTCCGCAGTCAATAAGAAGGGAAACTCCATTGGCTGTAGGGATCAGCGGTGCAAGAGGCGGTCTCTGGATTCCTTTGATCCTGCCTACGATCACCTGTCCGCCTACCAGAACTGCACCTGTGCTTCCACAGGAAACGAATGCGTCTGCCTCCTGCTTCTTTACCAGGTTTAAGCCTACGACAATGGAAGAATCCTTTTTTTTCTGGATGGCCATTACCGGCGGTTCTGCAGTCTCGATAACCTGGGATGCGTGTACCACGCGGATCCTGTCTTTGGGATAATCGGAATATTTCAAAAGCTCAGCCTTGATCACATCTTCCTGTCCTGTGAGGATGACCTGGATGTCTGCTTTCTCTTTTACAGCTTCCACTGCTGCCTTCACCGGCTCTGCCGGGGCGTTGTCACCGCCCATTGCATCAACAACGACTTTTACCATTTCTGCCATATTTTTTCCCTTTCTCTGTCCGAAAAACGTTTCGCAGTACACTGTAGTGAAAATCCTCAGACCTTACTGTACAAGGATTTTCACTGCAGAGCACCTGTTTTCACGTACCATTTTCTATGATACTAGAATTTTGCCCCGGAAGTCAATATCCTTTCCTGTTCTGCGATCCTTTCTGCAAGATCGTTTAAATATACCCAGCGGTCCATCTTTTCATCCAGCTTCTGCTGTGTTTCCTGCTGCTCATCCGAAAGCTCCCGAAGTTTCCCTGCATTGGTAGCGTTGGCTGCCATCTCTTTATCCAGCTGTTCCAGACGCTCCTCCAGTGCCGCTATTGTCTCATCGATCGTCTCGAATTCCTTCTGTTCCTTATAGGTAAATTTCAGCTTCTGTTTCCGGTTCTGCTTCCAGGTATCTATGGAAGACTTCTTTTTCCGGGGTTCCGTCTCTTCCTTAGTTCCGCCCTGCATGTCTGCACGGGTCTCAGATGCCTGGCTCTTTCCTGCCTTCGCCTCCAGATAATCGGTGTAGCCGCCCTCGTACTGTACCAGCCGGCCATCTCCCTCAAAAGCCATGATGCGGTTTACCACATTGTCCAGGAAATAACGGTCATGGGATACGGTGATCACAATGCCGGAAAAAGAATCCAGATAATCCTCAAGGATGGTCATGGTCGGGATGTCCAGGTCATTTCCCGGCTCATCCAGAAGGAGCACATTCGGAGCCTCCATCAGGACCTTCAGAAGGTACAGCCTTCGCTTCTCGCCTCCGGAAAGCTTCTCAACCGGAGTATACTGCATGGCCGGGTCAAAAAGAAATCTCTCAAGCATCTGGGAAGCCGTGATCCTTCCATCTTTCGTCGGAACATACTCCGCCACCTCGCGGATGTAGTCGATCACGCGCTGTCTCCCGTCCATATCCGGAACATTCTGGGCGAGATATCCGATACGGATGGTTTCGCCGACCTGGATCTCACCGGAATCCGGAGCTGTCATTCCCGCCGCCATTTTAAGAAGGGTGGATTTTCCGCAGCCATTCGGCCCGATGATCCCAAGCCGCTGGTTTCGGAGTACGATATAATCAAAATCCCTGATCAGCGTCCGGCCTTCGATCTCTTTGCTTACCTGATGGAATTCTATGGTTTTTCTGCCCATGCGGGTTTCAATGGAATCCATCTCCACTTTGGAATCTTTTACAGGGGTTCTGCCTGCCTTCAAAGTTTCCAGCTGCTTAAGCCTTGCTCTCTGTTTCGTACTTCTGGCGCGGCAGCCTCTTGCAGCCCACTCCAGCTCCATGCGGAGAACGCTGCGCCGCTTCCGGTCACTGGCAAGCTCCATCTCTTCCCTCTGTGCCCGAAGCTCCAGGAATCTGGAATAATCACCTGCATAGGAATACAGTTTACCATGGCTGATCTCCAGGATACGGCTGGCTACGCGGTCCAGGAAATAGCGGTCATGCGTTACCATGATCACAGTTCCTTTAAAGCCCCGCAGGAAATCCTCGAGCCAGTTTACCATCTCCTGGTCCAAATGGTTGGTCGGCTCGTCCAGGATCAGGATATCGGCAGGATTTAAGAGCATTCTGGCCAGTGCCACCCGCTTCTTTTCCCCGCCGGAAAGATTGTCTATATTACTGTTCTGGTCTGTGATTCCCAGAGTGTTCAGCATACGGCGTGCCTCGCTCTCTGTGCTCCAGTCCTTCTGCCATTTGCCTTCTGCCACATAGTCCAGAATGGTCATATGCCGGGGGAATTCCGGGGTCTGGGGAAGCCAGCTGATGCGGATTCCGTTCTGGGTGATGACCTGTCCCTCATCCGGTTCTTCTTCCCCTGCGATCACACGGAGCAGAGTCGTTTTTCCTGTTCCGTTCACGCCAATGATACCGATCTTCTCACCCTGGTCGATGCCGCAGGAAATATCATCAAAGATGACTTTATCCCCAAAAATCTTATGAATGTGTTCTATATTCAAAATGTTCATATTTTTCTCCGATCATGAAATGTTCTGTTTTTTGCGCATTCCGGGAAAATGGCTGAAATAGTAAATCACAAACAGGACTGCCGTGATGACCCAGGATACCGGATAGCTGAGCATGATATTGTTGATCCCCGGATGTCTGGTAACAAAGGCAAACAGCCAGATAATACGGAGCAGACATACGCCTCCGCAGGTCAGGAGCATGGGGATCAGTACCTTTCCCGCTCCCCTGAGTGCACCGGAGAGGATACCGATCACCACATAAAGTGCGTAAGACGGGATCAGAAAGCGGATCATGTGAACTCCGATATCCACAACACCCTGGTCCGTGGTAAACAGATGATAAATAGGGCCTGCAAACAGGATAATGCTTCCGCTTACGACAAAAGCGGTGATATAGGCCATCGCCATACAGACGCGGACACTTTTTCGCATGCGGTGGTATTTTCCGGCACCGTAATTCTGTCCCACAAAGGTCGTGATCGAGATGGCAAAGGCATTGCATACCATCCAAAATACCGCATCGATTTTCCCAAGGGTTCCCCAGGCTGCCACGGTATCGGTTCCAAGCTCATTGACAAAGATCTGGATCGTCAGATTGGCAATGTTGTACATGACCGATTCCAGGCCTGCCGGAAGGCCGATACGCAATACTGCTGCCAGGGAATGCATGTCAAAACGGATCTCACAAAACTCCAGCCGGTAGATATCCTGTGCCTGCATCAGAAACCAGGTAACAAGAATGGCACTGACTGCCTGGCAGGTTACGGTTGCGAGTGCAACACCCAGAACGCCCAGGTGAAAAACCACTACCAGGACCACATCCAGGAGAATGTTGAGAAGGCAGGTGATGATCAGCACGTAGAGGGGTCTTTTGGAATCTCCTACCGAGCGCAGGATGCTGGATACCATATTGTAGACCAGGTTAAAAAAGGTTCCTGCAAAATAGATATGCAGGTACAGCACGGAATCCGGGATCACTTCTGCCGGTGTTTTCATCAGGCGCAGGATCGGCTCTGCCAGGACAAAGCCTGCTGTGCCTACGATCACGCTGGCGGCCAGACAGAAGATCATGGAAGTGTGGAGTGCTTTTTTTAAGTTTCTGCTGTCTTTCGCCCCATAAAACTGGGAGATCACCACAGCTGCACCGGAGCACAGGCCAACAAAAAATCCAACGATCAGATTTACGATCATGCTGGAGGAGCCGCCTACTGCTGCCAGTGCTTCTTTTCCAACGAAGCGTCCTACCACTACGGTATCGGCGGTATTATAAATCTGCTGAAAAAGGGTTCCAAACAAAATTGGAAAAAAGAAAAAAAGAAGCTGCTTCCAGATCACTCCCTCTGTGATCTGGTTCACGCCGGCGGCCGTTTTTTTCTGCGAATTTGTTTTCATATAATTTTTCCTCTGATATAAAAAAAGCCGGTATACTTTTGTCAGCATACCAGACTCTTTTCTGCATCGCTTAAGTTGAAAGGATCAGTCCTCAACCTTGATGATTTCCTTCTTATTGTAGCTTCCGCAAGCTTTGCATACTCTGTGCGGCATCATAAGAGCTCCGCATTTGCTGCATTTAACAAGGTTCATAGCGCTCATTTTCCAGTTCGCTCTTCTCTTGTCACGTCTAGCTTTGGAAGATTTGTTCTTAGGACAAATGGACATAGGTTACACCTCCTTAAATTTACTGAATATATCACTGATAGCTGCCATGCGGGGATCCCTAGGCTCCTCCTTGCATCCGCAGGGACCTTCGTTCAGGTTCTTCCCGCAGCGGCTGCAGATACCTTTGCAATCTTCTTTACACAAGACCTTCAAAGGCCAGCATATCAATACCTCAAGATAGACCAACCGGTCCACATCCAGGTTCATACCTGTGAGATAGCTGCTCTCATCCAGATCACTGACACGCTCTTCATCCGAAAGCTTCATATCAAGCTTCTTCTTAAATTCCAGCGGTATCTCTACGGCAACTGTCTCAAGACAGCGGTCACAGGGAATCCCCGCTGTGATCTTACCGGTCCCTGTAAGCTCAAGAACCTTATCACCCGTGTTGGTGATCGTAAGCTCCACCGGCTCCTTATCAAGCACCGGAAAGCTTCCCATCTGAAAGTCAATCCTCTCCAGCTCCGGCATTACCGACATCTGGATCGTCTTACCATCAGAGGAAGAAATGTCTAATAACTGAATCTGCATAAGTCTCTCCTATCCACACTCGATTTATTATACATATCGTCTTATGATTTGTCAACGATATTTTTCGGGAAAATCTTATATTTTTCCCAGCAGCGGGAAAGATATGGGGGCCGGATCTTCTGACAGCCAGCCCCCTTGATCATTCCGATATCTGTTCTTATACCAGTGCTACAGTCTCGCGGCAGATCGCAAGCTCCTCGTTTGTCGGGATAACTGCAACCTTAACTCTGGAATCCGGTGTGGAGATCACGATCTCCTCTCCGCGGTGTCCGTTGGCATCCTTGTCCAGTGTTACGCCGAGGTATCCAAGATAGCTTACTACCTTCTCACGTACAGGGATCGCATTCTCACCGATACCTGCGGTAAATACGATCGCATCAACGCCGTTCATTGCCGCAACATATCCGCCTACGAATTTGGCGATGCCATAGCAGAGAACATCGATCGCGTTGGCTGCATCTTCGTTTCCGCCCTCTGCTGCTTCGTTGAGGTCACGGAAATCGCTGGAAAGTCCGCCGGAAAGTCCGAGAAGACCGGATTTCTTGTTGAGAACGCTCATAACACCCTCGATATCAAGGTTCTCTTTCTTGGCAATGAACTCCATGATCGCCGGGTCGATGTTACCGGAACGGGTTCCCATAACAACACCCTCCAGCGGTGTAAGACCCATTGTTGTATCTACGCATTTGCCGTTTACAACTGCGCTGATGGAGGATCCGTTTCCGAGGTGGCATACGATAACCTTGGAATTATCCTTGTCAAGGCCAAGGAAATCGACAGCTCTCTTGGATACAAAGCTGTGGGAGGTTCCGTGGAAACCATATCTTCTTACTTTATATTTCTTGTAGAAATCAAGCGGAAGTCCGTAAAGATATGCCTTAGCCGGCATTGTCTGATGGAAAGCGGTATCAAATACGCCTACCTGCGGTACGCCTGGCATAAGCTCTGCACACACGCGGATACCGATGAGGTTAGCCGGGTTGTGGAGTGGTGCAAGATCGTTGCACTCCTCTACTGCTTTGATCATCTCATCTGTGATCACTGCGGAGGAAGCGAATTTCTCGCCGCCGTGTACAACACGATGTCCGATGGCATTAACCTCTTTCAGGCTTCCGATCGCGCCTGTCTTATCATTCGTGAGGGCATCCAGCACCATCTGGATCGCCTCTTTATGTGTCGGCATAGCTGCCTCTGTGATCTCTTTGTCACAGCCGGCTTTCTGGTATACCAGTCTTCCGTCGATACCGATCCTCTCGCAGAGACCCTTTGCAAGGACATTCTCTGTCTCGGAATCGATTAACTGATATTTTAATGAAGAACTTCCACAGTTGATAACCAATACGTTCATTGTTTTTACTCTCCTGATTCTTATAATATGATGTCAGGGGCAAAGGATATCCTGCCCCTGACCTGATATGTAAGGATGATTATTTATCCTCTGCCTGGCACTGTACTGCTGTGATCGCTACAACACCAACGATATCATCTGCAGAGCATCCACGGGACAGATCGTTTACAGGCTTCGCGATACCCTGGGTAACAGGTCCGTATGCTTCAGCCTTAGCAAGACGCTGAGCAAGCTTGTATCCGATGTTACCTGCATCAAGATCAGGGAATATGAGTACGTTAGCCTTACCAGCCACTTCACTTCCCGGTGCCTTGGATGCGCCTACACTTGGAACGATGGCTGCATCAAGCTGGAACTCTCCGTCAAGCTTAAGGTCCGGATGCTCCTCTTTCGCGATTCTGGTAGCCTCTACAACCTTATCTACGTCCGGGTGCTTCGCACTTCCCTTGGTAGAGTGGGAAAGCATGGCTACGACCGGCTCCTCTTTAACAAGAAGCTTGAAGGACTCTGCGGAAGATGCAGCGATGGCGGAAAGCTCCTCCGGAGTCGGGTTCTGGTTCAGGCCGGAGTCAGCAAATACGAATGCGCCGTTTGCGCCGTACTCACAATCCGGAACAACGATCAGGAAGAATGCAGATACAAGCTTGGTTCCCGGTTTGGTCTTCAGGATCTGAAGGCACGGACGAAGTGTGTCTGCTGTAGAATGGCATGCACCGGATACCATTCCGTCTGCATCGCCCATCTTAACCATCATTACGCCATAGTATGGGTACTGGGTGTGGAGGATCTCTTTCGCCTTCTCAGGTGTCATACCCTTCTTGGCTCTCAGCTCTACAAATTTATCGATGTATGCCTGAGTTCTGTCAGATGTCTCCGGGTCTACGATCTGTGCACCGGAAATATCAAAGCCGCCCTCTGCAGCCTTCTTGTTGATCTCTTCCTCTTTACCGATGAGGATGATCCTGGCAACTCCCTCTTTCAGAATCTTGTCGGTTGCCTCAAGAGTTCTCATATCCTCTGTCTCTGGCAGTACAATTGTTTTTACGCTTTCTTTTGCTCTTTCTTTAAGCAGTTCAACAAATCCCATGATTTAAATGGCTCCTTTCTTAATGTAACAAAAAACGCTAGTGTCTGTTCGGGCACTACACTGTGTTTATTATACCCCCTTACCCTTTGTATTTCAAGCGTTTCATTGTCAGAAAATGGCTCTATGACGTATTTTTTGAAGTGCAATTTCGTCATTATTCACAGCCAATACCCTGCGGATAGTGCTTAACTTTTTACAGTCCTTATGTTAGAATAACCTCATTACGGAAACGCTATAAGAAACGGCAGGTATTTAGTATATGAAGGTTGTTGGAATCATTGCAGAATATAACCCATTTCACACGGGTCATGAATATCAGATCCGCTACGCAAAGGAAGCTCTTAAGGCGGACTATGTTGTATCCGCCATGAGCGGGGATTTTGTACAGAGAGGGGCCCCCGCCCTTATGGAAAAGCACCTTCGGGCCAGGATGGCTCTTCTTGGTGGTGCCGACCTGGTCCTGGAAATACCGGTGCAGACAGCAACAGCCAGTGCGGAGGGCTTTTCCAGAGGAGGGGTAAGTCTTCTTGACGGGCTTGGCATCGTGGATGAGCTCTGCTTCGGAAGTGAATGCGGAGATACCAGGATCCTTATGAAAATCGCAGAAATCCTGGTGGAGGAGCCATCCGAATACCGTGAGCAGCTTCAAAAGAAGCTTCGCGGTGGAATGAATTTTCCTGCTGCAAGAAGCAGTGCCCTGATCCATTACCTCCAAAAAAATTCCGCTTCTTCTCCGGCAGGTGATACCCTTTCGTCAGAACAGGCCGGGCTTATCCTTTCCTCTCCCAATAATATCCTGGGGATCGAATACTGTAAGGCACTTCTCCGCCTTGACAGCCGGATCCTTCCCCATGCTCTTTTGCGGAAGGGAAGTGGTTATCACAATACCGATCTGTCTCTTCCCGCCTCCAAAGTGCTTCCATCTGCCTCCGGCATCCGAAAGCTCATAAAGGGATCAAAAGGGGCTGTGCAGCCGGCTGATCTTGCCGGATTGATTCCTGCTGCTTCCATTCCTGGATTTTTGGATTCTCTCAGAAAAGGAACGTGGCTTTCCGATGAAGTGCTGGATCTTCCCCTGCATTACAGGCTTCTTCTGGAATCCGAAGAAACGCTCCACAGCTACCCGGAGCTTCCCGATGCGCTGATCCGGCGTATCCTGAAATACCGGAATCAGTATGAAGGCTTTTCCCAGTTTGCAGATCTTCTGAAGACAAGGGATATCACCCGCTCCGCGATCTGCCGCAGCCTCGTCCGGATCTTTCTTGGCCAGAAAACAAAAACACCCGGACATATTCCCTATGCCCGGGTGCTTGGTTTCCGAAAAGACAGTGCTCCGCTTCTTGGCCAGATCAAAAAAAGTGCTTCCATCCCTCTGATCACCAAGGCGGCAGATGCCTCCAGGATCCTCGATCCAGATGCGCTCCGGCTTTTTGAGGAAACCTGTGCGGCTTCCAACCTGTATGAAATGCTCCTCTCCCACAGAAGCGGCCTTGCCTTTGAGCACGAAATGAAAAAGCCTCTGCAGATCATATGATACTTTTATACTTTTCTTATTCCGACAGGAGGATACGGTCATTATCCAGTGCCTTGCCTGCTCCTGTCCGGAATTTCTCAAGCAGGCCGTCCACAGTCATATCCTGCTTCTCTTCTCCTCCGATATCCAGCACGATATTACCGGAGTCCATCATCAGAATGCGGTTTCCAAGATCGATCGCAGACTGCATATTGTGTGTGATCATAAGACAGGTCAGCTGATGCTCCTCCACGATCCGCCTGGTAAGGTTCAGAACCTTCTCCGCAGTTCCCGGATCAAGGGCCGCGGTATGCTCATCCAGAAGCAGTAATTTAGGCGGGTTCATTGTTGCCATCAGAAGGGTCAGGGCCTGTCTCTGTCCGCCGGAGAGAAGTCCTACCGGGTGGCTCATCCTCTCTTCCAGCCCGATGTCCAGCTTCTTCAGTTCCTGACGGAAACGCTCTTTTTCCTGCCGGGTCGTATGGGAAAGCCAGCCGCCCCTGCCGGCTGCAAGCGCAAGATTCTCTTCGATGGTCATGCCAGGTGCAGTTCCACGCATGGGATCCTGATAAAGACGGCCGATTTCCCGCGCCCGCACATGCTGCGGCATGAATGTGATGTCCCTGCCGTCCAGCTCTATCGATCCTGCATCCGTGAGGAAATCACCGCAGATCGCATTGAAAAGTGTTGATTTTCCCGCACCGTTGGAACCGATGATCGTAGCAAAGTCGCCCTTTTTCAGCTCCAGGGAAAGATCGACCATCGCTTTTTTTTCGTTTACGGTTCCCGGGTTAAAGGTTTTTGAAATATGACTGATTTTTAACATGGTCATCTGCCTCCCTTTGTATGAGTCATTCTTCTTCGGATCTGCGGCCACTGTTTCTTAAGATACGGGCCGGAAATTGCAAGAACAACGATCACAGAGGATACCAGCTTCAGCATAAATGCCGGCATATTGAAGCGAAGCGCAATGGTATACACCAGGCGGAAGATAAATGATCCAAGCACCATTCCCACTGCCCTCACAAAAATCCCGCCATGGCCAAGAAGCGTGCCTCCGATCAGCAGAGATGCCAGCGCGATCGTGACCATGCCCTGGCCGATATTGATATCTACCGATTTCTGCGACTGGGACAGAAGGCAGCCGGAAAGTGCTGTAAACGCATTCGCCACGCAAAGGCCGATCACCGTTGTAAATACCGGATTGATGGAAGAGGATTTTACCATGTCCGAGTTGTTTCCGGTTGCCCTGATCGCAAGGCCCAGTCTTGTCTTCAGGAAAAATACCAGAAATGCGATCACAAGGATCACGGCGATGGCCGCTATGATAATATCCTCCCTGCCTTTTAACGGAGTATCCAAAAGCGCATCCTTCATCATGGTAAATACCGTAGTCGTCCGGTTCATATTGATCAGGGATGAGCCTCCCATGACCGCAATATTTACGGAGTATAAGGCTGTATTTACAATGATACCTGCAAGCAGGCTGTCTACCCCAAGCTTTGTCTGCAGGATCGCCGTTACGAATCCGGATGTCACGCCTGCTGCCATAGCGGCCGCAAGGGACAGAAACGGATGTCCGCTTACAGCTACCACGGCTCCCACAGCGGCTCCAAAGGTAAAGCAGCCGTCTGTAGAAAGGTCGCAGACATTCAGCATGGAATAGCTAAGGAACAGGGCAAGAACTGTCAGGGAACAGATCAGTCCAAGCTTCAGGGCAGTCTCCCCCAGGGAGAGAATAGTTGCAATCGTCACAGTAATTTCCTCCAGTTGGATTTATTTTGTAGCTGTTTCTACTTCATCGAAGCTTTCTGCGGTTGTGATCTCATTTACCTGTGTGCAGAGAGGCTCAAATACTTCCTTTACCTTATCGAAGTCAAGGCCAAGTGCTTTACAGGTTTCTGTATTAACGGTTGCAGTACCATTGTCAAAGGTTTCAACCGCTGTTTTGGCCGGGTCTGCCTTGTCTACCAGGATATCGGCGATCATATCGGCTGTTTTCTGTCCCAGGTTCGCATAATCAACGCCATATCCTACAAATGCTCCGTTTAATGCAAAGGAATCAGCACCTGTGTAGTGTGGGATTCCTGCATCGATAAATTTCTCATAAATAGAAAGCTCTGCTGTCATGATCGTGTTGTCTGTCGGTGTAAATACGGCATCCACACCGTCAGCGATCAGCGCATCTGCTGCAAGCTGGACTTCATCGGTAGTGGTTCCGGTGCGCTCTACATATTCAATTCCCTGCTCGTCCAGATAATCCTTCGCCTCCTGGATGGCTGTTGTGGAGGAATCCTGTCCTACATCATAAAGAAGGCCGATCTTCTTCACATCCGGGTTCTGTGCCTGGATCAGCTTCATGATGGAAGAGGTATCCAGATAATCGCTGGTTCCTGTGATATTTGCGCCAGGGGCATCCAGGGAATCTACAAGGCCGGAGCCAACCGGATCCGATACCGCGGAGAAAACAACCGGTGTATCCGTTCCTTCTGTTGCAGACTGCATACGCATCGCTACCGGTGTCGCAACGCCTACCATCAGATCAACCTTATCCGCCTGGAAATCAGAGATGATCTGTTCCATGACGCTGGCATCTGCATTACAGTTATCATAGGATACATCAAATGTGATGTCTTTTTCCTCGCCGATCTCTTTCAGACGGGACTGGATATTATCTACGATCTGATTCAGGGAAGCATCATCTACATAATTGCAGATACCGATCTTAAAATCCTCTGCCATGACCGGACAGGTCATCATCGTAGTTGCTGCTACTGTTGCTGCGATTGCTAACATTCTTTTTTTCATAATTTTTGTTCTCCCTTCTTATTTCCGCCTTGACATTCTTTGTACACCCTGCGGCCTGCTCTTTCGGAACTGCTTTCGTACAACAGAAATTTCTTCCTGTAACACAAAAACCGTCTCAAGCCTATATTATGCTTGAGACGGTAATAAAAGTTCTTTATTATCGCGGTACCACTCAAATTGACGAATTGCCCACTCTCCGGTGTACTGACATACACTCCTCATTGGTAACGGGTTCGGCTGTCCCGTCGGCTCCTACTGTACAGATAAATAGTTCGGGCCGCCCTCGAAAGTCCATTCAACATCCGGTCCCCTGCAGGTTTCCACCAGCCCTGCTCTCTGTAAAGCTCCCTGAATATCTACTTCTCTTCCTCATCGGTTTGTTTTTTAAGTTGTGTCTACTTTAGCACATCAAAGCAGCTCTGTCAACCCCGAAATTCACCTTAATTCTTAAAGCTGTGGATCGGGGCAGGAATTCTTCCACCTCTCTGCACGAATGCATCACAGGAGAAGGAATTTACCGGCATGATCGGCGCGTATCCAAGAAGGCCGCCGAACTCAACCGTCTCCCCAACGCCCTTGCCGATAACCGGAATGAGACGTACTGCCGTTGTCTTCTGGTTTACCATGCCAATGGCAGACTCATCTGCAATGATTCCGGCCAGTGTAGTCGCCTTGGTATCTCCGGGAACTGCGATCATATCCAGTCCGACCGAGCATACACAGGTCATTGCTTCCAGCTTCTCCAGGGTCAGCGCACCTTCATTTACGGCATCGATCATTCCCTGATCCTCGCTGACCGGGATAAAAGCACCGCTTAAGCCGCCGACAGCTGCCGCTGCCATAACGCCGCCTTTTTTGACCTGGTCATTGAGAAGTGCAAGTGCCGCAGTAGTTCCCGGTGCACCGGCTCTCTCAAGGCCGATCTCCTCCAGGATCTCTGCCACAGAGTCTCCAATGGCCGGTGTGGGGGCAAGGGAAAGATCTACGATACCAAATGGCACATCAAGACGTCTGGATGCCTCACGCGCAACCAGCTGGCCAACTCGTGTCACCTTAAATGCGGTACGCTTGATCATCTCGCAGAGGCTTCCGAAATCCTCTCCCCGCACCTGTTCCAGAGCCTTCTTGACAACTCCTGGTCCGCTGACACCTACATTAATGATGCAGTCAGCCTCTGTGACACCGTGGAAAGCACCTGCCATAAACGGGTTGTCATCCGGTGCATTACAGAACACTACCAGCTTGGCGCATCCAAGGGAATCCTGCTCCCTGGTGGCCTCTGCCGTTTCAAGGATGATCTCTCCCATCAGCTTTACGGCATCCATGTTGATGCCTGTTTTTGTGGAACCAACGTTTACAGAGCTGCACACACGCTCTGTCTCTGCCATGGCCTGTGGAATGGAGCGGATCAGAAGCTCCTCTGCCGGAGTCATCCCCTTGCTTACCAGTGCAGAATAGCCGCCGATAAAGTTTACCCCGACTTCCTTGGCACATTTGTCAAGGGTTCTTGCGATCGTTACAAAATCCTCCGGCTTCTTACATGCAGCTCCGCCTACCAGTGCGACTGGAGTTACCGAGATTCGTTTATTTACAACCGGGATTCCGTACTCGGTAGCGATCTCATCACCGGTTGCCACAAGATTTCTGGCTTTTGTGGTGATCTTCTCATATATTTTCTGATTCAGTGCATCCAGGTCAGGATCGATACAGTCCAGAAGGCTGATACCCATAGTGATGGTACGAACATCCAGGTTCTCCTGCTCGATCATTTTATTTGTCTCGTTTACCTCAAAAATATTGATCATTTTATTTTCTCCCTGATGAATGATATGATGTAGATATAGCCGTATTATACTCGATGCATCATGTTAAAAATATCCTCATGCTGGCAGTGGATCGCAACGCCGATCTCTTTGCCCAGGCTCTCAAGCTCCTTGGCCAGTGTGCCGCCGTCCTTCCCGCATTTCGCCGTATCTGCGATCATCATCATATTGAAATATCCCTGAACGATGGTCTGAGAAATATCCAGAATGTTTACCTGATTCTCCGCAAGGTATGTACAAACCTTCGCGATAATTCCTACTGTGTCATTTCCTACTACTGTGATAATTGTCTTCTTCATCGTTTTTTCCTTTCTACACTGTGATTATTTCTGATATGTGATCCCGCTTCGCTACCTGGATCTTAAAATCCCTGGATCTGTACGGGTTGTCACCAAGCGTCACCTCCGAGCACACCGTCTCATAGGCAAGTTCCTCATAGTTGTTCTCACGGCTCAAATGGCCAAGAAAAACAGCTTTCAGATTATCGTGGAGGATCCGGCAGAGAAGACGTCCGGCATTCTCATTGGAAAGGTGGCCTCTGTCTCCCAGGATTCTCTGTTTCAGATAATAAGGATATTTTCCAACCTGGAGCATACGGATGTCGTGGTTGGCTTCCAGAAGCACCGCATCCAGATCCTCCAGATTTCTGACAATGTAATCATTATATTTCCCAAGGTCTGTGGCGATCCCCACGGAATGCTCCCCACACTCCAGGCGGTAACCCACCGGCTGGGCGGCATCGTGGGAAATGGTAAAAGGCTTCACCGTCAGATCCCGGATCGCAAAGGGTTCATCCTCCCGGATCTCATGGATCAGACCCTCCGGCATCTTTCCAAGGGATTTCATACGAAGCATGGCATCTGCAGTTCCACCTGTGGTATAGATGGGAATCCCGTATTTTCTTGAGATCACCCCAAGTCCCCTGATGTGATCCGAATGCTCGTGGGTGATCAGGATCCCGTCCACGTCCTTCGCGGTAAGCTCCAGGGAATTCAGGCCTTTCTCAATATTCTTTCCGCTGATTCCCACATCAACCAGAACGTGTGCTTCCTCCGAGCCCACATAAATACAGTTGCCGCTGCTTCCGCTGGCAATACTACAAAGTCTCATTTCTTTCTATCCCTTCTCTGATCTGTCTTCGGGTATCCGAAAGATCGCCATTATTTTCGATCACATAATCCGTATTCTCCCGGAACACCCGGTCGGATACCTGGTTTTGGATAATGCCAAGGGATTTTTCCCTGGAATAACCACGACTTTCCATCAGCCGCTGTATCCGGATCTCCTCCTCTGTGTATACATACCAGACCTCATCGCAGAACTCCTGATATTTCTCTTCCAGAAAAAGGGCCGCTTCCACAACACAAATTTCCCTTCCCGCCTCTCTTTGCTCTTCTATAAGGTGCAGGATTCTCTGTTTCACAGCCGGATGGATGATCCCGTTTAATTTCAAAAGCATATCCTTATCTGTGAATACTACATCAGAAATCCGTCTGCGGTCAATAGTTTTATCTTTTTTTATGATTTCTTTTCCAAACAATGCAGTTACTGCATCGTAGCATTCCTCTCCTGGCTCCATCAGAATATGTCCCAGAATATCTGCCTGGATCACACAGGCGTTGAAGTCCTTCTCCAGGATTCCAAGTACTGTACTTTTTCCGGCTCCTACTCCGCCGGTTACTCCGATCACTCTCATTTATTTCGCCTCATACCAGCTGTCACCCTGGTGCATATCCACATCAAGCTCCACCGCAAGCTCTGCCGCTCCCTTCATCTCCTCTTTCAGGATACGGGAAACACGCTCAATCTCATCTTTCCTGGTTTCGATCAGAAGCTCATCGTGCACCTGAAGCACCAGTCTCGACTTCAGGCCCTTCTTATTCATCCGCTCATAAACATGGTTCATGGCAATCTTGATGATATCTGCCGCCGTTCCCTGGATCGGGGAATTCATGGCCACACGCTCACCAAAGGAACGCTGCATAAAATTGCTGGATTTAAGCTCCGGCACAGGCCTCCGCCTGCCAAACATGGTAGTAACATAGCCATTTTCCCGGCCTTCCTTTACAAGGCTGTCCAGAAAGCCCCTGATCTTCGGATATGTCTCAAAATATTTTTCGATATAGGCAGCTGCCTCTTTTCTGGTGATGCTCAAATCCTGGCTCAGCCCAAAAGAGCTGATCCCGTACACGATCCCGAAGTTTACAGCCTTTGCATTTCGTCTCTGGAGAGGTGTCACCTCATCAAGGGGAACATGGAATACCTGGGATGCCGTAAGGCGGTGGATATCCTCCGCCTCCCTGTATGCCTGGATCAGCTTCTCATCCCCTGACATATGCGCCAGCACACGCAGCTCGATCTGGGAATAATCGGCATCCAGAAATACAAAGCCCTCCTCCGGCACAAAAACCTTGCGGATCAGTCTTCCAAGCTCCATACGTACCGGAATATTCTGAAGGTTCGGCTCTGTGCTGCTGATACGTCCGGTAGCTGTGATGGTCTGGTTAAAAGTAGAATGGATCCTTCCGTCCTTCCCGATCACATGCCTGAGCCCATCTGCATAGGTGGATTTCAGCTTGGTAAGCTGCCGGTATTCCAGAATATCCTTCACGATCACATGGTCTGCCGCCAGCTTATCCAGGATATCTGCTGCTGTGGAGTAGCCTGTTTTTGTCTTTTTTCCACCCGGAAGTCCCATTTTCTCAAAAAGGATCACTCCAAGCTGCTTCGGAGAATTGATGTTAAATTCCTCGCCCGCTTCCTGCCAGATCGTTTTTTCAAGCTCCTTAATACGTACACTCAGCTTCTCCCCGTAGCTTTTCAGTTCCTCTCCCTTAACGGAAATTCCCCATTTTTCCATGGAATCCAGGGTAAATACCAGGGGAAGCTCGATCTCCTCATAAACCCTTCGCATTCCTGTTTCATCCAGCTTCCCAAGAAGAGGCTTTTGGGTCATATAGGGTACAAAGGCCTGATAGCAGGCATAATTTCCCAGGCCCTCCATTTCATCCTCCCAGGCTTTTTTCAGAGATGCTTTTCCCAGGAGTTCTTCCCTCGAAGGGAGCATCATGCCATCCAGATATTCCCCTGCAATATCCTCATGGGTATAGGAGGATTTCAGCGGATTCAGAAGATATGCTGCGACATGCGCATCAAAGACCTTCGCCGGATCTTTAAGGACTGCATGCTTGAGCACTGCCTTGATATCCATGGCGCAGATCATGGTATGCTCTCCAAGGGCGGAAATTTTTCCACAGAGATATTCTCCGGTCACAAGTCCTCCCACCGGAATCTGATAAATCTCTTTTTCATCGAGAACAAGCCCCACTGTATATACCTGCCCCTGGTCTGCAAGGACAGAAATTCCCACCCGCTCCTTATTCGATGCTTTTTCAAACAGGGCTTCCACACCGGAAAGGTCATTGCAGGTAAAGAACGCAAGCTCCACGGAGGAATCTGCCGCCGTAACCGGGTCAAAACGGTTCAGCAGGTTCTTAAATTCCAGCTTTCTGCACAGCTCATAGGCCTCTGGCGTATACGGATCCGCCACCTTCGCCTTCTCATAGGAAAAATCAACAGGGCTGTCTGTATTGATCGTGGCAAGCTCCTTGGAAAGCTGTGCCATGTCATAGTGCTCCCCAAGAGATTCCCTTGCCTTGTTCGGCTTCACCTCTTCCAGATGCTCATGCGCATTCTCAATGCATCCAAACTGGACGATCAGCTTAGTGGCTGTTTTCTCGCCTACACCCGGGATTCCCGGAATGTTGTCAGAGCTGTCCCCCATAAGAGCCTTCAGCTCTATGATCTGCGGCGGTGTCACCTGATATTTCTCCAGAACCTCTGCCGTGTGATAATTCTCAATGGTTGTCTTGCCCCGGACCGTCTTCGGAAGGCGGATCAGAATCTTATCCGTGGCCAGCTGGAGAAGATCCCGGTCTCCGGAAAGAATGGTGACATCCAGCCCCTTCGCCTCACTTCTTCTGGCAACTGTACCGAGAAGATCGTCCGCCTCATATCCTTCCAGGGACATTATATTGATTCCCATTGCAGTAAGCATTTCTTTGATCAGTGGAACCTGCTCTCGAAGCTCCTCCGGCATCGGCTTACGTGTTCCCTTATAAGCCTCGTATCTCTTATGGCGGAATGTGGGTGCACTTAAATCAAAAGCAACGGTTAAGTACTGCGGATTTTCTTCTTCCATGATCCGGAACAGAATGTTCAAAAACCCGTATACAGCACCTGTATGCCGCCCCTCTGTATTGGTAAGATCCGGCATACCATAGAACGCCCGGTTCAGGATGCTGTGTCCGTCGATCAGTAATATTTTTTCACTCAAAGTTTAATTACCTCCCTAATTTCCAGAATCACGAAAATGAGAAAGACCACAAGTACAGCGATCAGAACGCAGAGTGCAGCTGCTGCAACTGCCCTGTGAAATTTTTTCTTCAGGATATATTTCTTTGATTTCCGGATGTCCTCCTCCAAAAGCTGCTTGAAATCCAGAACCAGATCCTCCTGCTGCTCATCCAGCTGCTGCATAGCTTTATGTACAATGAAATAGGTAGCAAGCTCATCGTAGCAGGAGGAACAGCTCTCAATATGCTCCAGAAAATCCTCCAGATCGTTTAAAGGCAGCGTATGGTCGATATATTTGTTGACCATTCCCTCCGCAACACGACAATCCATATCTTTCCCTCTCTTTACTGCTTCGTAATTGTTTATATTGTCACTGTCCACTCCGTTTACAGTAACATTCTTTACCATTATAGCGAATTAAACTGCGAATGACAAGGGCGGTTTCCTGTGGTATACTGTGAACGGAGTGAACAGTAACACTATTTACAAACAACCTCTGAGCATCTGCCCGGATCACCAAATATCCCATCAAGGAGGATCATAAATATGAAATCAATCGCCATTGTTACAGACAGCAACTGTGGTATGTCACCGGTCCAGGCCCGGGAGCTTGGAATACATATGCTTCCCATGCCATTTTTTATAGATGATAAAGAATATCTGGAAGATATTGATATGGATCAGACAGAATTCTTCCGGCATCTGGAGCAGAATCCAGAATGCCGTGTTTCCACCTCACAGCCATCCCCGGATTCTGTTACCGCTTTATGGGACAGGCTCCTTCGGGATTACGATGAGATCGTGCACATCCCCATGTCAAGCGGTCTTTCCAGCTCCATGCAGACAGCCCGGATGCTTTCTGAGGATTATGATGGCCGTGTACGCGTGGTAAATAACCAGCGCATCTCCGGAACCTTACGCTATTCCGCCATCGAAGCCATCCAGCAGGCTAAAAATGGCCTCTCTGCCTCTGAGATCGGTGACTGGCTGGAGGAGACCCGTTTCGATTCCAGTATTTACATCACAGTAGCAACGCTCAAGTTCCTGAAACAGGGCGGCCGCATTACCCCTGCCGCCGCTGCCATCGGAACCATGCTCCGCCTGAAACCGATTCTCCAGATCCAGGGCGAAAAGCTGGACGCTTTTTCCAAGACCCGTACCATGGTCCAGGCAAAAAACACCATGACCAAAGCCATCAAAGACGATATTGCAAACCGCTTCGGTGCAGGCATCAACCTGGATGTGATCCACTCCCATAACCTGGAAGCCGCCGAAGAATTCCGCAGGGAAGTCCTGGCAAGCTTTCCGGATATCGGAGAGATCAATATCTTTCCCCTGTCCTTAAGTGTCTCCTGCCACATCGGGCCTGGAAGCCTTGCCCTCACCTGCTCCAGGGTACATCCGGAGATCTGGTCTTAGAGTGTAGTACAGCAAAAACATCCGTTTCCGGGAATACACCAAGGCACATTACAGAGTAGTATTCTATGGCATAAAAAAAGTTCGGCTCTCCAGGCGGCCAATGGCCGCGGGTTCCGAACTTTTTATGTTTTCGCAGATTTACAGCATTTCCTGCGTGGTTTCAATCTCCTCCGGCTTCTCCTCAAGGATCTTCATAAATTCCTCTCCGGTGATCGTCTCATGCTCATAGAGATACTTCGCGATCTCATGAAGCTTCCCGATATTTTCCGTAAGGATCTTCGTAGCCTTCTCATGCTGCCGTCTTACAAGCTCCACAACCTTCTTATCCAGAAGCGTCTGTGTCTCAAAAGAGCAGCTAAGACTCGCATCTCCACCAAGGTACTGATTGCTCACATTCTCCATTGCAACCATATCAAAAGCATCACTCATGCCATATCGGCTGATCATCGCCCTGGCAAGCTTGGTTGCCTGCTCAATATCATTGGAGGCACCGGTAGTAATGGAATGGAAGATCAGTTCCTCTGCCGCACGCCCGCCTGTAAACGTAGCGATCTTATTCTCAAGCTCCTCCCTGGTCATCAGGAAATGCTCCTGCTCATCCACCTGCATGGTATAACCCAGTGCACCGGAGGTACGCGGAATAATAGTGATCTTATGGACCGGTGCAGAATCTGTCTGTTTGGCAGCAACCAGTGCATGGCCAACCTCATGATAGGAAACGATCAGTTTCTCCTTGTTGGAAAGCACCCGGTTCTTCTTCTGATATCCGGCAATAACTACTTCAATACTCTCTTCAAAATCTGCCTGTGTGGCAAATTTCCGTCCGTCACGGACAGCACGGAGAGCCGCCTCATTGACAATGTTGGCAAGCTCCGCACCGGAAGCACCAACAGCCGCCTTGGCAATCTCATCAAACCGGACGGTATCCGCGATCTTGATCTTTTTGGCATGAACCTTAAGGATCTCCTCACGTCCCTGAAGATCCGGAAGTTCAACCGGGATCCTCCGGTCAAAACGTCCCGGCCGGAGAAGTGCAGGGTCAAGGGAATCCGGCCTGTTGGTGGCAGCCAGGATCACAACGCCCTTGGAACCATCGAAACCATCCATCTCTGTAAGAAGCTGGTTCAATGTCTGCTCACGCTCATCATTTCCTCCGCCAAAGCCTGCTCCGTCACGCTTCTTGCCGATCGTATCAATCTCATCGATAAAGACAATACAGGGTGCCTTCTCATTGGCCTGCTTAAAAAGGTCCCGGACCTTGGCAGCACCCATACCTACAAACATCTCCACAAACTCGGAACCGGAGATCGAGAAGAACGGAACCTCCGCCTCACCGGCAACAGCCTTGGCAAGAAGTGTCTTACCGGTTCCGGGAGGGCCTACCAGAAGGGCTCCCTTCGGCATCGATGCACCGATCTCGCTGTATTTCTGTGGATTGTGAAGAAAATCTACAATCTCTGTAAGAAGCTCCTTGGCTTCATCCTCTCCGGCCACATCGGTAAACTTGATTCCCGTGGAAGATTTCACATAAACCTTGGCATTGCTCTTTCCGAAGGACATCATGCCTCCCGGCCCGCCGTTGCCCATGGAATTCATCATCTTCTTGCTGAGCCAGCGTCCAAGCAGGACAAAAATAGCGATCGGAATAACATATCCCAGGATCAGGGATAAGACCAGGGACTGTCTCTGCGGAGCCGTTCCCTCGATGCTTACACCGGCATTATAAAGACGGGAAACAAGGTCCTGGTCATCTACCGATACCGTCTTACAGTAGACCGTATTCCCGTCTACCTTCATAGTGTAATAAATATAATCAGAATTGATAGTTGCCTCATATACTTTTCCTCTGTCCACGGCCTTCAGAAAGGTGGTATAATCCGTTTCCTTCACACTTTTCTCTGAAAGGGCAGGAAGAGCAAAAACATTGAGCAGAATGATAATTACGACCGCAATAATGTAATATACATACAGGGGCCGCTTCTCTGGTTTTTTGGAATTCAGATTCATGAAGTCTCCTCCGTTATCTTATAGTATCTTGCTATATCCACCGTGCTATATCATGTGTTACAGCTTTGTAGCACACTTTACCACTTTTTTCAGTCTATTTCAAGGAGGCTGCCCCCGATTTCATAAACTTTTTAGATTTGGAAAATATCCAAAAAAATCCTTGCACGGCATCTTATTCTGTGCTATTATAATAAACGGTTATGCCGCTGTGGCGGAATTGGCAGACGCACTTGACTCAAAATCAAGCGGAGCGATCCGTGCCGGTTCGAGTCCGGCCAGCGGCATTCTTCTTTTATCAAAGGGATCCTGTACGCAGGGTTCTTTTTTTATGTCACAGAAAATTACTCCGTAATGTTCTACGCTCCTACCGGTGCAAAAAAGGCTTTCCGTGCATATTATCCACATGCGCGAAAAGCCTTTTTATATCTGGAGCAATGATCTTATTTCAGCTCGTCCTCATCCTGGAGGAGCTTCTCAAAAACAGGAAAGCAGTCAAAGGTTGCAAAATAATCCCTTGGTGTCTCGGCACGGCGGATCATCTCAAAGCTGCCGTCCTCATGAAGAAGGATCTCGGCAGATTTCAGTTTGCCATTGTAGTTGTAACCCATCGCAAAGCCATGGGCACCTGCGTCATGGATCACAAGAAGGTCTCCCATATCAACCTTCGGAAGCATACGGTCAATAGCAAACTTGTCGTTATTTTCACAGAGTGATCCCGTTACATCATATTTATGGTCGCACGGCTCGTTCTCCTTGCCCATAACGGTGATGTGATGATAAGCACCATACATAGCCGGACGCATCAGGTTTACTGCGCACGCATCCACACCGATATATTCCTTATGCGTATGTTTCTCGTGGATCGCTTTTGTGACAAGGCAGCCATACGGTCCCATCATGAAACGGCCAAGCTCTGTGTAGATTGCCACATCATCCATTCCTTCCGGAGCAAGTACCTCTTCATAAACCCTGCGGACACCCTCACCGATCACACGGATGTCATTCGGCTCCTGATCTGGTTTGTAAGGGATTCCGATTCCGCCGGAAAGGTTGATAAATTTAATATGTGCACCGGTCTCCTTCTGAAGCTTTACTGCAAGCTCAAACATAACCTTTGCAAGCATCGGATAATAATCGTTGGTTACTGTGTTGCTGGCAAGGAATGCATGGATACCGAACTCCTTGGCACCTTTGGACTTCAGGATACGGAAGGCATCAAAAATCTGCTCTGTGGTCATTCCATATTTGGCCTCTCCGGGATTGTCCATGATACCATTGCTGATCTTGAATACTCCGCCCGGGTTATAGCGGCAGCTGATCACTTCCGGGATTTTTCCAAGGGCACGCTCTACGCTCTCGATGTGTGTGATATCATCAAGGTTGATGATACCGCCGATCTCATCTGCATATTTGAATTCCTTCTCCGGTGTATCGTTGGAGGAAAACATGATGTCGCCTTTTTTACAGCCGACAGCCTTCGCCATCATAAGCTCTGTCA
The DNA here is from genome assembly GCA_963642325.1 of Prevotella sp. CAG:279. Classification (GTDB taxonomy): domain Bacteria; phylum Bacillota; class Clostridia; order Lachnospirales; family Lachnospiraceae; genus Blautia_A. Next base: position 29,963 of record CAVIGE010000010.1, read on the forward strand.
CGGAGGAGCAGTCGCAGCCACAGCCATACTCCTTTAGAATGTTGATAAGGTACGGGTTCGGTGTTGCCTTCACTGCAAAAAACTCTTTGAAGCCCTTGTTCCATGCAAAAGCCTCTTTAAGGGCCTTTGCGTTCTCGCGGATTCCTTTCTCGTCATAAAGATGAAAAGGTGTCGGGTATTTTTCAGTAATCTCATTCAGTTTCTCAAGTGTCACAAATGGTACTTTTTTCATAATAACTGCATCTCCTGTTTTGTTCAATTGCTGCCCACCCTGTAAACAGCAGTCTTATTTTGCCTCGATCACGTGCATCATATTCGTGACTGCACCCTGACCGTTTGTCATGTTCGTTGCAGGATCTCCTGCTGTAAATACAACAAGGTCTCCGCTGTGGACCAGATGACGGCTGCGTACAACATTCATAGCCTGTGAGATAATATGGTCTGTTGTATCTCTCTCATATCCCTTCAGCGGTGTCACGCCCCAGATCAGCTGAAGCTTATGCTGGATCGTTGAATTCGGTGTGATCGCATAGATCGGAACCTTCGGACGGAAATTGGAAATCAGTCTTGCTGTATTTCCGCTCATGGTAGGTGTCACGATCGCATCAGCCTTCAGATTCTTGGCAGTACGTACCGCTGCAAGACCTACCGCACTGGATATCTGCTCTCTTCCATCCATGGAACGGTGCTCAATGAATACCTTATAATCCAGATGTGGCTCTGTCATCTCCGCGATCTCTGCCATCATCCGAAGTGCATCAACCGGATATTTACCGGCTGCTGTCTCTCCGGAAAGCATGATCGCATCGGTTCCGTCGTAGATCGCATTGGCAACATCCGCTACCTCCGCACGGGTCGGACGTGGATTACGGATCATGGAATCCAGCATCTGTGTGGCCGTGATAACCGGTGTATAATGCTCATTGCACTTGCGGATGATCTCCTTCTGCACATGCGGTACCTGGCTGGCCGGAATTTCCACACCAAGGTCACCACGGGCAACCATGATTCCGTCAGAGGCCTCAATGATAGAATCAATATTGTCCACACCCTCTGCATTCTCGATCTTCGCAATGATGCCGATATCCTGTCCGCCATTATTGTCCAGAAGTGCTCGGATCTCCCGGATCACCTCTGCGGAACGGACGAAGGATGCCGCGATGAAATCAAATTTCTGCTCAATACCAAAAAGAATGTCGTTCTTATCCTGCTCCGTGATTCCCGGAAGGTTTACTTTTACATAGGGAACATTAACACCCTTTTTCTCTCCAAGCTCGCCGCCGTTTAAAATCTCACAGACAATGTCTGTTCCGCTGATTTCTTTAACCTCCAGCTCGATCAGACCGTCATCAATAAGGATACGGTTTCCAGGTTTTACATCCTGGTAAAGTGTCTCATAGGTAATGGCAACTTTCTTCTCATCACCTTCAAAATCACCGACTCCAAGTACAAACTGGTTTCCTGACTCCAGTTTTACCTTCTGTCCGTCCTTCAGAAGTCTGGTACGGATCTCCGGTCCTTTTGTATCAAGAAGCATTGCGATCGGCATATCCAGCTCTTCACGAAGCTCCTTGATCATATCTACTCTGCCTTTTTGTTCCTCGTGGTCTCCATGGGAAAAGTTGAATCTGGCAATATCCATTCCATTCTCCATGAGAGCCTTCAGAGTTTTCCTGTTGTTGCTGGCAGGTCCCAGTGTACAGATGATCTTTGTTCTTTTCATTTTTGAATATCCTCCCTGTTTTACATTTTACTGTACGTGTTTGTGCGTAAATAAATGATCCTGGCAATATTCATAATTCCCCTTGCACTTTGAGCAGAAGCGGAACTCCAGATTCGGATCATCCTTCTCAGTACGTCCGCAGATCGCACATTTATGCTTGGCGATCCCGTCCGGCCCGTAACCGGTCCTTGAGGGAGCCACAGCTTTTTTAAACTGCTGCTTCCTGCGGATTTCCCTTGGATTGTAACGGTTCATATCCCGCGTACCAAAATAGAAGATCACAAAATTCAAAAGCGATGCCACGATTGGCACAACGCCTACCCAAAGTCCTGCTCTAAGATAGGATACAATATCCCACGCGATAAAAAGTCCGTATATAAACGCCATCCATTTCATCTTGATGGGGATGACAAACATAAGCAAAAGTTCCAGATCCGGATATGTGACTGCATAAGCCAGAAAAATGGAAAGGCTGATATAATAGGTAGTAAAAATACTGCCGCCAAGAGAATATACGATTCCATTCATCGTCACATAACCTCCTGTAAACGCATACAGAAGAACTGCTGCGATCACAGTAAACAAAAATCCCGAAAAAATATACAGCGTATACCGGAATGTCCCCCAGGTACGCTCCAGTGAAGTACCGATCGGATAATAAAAGAAAAAAATTGCCAGAAGGAACATAATAAGATTGCTGGTTCCTCCCACACTGGAAGGCGGATAGATCACCCATGTCACGAGTCTCCAGACCTGCCCCTTTACTACCATGGACATATCAAGGCTCAGCATGTCCAGTACTCCCGGAGCAAACATGGCCAGGAAATATCCCAGCACATAACAGCCGATTATATAAGCTGTCAGATTGGGAATCCCGAATCTTCCAAATTTACGTTCCAGTTTGTCGATAAATTTCATTAAAATCTCCTTTCAGAAAAACTTCAAAAAATCAGAAAAATCGCTTCTTGGAAAGAATGATCGCTGCCACAACACTGATCGCCACAGAAAACAGGATGATCACCAGAAAGCCCCATGGACTCTGGGATAATGGCATGCCGGAGCCTGCCACATTCATTCCATAGGCACTGAATACGATAGTCGGAATACTCATGACGATCGTAATGATCGCCAGTACCTTCATGACAATGTTCATATTATTGGAAATAATAGATGCAAAAGCATCCATGGTTCCGTTCAGAATCCCGCTGTACACATTGGCCATCTCGATCGCCTGCTTGTTCTCTGTAATGACATCCTCCAGAAGATCCGTATCCTCCGGATACTTCTTGATGCTGTCTATCTTCAGAAGCTTCTCCAGCACAACCTCGTTGGAGCGCAGGGATGTGATAAAGTAAGTCAGGGATTTCTGCAGCTCCAGAAGCTCGATCAGCTCCTCATTTCTTGTGGAAAGATGCAGCTTCTCTTCCACCTGCTCACTTTTCTTGTCAATGATACGCAGATAACGCAGGTACATACTCGCATTCCTGTAAAGGATCTGGAAGATAAAGCGGGTCTTCATATAGGTAAAGAAGCTCCGCACCCTTCCTTCCATAAATCTGGTCAGGACCGGAGTATCCTCCAGACAGACCGTAATGATCATGGATCCTGTGACAACAATACCAAGAGGGATCGTTCCATACCAGTCCTTGTCATTACGTTCCTCGATCATAGGAACATCCACCAGGATCAGCGTGTAATTATCCTCAACTTCAATACGTGACCGTTCTTCCTCATCCAAAGGGGCTCGCAGATCGTCAACCTCTATATCAAACTTCTCAGAAAATTCAAAAATCTCTGTTGCCGTCGGATTCGTCAGCGCAATCCAGCAGCCTTCCTCCGGTTCCTGTATCTGGTGGATGGCGCCGTCTATTGTCTTATAAATCCTAACCACGATTCCCACTTCCCTTCTTTTGCTTTTCTTTTGCCAGGGCAAAATTCATTTCTCATTATAAATAGTCAATATAGCTTTGTCAATTCATACATTTTCATTTTAAAAAAGCTTTTTCATAATTTCACAGAATCTTTACACAGGCATTCTGACCTTCTTTACATTTTTTCCGGCTTCCTATATAATGATTCCAGAATTCCAACGAAAGGAAGTTATACAAATGAGTCAGTCATCATTCGGAAAAAAATTCGTGGTTACCACCTGGGGCGAATCTCATGGAAAGGCCATTGGCGCAGTTCTTGACGGCTGCCCGGCAGGCCTTTCTCTCTGCGAGGAGGACATCCAGGTATTTCTTGACCGCAGAAAACCCGGCCAGAGCCGCTATACAACCGCACGTAAGGAAGGAGACCAAGTCGAGATCCTTTCCGGTGTCTTCGAGGGAAAAACAACCGGAACTCCCATCTCCCTTCTGATCCGCAACACAGACCAGCGTTCCAGGGATTATGGAAATATCGCTTATTCCTACCGTCCCGGACACGCTGATTATACCTTTGACCAGAAATACGGCTTCCGTGATTACCGCGGTGGCGGACGTTCCTCCGGAAGGGAAACTGCTGGACGCGTGGCGGCCGGTGCCATTGCCATTAAGCTTCTAAATGAGCTCGGCATCACCTTTACTACTTACGCAAAATCTATCGGTCCTGTAAAGATCCGGTCCTTTCAGGAAGAGGAAATCCGAAATAATGCACTTTGTATGCCGGACGCAGACGCAGCAGAGAAGGCTTCTGCCTATCTTGAGAAATGTCTTGAAAACCAGGACAGTGCAGGCGGCGTGATCGAATGCCGGATCAAAAACGTCCCCGCCGGCCTCGGTGATACCGTTTTTGACAAGCTGGACGCTACCCTTGCCCATGCGGTCATGTCCATCGGTGCCGTAAAGGCTGTAGAGATCGGTGACGGCGTTCAGGTAAGTCTTCTTACCGGTTCCGAAGACAATGACGGTTTTTCCCAGAAGGACGGTCTTATTTTCAAAACCTCCAACCATGCAGGTGGGATTATGGGCGGCATGAGTGACGGCAGCGATATCATCCTTCGCGCCCATATCAAGCCGACCCCATCCATCAGCCAGCCGCAGTCTACCGTGACCAATACCGGAGAAAACCTTGATCTTGAGATCAAAGGCCGGCATGACCCTGTGATCGTACCGAGGGCTGTCGTTGTCGTGGAAGCCATGGCTGCACTTACTGTCACAGACGCGCTTTTTTGCAACATGAGTGCGCGCATGGACCGTATTCACGAATTTTATCACAGATAAAGAACATTACGGAGTAATTTCCCATGATAAAACAAAGCAGACTCAGGAACCGGTTCTTACCGCTCGTCCCTGAGTCTGTTTTGTTGTATTTCACTATCTTCCGTTTTATTTTTCAGCCGGTGCAGATAAAGCGGCAGATTCTTCCCACTCATCCGGTACAGGCCAGATATGGATACAGTTCGGCGTTTCGATCTTTCTCGGCTTCTCGTTCATCATAATGATATTTTTTTCATAATCAACCGTGAAGACCGTAATGCTGTTGCTTCCATGGTTGGCAATGGCTATGTGCTTATTGTCCGGGAAGATCATCAGATCCTTCGGATAATCGCCGCTGATCGGAAGTGTGAATTTCTTGGTCAGAAGTCCTGTCTCCTGGTCTACTGCATACATGGTAACTGTATTCTCGCCTGCAGTTGTGCAGAAAAGATACCTGCCGTCTGCGGAAAGAGACATACCGGAGGCTGCGTTATGGATCGCATCATTGGCATCCTCTTTTCCGAGGGTTGTAATGCTCTGCAGAAGTTCAAATTCCGGATTCTTGCCGGTTCCGTCGTAGCTGTATACCTTAACCTCATTGCTCAGCTCAAAAAGAAGATATGCAAATCTTCCGTCATCACTGAAGCGGATGATACGCGGGCCGCTCTCCCTCGGGCAGCGGAGAATATCAACAAGCTCCAGCTTATCCTTCCGTTTATTGATGCGGTAAATCTTCACCTGGTCGATACCGTTATCCACCGCACAGAGATATTTATTATCCGGGGTCGGGCGGACACAATTTACATGCGGACGGAAATTACGCTCTGCCACACTTCCCAGTCCTTTGTGGAAAACGCCGTCCATAACACTTCCGAGACGGCCGTCCTTATGTGTATGTACAACTGTCACCTTTCCGTCATGATAGCCTGCCACATAGAGATATCGTCCGTCTACATCCGTTGCAAGATAGCAGCCTCTCATTCCATTGATATCCACACTGTTAAGTCGGGAAAGATCTCCATTCTTATCTCTTTCGAATACGGCTACACCTTCATCCTCGATGGAGTACAGATATTTGCCATTTTTGGAAACCGCCAGGTGGGAAGCATTGCTGACCTCCACCTCGCTCCGCTCTGTAAGTGTCCCGTTCTCTACATCTACGTCGTATACCTGAATTCCTTTACTGGTTCCATGGGTATAGGTTCCCACGTAAGCCACGTACTTCTTTTTTCCCATAAGATCTGGCCTCCTGCTTTTACATTCGCTGCGTATTTTTACGTCTATTTTATCACAAAGCTTCTATAAGGACAAGTTATCATCTTATTATCTTTTGTGCAATTTCCCATGCAAAATTATGGTTCATTCCATTCACAGCAAGTTTCGATTCACTCCGTTCACAGCAACACGTTCCTTCTCTGTTACAGCTCTCCCAGTGCACCGCGCATTGCATCCAGAGTTTCATCAATAACCTCGTCTGTATGTGCAGCGGAAAGGAACATTGCCTCAAACTGTGAAGGTGCAAGATGAATACCACGTTTCAGCATGCCCTTAAAATATTTCGCAAAAAGATCAAGGTCGGAAGTTTTTGCAGAAACGTAGTCTTTTACTTCCTGATCCGTGAAGAAAATGCTTGCCAGGGAGGAATTATAGTTCACCTGATATGGAAGGCCTTTTTCCTCAACGATCTTCTTTAATCCGCCGTAAAGCTTCTCACCTTTTACTTTCAGGTCTTTATAAACCTCCGGATGCTCATAGAGGTATTTCAGCTGTGTGAATCCCGCTGCCATGGCAACCGGGTTTCCACTTAAGGTACCTGCCTGGTATACCGGGCCGCACGGAGAAACAAGCTCCATGATCTCCCTGCGTCCACCGTAGGCACCTACCGGCATACCTGCACCAATGATCTTGCCATAGGTTACAAGGTCCGGGCGGATGCCAAAATATTCTGCCGCACCGCCAAAGGCAAGGCGGAATCCCGTGATCACCTCATCCATAATCAGCAGGCAGTTATGCTCATCACAGAGCTCGCGAAGCCTTTTAAGAAATCCCGGTTTTGGCGGAACAACGCCCATATTGGCTCCGACCGCCTCCACGATCACGGCCGCCACATTTCCCTCTTCCTTTTTGAGAAGTGCTTCTACGCTGTCAGCATCATTATAAGCTGCTGTCATGGTATCCTGGGTACAGCCCTTTGGAACTCCGGCACTGTCCGGAATACCGCTTGCCATCACACCGGAGCCTGCGCTCACCAGAAGGCAGTCACTGTGTCCATGGTAGCAGCCCGCAAATTTGATGATCTTATCCTTTCCTGTGAATCCCCTGGCTGCACGGATCGCGCTCATAACAGCCTCTGTTCCCGAGTTTACCATACGGATCATATCCACATGCGGAATACGCTCACAGATAAACTCTGCGATCTCCACCTCGATACCGGTAGCACAGCCGAAGCTCAATCCGTTCTCACAGGCCTTGATCACGCTCTCGCGGATCTCCGGAAAATTATGTCCAAGGATCATTGGCCCCCAGGAATCAATATAATCCACATAACGGTTGCCATCTACATCGTAGACATAGCACTTATCCGCTTTCTCAATAAAGCGCGGAGCCTCTCCAATAGCTCCGTAGGATCTTACCGGGCTGTTTACGCCGCCCGGAATTCTTTTTACTGCGCGTTCAAATAACTGCTCTGATCTTGTCATCAGCCAATTCTCCCTTCATCCATAAGTCTCGCCAGAAGTTCTGCATAATAGGTAAGGTAGACCTGTGCTCCGGAACGGAATGCTCCGGTTGCCATCTCGCCTACGATTCTCTCCTCATCGATCCAGCCGTTTGCCGCTGCCGCCTTTACCATTGCGTACTCGCCGCTCACGCTGTATGCTGCCACCGGTACATTGGTTGCCTCCTTTACCTGCCAGATCATATCCTGATATGCAAGAGCAGGCTTCACCATAATGATATCTGCGCCCTCTTCCACATCTGCAAGTGCCTCCTTCAGCCCTTCTCTGCTGTTGTGCGGATCCATCTGGTAGCTCTTTCTGTCACCAAAGGACGGTGCGGAATCTGCCGCCTCACGGAACGGACCATAAAATGCAGAAGCATATTTTACGGCATAGGACATGATCGGTGTTGTATAATGTCCTGCTTGATCCAGACATTCCCGGATCGCAGCTACACGGCCATCCATCATATCCGACGGAGCTACCATGTCAGCTCCGGCCTCCACATGGGAAAGAGCTGTTTTTGCAAGAAGCTCCAGTGTTTTGTCATTGTCCACATCATGTCCGCAGAGAACACCACAGTGTCCATGGGAGGTATATTCACACATACACACATCTGTGACATAATAAAGCTCCGGAAATTTCTCTTTCGCAGTGCGAAGTGCCCTCTGTACGATCCCCTCCGGGTCATACGCACCACTTCCCACCTCATCCTTGTGATCCGGGATACCAAAAAGCATAACACTTCCAACCCCTGCCTTTGCAAGCTGCTCCAGCTTATACGGAAGGCGGTCCAGGCTGTAGCGGTACTGTCCTGTCATGGACGGGATCTCTTCTTCCTTATTTTCGCCCTCCATTACAAACATCGGATACATAAGAGAAGATTTGTCCATTCTTGTCTCACGCACCATTTTGCGGAGATATTCTCCATTTCTCAATCTTCTTGGTCTTTTTGTCAGTTCCATGATCCTTCGCTCCTTTTCATATCCTCCACCAGATCGACAAGACTGTCAATGGTGGCTTTTTCTGCCATATATGCTTTCATCCCAAAGCTCTCGGCTGCCGCTTTTGTCTGTTTACCGATGCAGGCTGCCCTGACCTTTGAATAATCCAGTCCTTTTGTTCCTTCCACAAAGCCCTTCACCGTGGAAGCACTCGTAAATACTGCACAGCTGATCCCGCCGTTTTCAAATTCCTTCTTCTCATCAATAAGCTGGCTCTGTTCGTAAACGGTCTGATAGGTCGGGATATCAGAAACCAGGGCACCGGCCTCTGTAAGAAATGCCGTAAGAACCTCATTTCCCTTCTCTGCACGTGGGATCAGTATCCTCTCCCCTCCCTGAAGAAGCTTTGCCAGTTCTTTTCCAAGGGTGTCTCCGTCATATACAGACGGCACAAAATCTGCAAGAAGGCCGTGCTCCTTCAGGGCTTTTTTTGTTCCCTCACCGATTACTGCCACACGGATATTTCCCAGGGCACGGATATCCTTTCCATAACGGATCAGCTCCTCAAAGAATACCCTCACTCCGGTAGGGCTTGTAAATACCAGCCACTGATAGGTTTCGAGCTTCGCAAAGGCCTCGTAAAGACGGCTCTGGTCCTCCATCGGCACGGTGCGGATAGCCGGAAGCTCCAGCACCTCGGCACCCTTTTCACGGAGCCTGTCCGCGGTTTTTGAAACCAGCTCCTTCGGCCTTGTGACAAGTACCTTATATCCTGCAAGAGGAAGCTTTTCATACCAGCCAAATTTATCAGCCAGGGTACAGACCCTGCCCACAACAATAATGGCCGGGGTCTCGATCCCCTGACGCTTCACCTCTTCCTCCAGGGTGGAAACCGTAGCTACGATCCGTTTCTGGCCTGCTGTGGTTCCCTTCTGAAGGATCGCCGCCGGCATATCCTCATCCATTCCCCCGCGGATAAGCCCTGCACAGATATCCGGAAGTGCGGACACTCCCATAAGGAATACCAGAGTGCCTTTTGTGTCAACAAGGGCACGGAAATCAATATCATATTCCTTCCCTGCGCGTTTATGCCCTGTGATAATGTGTACAGAGGAGCAGAAATCCCTGTGTGTCACCGGAACCCCGCTGTACGCAGGAACTGCAATGGAGGAGGTAACTCCCGGGACTACCTCATATGGAATCCCGTTCTCCTCAAGAAGCTCCAGCTCCTCGCCGCCTCTTCCAAAAAGGAAAGGGTCTCCCCCCTTAAGGCGTACTACACGATATCCTTTCTGTGCTTCCTCAAGAAGTACCTGATTGATATTTTCCTGCCGCATGGTATGGTGGCTGGCACGTTTTCCTACGTTGACCAGCTTCGCGCCTGCCGGGATCCGGGACAGAACTCCCTGTCCCACAAGGCTGTCGTAGACGACCACCTCAGCCTGCTTTAGCACCTTGAGACCCTTTAATGTAAAAAGACCGATATCGCCGGGTCCTGCGCCTACCAGCCAGACTTTTCCAGTTTTCATTCTTTCTTTTCTCCTTTTTCCCGAAGAGTCTCTGCCAGCCTGTATCCAAGCCTCCGGGCATCGCTTTTGTCACCACGAAGGGTTCCTGTTACGTAAGAGCCGTCTTTTTCATTATAATAAAGCCCCCGGAGATATATTTCATCTCCGTCAATCTCCGCATGCGCCGCTACCGGCGAGGAGCACCCGCCGTCCAGAAGCCTCACAAAGGCTCTCTCTGCACTTCCTGCTGCCCAGGCATCTGCATCACAGTAGCCATCCAGAAATCCGTAATCCTCACCTTTACGTCCCTGCACGGCTAGAATTCCCTGGCCTGCCGCCGGGATGATCTCATCTGCGGTAAAATACCGGCTGATACGCGCCTCAAGCCCCAGCCGCTTCAGACCTGCCGCTGCCAGGATAAGGCCACTGTACTGGCCTTCATCGAGCTTACGGAGTCTTGTCTGGAGATTCCCGCGGATACTCTTCACTTCCATATCCGGATATAATTTTTTCAGCTGAAGCGTCCGTCTTAAGCTGGAGCATCCAAGAGGTTTATTTTTATCCAGTTTCGTAACTCCTTCCGGAAGCACCAGCACATCCCTCGAGTCTTCCCTTCTGGAAAAGGCCAGAAGCGGCAGCTCCCCGGGTACTTCCATGGGCATATCCTTAAGGCTGTGCACGGAAAGGATGCTCCTTCCGTCCATCAGAGCCTTATCCAGTTCCTTTACAAAAAGCCCTTTCCCGCCGACCTTATCCAGGGTACGGTCCAGGATAAGGTCCCCTGTGGTCTTCATGGTAAGGATTTCCACCTCAAGGCCGGGATTCTGCTTTTTTATGTAATCACGGACCATCTCGCTCTGGAGCACTGCAAGCCTGCTCTCCCTGCTGCCGATCACAATCTTATTCTTCGTCTTCATCGTCCTGCTCCTCTAATACCTTCTCCAGTGCTTTCTGGATTTCTTCCCTTATGCGCTTCGCTTTTCCGTGGTCAAGACCGCTGGCTGTAACGCCAACCACCAGCTCGTCCCGCATATAGATACCCGGAAAATAAAAATCACAGGCTTCCCGGTCGGAGGCTACATTTACATAAATCCCCTCCTCCCGGCAGACATTATGGATCTCATCATTCAGCTTCCAGTCACTGGTAGCTGCGATCACCATATATGCGGTGGCAAAATCCGAACGCTTCACAGGCCGGTTGTGCAAAGTTACTGTCCCTGCTTTTCCAAGATCCATCAGCTCCTGCGTAACCTTTGGTGCCACAACGGTAATGTTCCTCGTAAATTTCAGAAGAGTCCGCACTCTTCTTGTAGCGATCCTGCCGCCTCCGACTACAACGATATTCTTATCTGATAAGTCTATAAACATGGGAAAATAAAGTTTATTCTTCATATAGCTTCTCCAGTCCTTCCACGCATTTCAGAAACGCATCCTGGTTCAGGCTGTCCCGAAGTCCGAAGATCAGCTTGTTCACAACCTTTCCGGCTGCAGTATCCACTGCTTTTTTCAGTTTTTCCCGATCCGAAGCTTCCATCGGAGTCTTCCGGAAAATCTTCTCGATCCTTAAATTCAGATCCTCCACCGCATCTGCCCTGATCTCCTGGATACGCGGAATAATGTCCCGCCCGTCCAGCCACTGGGAAAATTCTTCCATCTGTTCCTTCACAATGGCACCGGCTGCTTCCAGATTATCCGTCAGCTCCTTCGGTGTCTCACTGGCACGGAAGCTGTCCATATCATAAAGGGTGATATTCTCCTTCTTTCCGATCCCTGGCTCAATATCCCTGGGCACAGCCAGATCAATGAGTACCATGGGACGCTCTAAGCGCACACCCTCAAAAAGCTCCTCGGTCAGGGTATAGTTCGGACTCGCTGTTGCGCTGACAACCAGGTCACATTCCGGCAGATAATCCATCCTCTCACCATAATTGATCCTGCTGCAGCCTACCGGGATATTTACTATACCGCTTCTGTACTGGCGGATGGTGACAGTCACATCTGCGCCTGCTTCCCTTAAGGTCTGTGCTGCCATCTTTCCCATCTCACCGTTTCCGATCACCATACAGACCTTATCCCGGATCCTGTATCCTCCTGCCTCCAGAAAACGGATGGCCTGATGGATGACGGAAGGATTCCCATGGGAAAAAGGAACCTCTGTCTTGATCCTCTTGCCAACAGTGACAGCCATACGGAAAAGCACCTCCAGGACGCTGTCCGTAGTAAACGCATCTCTGGCAAAGCTTAAGGCATCCTTCACCTGGGTAAGGATCTGATCCTCCCCCAGAATCTGTGATTTCAGGCCGCTTGCCAGATAAAAAAGATGCTCTACGGCCTCCTCGTTTTCCCTGCTGATAAAATACTTCCTGTACTCCTCTCCCTGCACACCCTTCAGGGAACAGAGCCACTGATACAGCTTAGGCTTCTCATCATCCTCTGTGCTCACCCACAGCTCCAGCCGGTTGCAGGTTGACAGAATAATACACCCGCAGATCCCCGGCTCTTTATGAAGCTGCTGCAATGCTTCCCCTGTGTTCTTTCTGGTAAAAGCAAAAAGAGCTCTGATATCCACAGGTGCCATGTTGTGGTCAATTCCAAGCATGAATATACTCATGTCCTATGTTTCTCCCTCGTTTTCTAATATAAATCAGCAAAGTTTATGTCTTTTCTGCCGAAATTCTGTTCTTTCGCACGTGTATTCCTGTACATTTCGCATACTTCGCAGTCTTATATAATGATAAACATTTCCGGCTGCAAAGTCAACTATGATTGACAATCCCATTCCCGCCTTTTATAATAATTTTATGGCGGTTACCTAATATCCGCTGTATCAGGTAGAAATTACTTAATTCTTTTATATTTTTGCGAAAAAATATATAAACCAATATTTTCCAGGATGGAGGAAGTCCCTGTATGAATGAAGCTTCAAAAAAAGCAATCCTCGTAGTCAGCTTCGGTACAAGCTACGAGAATACCCGTAAGGTTACTATTGACGCGATCGAACACGATATTGCCGATGCGTTCCCGGCCTGTCCGACCTACCGTGCATGGACAAGCAGGATGATCATTTCCAAACTGAAAAAACGTGACGGGATCATCATAAACACAGTAAAAGAAGCCATGGAGCAGATGCTTTCGGATGGAATTACCGATGTTGTGATCCAGCCTACCCACGTGATCAACGGTATTGAGAATGACCTGATGAAGGCCGATGCCCTCTCTTTTAAGGATCGGTTTGCAAGTATTGTTTTTGGAAATCCGCTTCTCACCACGGAAGAGGACAGCCAGGCCGTTGTAAAAGCGGTAGCTGATGAATTCCGGGATATGGATCCAAAGACCGCCCTTGTTCTCATGGGGCACGGGACAGAGCACTATTCCAATGCTGTCTATGCAGCACTGGCTTACCGTTTCCAGGACATGGGACACCGAAATATCTTCCTTGGTACCGTGGAGGCTTACCCTGCCCTGGATTCCCTTATCCGCGCCGCCGGAAGCTTTAAGCCAAGCAGGCTCCTGCTGGCTCCTTTTATGATCGTAGCAGGGGATCATGCCCAGAATGACCTGGCAGGGGATGAACCGGATTCCTGGATGAACCTTCTTTCCTCTGAAGGATATGAAGTCACACCAGTACTGAAGGGGCTGGGCGAATATCCAAGGATCAGGCAGATTCTCGTTGAGCATGTACAGGCTGCCATGAATGCTGCCGTCTGAGCCGGAACCGAAACCAAAACACTTCAAAGTTCCCAAAAAAACTGCACCGCAATCCACATTTCAGGATTGCGGTGCAGTTTTTTCGTCATAATATTATTCGGATGTTTACGCCATCAGTCCATCCAGTTTTTCTTTTACAGCCAGGATGAAGTCCCTGCTGTTCAGTACCTGTACATCCTTAAGAGAAGTGATCAGGGCAAGATCCTTTGTCATCCTTCCGCTCTCAATGGTGTCAAGAGTTGCTTTCTCAAGCTTTCCTGCGAAATCAGCAAGTGCTGCATTTCCATCCAGCTCGCCTCTCTTTCTGAGGGCACCGGTCCATGCAAAGATCGTTGCAACAGAGTTGGTAGAGGTCTCCTTTCCCTCAAGATGACGGTAATAATGTCTCTGTACGGTTCCGTGGGCAGCCTCATATTCGAAATATCCCTTCGGAGATACCAGAACGGAGGTCATCATCGCAAGAGAACCAAATGCAGAGGAAACCATATCACTCATAACATCTCCGTCATAATTCTTGCAGGCCCAGATAAATCCGCCCTCTGCTTTCATGACACGTGCTACGATATCATCGATCAGGCTGTAGAAATAGGTAAGTCCTGCTTCCTCGAATTTATCCCTGAACTCTGCCTCAAAGATCTGCTGGAAGATTTCCTTAAATCTGCCATCGTATGTCTTGGAAATGGTATCCTTGCTTCCGAACCATACATCCTGCTTTGTATCCAGTGCGTAATTGAAGCAGCTTCTTGCAAAGCTCTTCACGGAATCATCCAGATTATGCATACCGCGCAGAACGCCTGCCCCGTCAAAATGCTGGATCAGCTCCTTGCGTTCTTCTCCGTCCTCGCCTTCAAATACAAGGTAAGCGTCTCCCGGTTTGTCAATATAGAACTCCGTGTTCTTATAAATATCTCCATATGCGTGACGGGCAAGTGTGATCGGCTTCACCCAGTTCTTCACACATGGATCGATCCCCTTTACAACGATCGGGGCACGGAATACGGTTCCGTCAAGGATCGCACGGATCGTTCCATTCGGACTCTTGTACATTTTTTTGAGGTCGTACTCTTCCATTCTTGCCGCATTCGGGGTGATGGTAGCACATTTTACAGCAACGCCGTATTTCTTGGTTGCTTCCGCGGCATCGATAGTTACCTGATCGTCTGTCTCATTTCTGTGCTCAAGACCAAGATCATAATACTCTGTATTCAGATCCAGATATGGTGTGAGAAGTTCA
Source organism: Prevotella sp. CAG:279 (assembly GCA_963642325.1). GTDB lineage: Bacteria > Bacillota > Clostridia > Lachnospirales > Lachnospiraceae > Blautia_A. The sequence continues at coordinate 44,976 of CAVIGE010000010.1, forward strand.
TCCTTGATGATCTGCCACAGGATACGTGTCATCTCATCTCCGTCCATCTCAACTAAAGGTGTCTGCATTTTAATTTTTTCCATAATTTTTTCTCCTTTAGAGTCTTTCTTTGGCACTTTTACTGTACATTGTAACCATATTTTCCATTTCCGTCAACGCTTTTATACTTTACCACAGTATGTTTATAAAAATTGTATAACAAATCAGTTTTTCATCAGCTTTTCACAGTTAAATTTACCCCATCCCTGCTGATTTCTGGGAAGTCCCATATCATCCGTACTTTCTCTTAACAACATTTTTACTTCCATATTGGAAAGCTGGGGTTCTTTTTCCAGAAGGCAGGCTACCGCACCGGAGATCCTGGGAGTTGACATGGAGGTTCCGCTTTTGATGCCGTAGGAATAAGGATAGCCTGGTGTGCAGGCCGTGACCCGGCTTCCTGGTGCTACCAGATCCGGCTTGCATACACACTCAAATGTAGGCCCTCTTCCGGAAACTGCCTTTTTTCCCTGGAGCATATCACTGGAGCCTACGGTAATGATCTTCCGGCTGCTCCCCGGTGCAGTTACTGTCCCAAATCCTGGCCCCAGATTTCCGGCTGCTGCCACTACCACAAACCCACAGTCCCAGAGTTCATCAACTCCCTTTAAAAGCTCCTGCTGCTCGTTTCTGCTCCGCGAAGTGGTTCCCACAGAAATATTCACAACGCGGATATTATAGATCTGACCGAAATTCACGATCCAGCGGAAAGCCCGGAGCACATCTTCCCTGCTTCCGTTTCCAAAGCGGTCAAGGACTTTTAAAGCAATGAGGCTGCAGCCTGGCGCAGCTCCCCGGTATCTGCCATCGGATGCAGTCCCGTCCCCTCCCAGGATCCCGCTTACATGGGTTCCGTGTCCATTGTCATCATATGGCCCTGTTTTTCCTTTTGTAAAATCACAGAAAGCCCTGATACGGCTGCCAAAATCTATATGGGGAAAAATCCCGGTGTCCAGCACAGCCACACCGATTCCTTTTCCCGTATATCCCTTTTTACGCATGGCAAAAAATCTCCTGCCGGACAGATGGTTTCTCTTTAGCCTATTCAGGGCCATGCTTTTTTGCAACCTCATTCATAATATGTAATTTTTTCCTTATTCTGTCATATAATGTATAAAATCCACTTTTTCCTCCCATACTTATCAATGTACTCCCGGAGTCTTTTTCACACCTGTACAAAAAGATTCCCGGAGTACATATCACTGTCCGGAAAGGCTTAAATATTCCGGGACTGTGAACTTATATCGATCAAAATTGTCAGGAGGGGTCTTTATGCTTCTATTTTTTCTCATATTCTTCGGAATTCAGATCTTTATCCTTTTTTGTTGTGCTGCTGCCGGAAATGATGCGGCCTCCCAGGAGCTTTCCGACTTAGAACAGCTTCAGTTTATTACGGAATGGAAAAAACATCACGGAAAAAAGGACGTCTGCTGAAAAACGTCCTTTTTTCCAGGTGGGTCAGATAATGATGCACACAAGTCCGCCTTTGCTGTCGTTTACGATCTTCTGCATGGTATCCTGCAGCTTCACCTGGCTCTCTTCACTGATCATAGCCAGTTTGTTCCGGATCCCGTCCTCCACAAGCTGCTGGATGGATTTTCCGAAAATGTTGGTTTCCCAGATGCTCTCGCCCCGTTCCGGGCTCTCCTTAATATATCGGATCAGATCCTCGGCCTGCTGCTCCGTTCCCACGATAGGCGCGATCTCCGTCTCGATCCCCGCCCTTATCATATGGATGGACGGACTCTTGGAACGGATCTTGACTCCGAATTTATTTCCCTGACGGATCACCTGTGGTTCTTCAATGGTGATCTCGGAAAGCTCCGGGACTACCACCCCGTAGCCACTTCCCTTCACAGATTCCAGTGCCGCCTTTACCTTTACAAACTCTTCCTTCATTCCGGCAAGCTCCTTCATCGTCTGGATCAGCTCATATTCGCTTTCCATGGAAATACCGCTCATCTCACTGAGCATCCGGTAATAATAACCATCCTTCACAGAAATCCGTACCCGCACGATGCCATCGGAAAGGCTGACCTTTTCAAGAAGAGTATCCTCCACATAAGGACTTTCCAGACGCACAGACTCCCTGGTAACATCCCTCACATGGGTCAGCTTTGTCATTTTTTCCCTTATCTCCGTCAGCAGTGCCGCCTTTACCTCATGTTCGGGCGAAAGCATCTCCACCCACTTCGGAACAAACAGCTCTATCTCACTGACCGGAAACTCATAGAGAAGCTTTTCCAGAATTCTGGTGACATCCTCTTTCCGAAGCTGTTCACAGTTGAGTGCCAGAACCGAAACACCGTATTTTTCTTCCAGGGCTTTTACAGTTTTTCCGGCTTCCTCGCTGTAGGGTGTCTGGGAATTTACCAGGATCAGAAATGGCTTCCCCTGTGCTTTCAGCTCTTTTATGGTCTGCTCCTCTGCCGGAATAAAATTCTCCCTCGGGATTTCCCCGAAGCTTCCGTCTGCCGTGACAACAATACCGATCGTGGAATGCTGGCTGATGACTTTTTCCGTGCCGATCCTGGCCGCATCATGAAAGGGGATCTCCTTTTCCAGCCACGGAGTCCTGACCATCCGCTCACGGCCCTCCTCCACATTTCCGGACGCATCCTTTACCAGAAATCCCACACAGTCGATAAGCTTTACCCTTATTTTCTGGTTCTCACCTATGCTAACCTCCACCGCTTCCTTCGGAATGAATTTCGGCTCCACCGTTGTGATCATTTTACCGGCCCCGCTTAAAGGCAGCTCATCCTGAAGCTCAGCCCTTTCTTTTTCACTGATGGCGGGCAGAGCCACCAGTTCCATAAATCTGCGGATAAATGTGGATTTCCCGGTCCGTACCGGACCTACCACTCCTATGTAGATATCCCCACCGGTCCGGGCCTGGATATCATGGTAAACCTGAAAGTTTTCCATATAAAAAAGCCTCCCTGCATATATTGGCCTGCGATACACGGAATCCGTCCGGCGGACAGCTCCCGTATAACACAGTATATGCTCTGGAGGCTTCTTATATGCTTCTGTTCATCCTATGAGAACAGCTTGGCTGTTATTGCCCGCTCTGTGGCCAAACAACAGCTTTCCTACGATTCCCTGATATAAAATTCATTGTGGAGCAGATGATGCTCCTTGCCCTTGAGGAGTCCCTCATAAAGCTCCAAGACGAGTGGATTCTCATCTGATTTTTTGATGATCATAGTATTATCTGCGTTGTAGAGGCCTTTCGCCCTTGCAGCCTTGGTCCTGTCACCGGACCTGGTCGGCTGGCCGCCACCCATGATGCATCCACGGCGGCATGCCATAACCTCGATGAGATGATAGCTTGCTTCACCATTCTTTACCCGTTCCATAACGGTTCTTGCATTGGCAAGGCCACTGGCTACGCATACGTTGATGTCCATTCCTCTGTATGGCACAGTAAATTCTTTGATTCCTTCGTCACCACGGACACCGCACTCTGCGATCTCATGCATGGCTTCCTTGCTGTGATCCGGACTCAGTCTTCGGAGAACGGCCTCGGTAACTCCACCGGTAACGCCGAAGATAACACCGCCGCCGGAACCAAATCCAAATGGCATATCGCATGCTTCCGGATCCAGTGTTGCGAAATCAAGTCCAAAGTTATCGATCATGCGGAGAAGCTCTGTAGTCGTGATGACAATATCGGTATCCTGCTCTCCGTCCGTAAAGCTGTTGGGACGGATCGCCTCTGCCTTCTTGGCTGTACATGGCATAATGGAAACCATAACCGTCTTCTTGCCTGCTGCATGCTCCGGGTCACGGAAGTATTCCTTGATCACCGCAGACATCATTCCCTGTGGGGAACGGCAGGTGGAAATATTCGGAATATATTCCTTATACTGATCTGTAATAAACTTCACCCATGCAGGACAGCAGGAAGTCAGAAGCGGAAGGTTTTCACCCTTCTCAATTCGGTCCAGGAACTCCTTGGACTCTTCCATAATGGTAAGATCCGCACTGAATGTGGTATCATATACCTCGTCAAAGCCCATCTTATGAAGGGCATTGACGACCTTACCCATTACGCTCCTTCCCTTCGGAAGTCCGTAATGCTCACCAACTGCCACACGGACTGCCGGTGCGATCTGCGCAACGACACGGGTATCCCTGTCAGCCAGTGCATCCCAGACCTCATCCATATGTGTACGGATGGAGATTGCTCCGGTCGGACAGTAAACACGGCACTGTCCGCAGTTTACACACTGTGTATCTGCGATCTTTTTATTGAATGCAGGGATCACCACTGCCTCCGTGCCACGGAACGCAAATCCAAGGGCACCGATTCCCTGAAGCTCATCACAGGCTCTTACACAGTCACCGCAGAGGATACATTTATTCGGATCACGGATGATGGACGGTGAACTCTCATCGATCTCATACTGCTCTCTTGTATTCTCAAATCGGATCTTACGGACACCCAGACGGTGTGCCAGCTCCTGCAGGATACACTCACCGCTCTTTACACAGGTTGTACAGTCACGGCAGTGTGCCGCAAGAAGCAGTTCCACGATCAGCTTACGATACTTCTTGATTCTTCCGGAGTTGGTATAGATCACCATACCATCCCGCGGAGGCTCTGAACAGGAGGCAAAGGTCTTGCCTCTGTCATCTTCCACTGTACACAGACGACAGGCTCCAAATGTGGAAACCTCAGAGTGATAGCACAGTGTGGGGATATTGATACCCGCATTCCGGATGACTGTCAGAACATTTTTTTCATCGGTAAATTCTACCTTTCTTCCGTCTATTGTCATTGTACCCATAATTCACCCCTCCTATGCTTCAATATAAACGGCATCGAACGAACAATTATCCTTGCAGGCTCCGCACTTAATGCAAAGATCATTGTTGATAACATGCGGCTGTTTCTTGGCACCTGTGATCGCCCCGGCCGGACAGTTCCTGCTGCACTTTCCGCAGCCGATACAGAATTCCGGATTGATGATAAAGCGTCGCAGTGCAGAACATACCTTCGCACGGCATTTCTTGTCAACAATGTGTTCTTCGTACTCGTCATAGAAGGTTTTCATGGTACTGATAACCGGAAGCGGCGCACTCTTTCCAAGGCCGCACAGAGCCATGGAACGAACCATCTCCGCAAGCTCGGAAAGCTCTGCCAGATCCTTCTGCTCGCCTTTACCGCCTACGATCTTCTCAAGGATTTCCAGCATACGCTTGGTTCCCTCACGGCAGGGTACGCATTTACCGCAGCTTTCCCTCTGGGTAAAGCTCATGAAGAAACGTGCAACCTCTACCATACAGGTATTCTCATCCATAACAACCAGACCACCGGAACCGATGATCGCGTCAAACTTCTTGACGGAATCAAAATCAAGCGGAATATCCAGATGCTCTTCAACAAGACATCCGCCGGAAGGTCCTCCGATCTGAACGCCTTTAAACCCGGCATCGCTCTTCAGCCCGCCACCGATATCATAGATAATCGTCCTTAAGGTTGTTCCCATCGGAACCTCGATCAGTCCGGTATTATTTACGTTTCCGGTAAGTGCAAATGCCTTGGTTCCCGGGCTTCCTGCTGTACCGATGCTGCGGTACCACTGCGCGCCGTTGGTGATGATCATTGGAACATTGGCAAAGGTCTCAACATTATTCAGTACCGTAGGCTTGTTAAACAGACCATGTTCAACTGTACGAGGCGGTTTTACACGGGGCATTCCACGATTACCCTCAATAGAAGCGGTCAGTGCGGAGCCTTCCCCGCATACAAATGCTCCGGCACCACGGTTGATATGGAAATGCACGGAAAAATCTGTCCCAAGGATATGATCCCCGATCAGTCCGTATTCCTCCGCCTGTGCGATGGCCTTGCGGAGACGCTCTACTGCCAGCGGGTATTCTGCACGAACATAAATATAAGCATTCTGGGAACCGGTCAGATATGCACCGATCAGCATGCCTTCCAGCATTTTGTGCGGATCTCCTTCCATGATACTGCGGTCCATAAATGCGCCCGGATCACCTTCATCACCGTTACATACGATATATCGTTCGGTTTCCTTCTGACGGGCAACCTGCTTCCATTTCCTGCCCGCCGGGAAGCCGCCGCCGCCACGTCCGCGGAGATTGGACTCTTCCATGGCTGTAAGGCCTTCCTCCTTCGTCATGTCGAAGAGGACTTTTTCCAGGCCTGCATAACCGCCCACCGCAATATACTCTTCAATGTTCTCGGCATCAATATGTCCGCAGTTCTTCAATACCAGACGCATCTGGCCTGCATAGAACGGAATGGACTCTTCGCTCTGATAGATCGTTCCGTCCTTATGATAAAGAAGTCTCTCGATCGGCTGTCCCTGACAGACTGTTTTCTCATAGATTTCTTCACAGTCTTCTACCTTCACTTTAATGTAGAGGATTCCAAGAGGCTCGATCCTCATCAGAGGGCCCATTTCACAGAAGCCATGACATCCGCTCTTACGGATCTCAGGATGAGGTACTTCTCCGCCAAATTCAACAGCTACACCCTCATAATTCTCGGTAAGTGCCATCATTCTGTCATAGATTTCCCTGGAGCCGCTGGCAATACAACCTGTTCCTGCGCAGATCAGGATACGCATTTTGGCAGCATGCAGACTCTGTTCTGCCTCTTTTCTTAACGCCTGAAGCTCTTCACGGTTATGTAAACGCATCATACAGCACCTCCCTTTTTCAGCTTCTGGATGATCTCAACTGCAGCCTCCGGTGTCATCTTCGGGTGCACCTCGTCATTGATCGTCATAACAGGTGCAAGTCCGCAGGCACCCAGACAGGAAACAGTTTCCACAGTAAACATCATGTCATCGCTTGTGTGTTTCTTATGGGTCAGCCCCAGTTCTTTGAGAAGTGCCTCCTTAACCGGAACAGACTTCCTTACATGACAGGCAGTTCCGTCACATACCTTGATCACATACTTACCCTTCGGTTCAAAGGAAAAGTTCTCATAGAAAGTGGCTACGCTGTACGCCTTCGCTTCTTTTACACCAATCTGTTCCGCAACATAAGTAAGAAGCTCTGCCGGGAGATAACGGTACTCAGCCTGGATATCCTGCATGATCGGAATCAGCGACGCAGCTTTCCGGCCATAGTGCTCGATGATCTCATCCGTTTTTTGGTAATACGTCTGGTCTAACATTCGGTTCCCTCCTTGTTTCTTGTAGATTCTCCACTTAAGCTAACCCGTCTCTACATCGGGTTAATCTTTTAACACTCTCTCAGTGCCGCGCTTAGGTGCAAATCATTATTTTGCACTATTTCACGCTTTTTATTATAACTTATGCCGTCATTTTTCACAAGTGATTTTTGCTGTTTTTTCAGAATATATTGAAAAGTTTACAATGGCTCACTGATTTTGCGTCTATTTTCTCTATATATCGTTCAATTTTTAACACTCATGATAATAAAAATACAAAATAACCCCGCTTGTTATTGATTTTATTTCTCATTTACATTAATATGAAAGAAAAGTGCGTGGAGCTATTAACCAATTTGAAAAGGAGAACACTTATGCGAAATCTCGACACACCAGTTAACCAGATCCGGCGAAGGATTTTTACGGAAATTGCAAAAATCGGGTTCGAATCTACGGACGAATCCCTGATCCACGATATCGAAGCCATTCCCTACAACATGCTGGATGAACGCGCCCGATATCGTGAAAGTATCTACCGCGAACGTGCAGTCGCAAGCGAACGTGTCCGTCTGGCCATGGGTCTTTCCCTCCGGCCGGAGAACCGTGCCGTCCATCTTACCGACGGCGTAAAAGCCAGCAACATCGACGAGAAATATTATGAGCCGCCTCTTATGCAGGTAATCCCTTCCGCATGTTCCGCATGTGAATCCAACAAATATGAAGTCAGCAACATGTGCCGTGGCTGTGTTGCCCATCCCTGTATGCTGACCTGTCCGAAAGGTGCCATCTCCATGGTAAACGGAAAATCCTTTATCGACCAGGACAAATGTATCCACTGCGGAAGATGCAAGGCAGTCTGTCCTTACGATGCCATTGCCCACAAAGAGCGTCCATGTGAACGTGCCTGCGGCGTAAAAGCCATCGAAAGCGATGAACAGGGCCGGGCTTCCATCAACCAGGATAAATGTGTCTCCTGCGGTATGTGTATGGTCAGCTGTCCATTCGGAGCCATCTCGGATAAATCCCAGATTTTCCAGCTCTCCCATGCTCTCCGTGAGGGAACCGAGATCATTGCGGAAATTGCACCGGCCTATATCAATCAGTTCGGAGAAGATGTCACTCCCGGAAAATTCCGCTCCGCACTAAAACAGCTGGGATTTTCAAACATTTATGAGGTAGCACTGGGTGCAGACATCGGCTGTATCTCCGAGGCACATCACTACGCCAAAGAAGTGGCCACCGGCAATCTCCCGTTCCTGCTCACCTCCTGCTGCCCGTCCTGGTCCGTCATGGCAAAGAAATACTTCCCGGCCATGATCGACAACATTTCCCAGGAACTGACTCCGATGGTAGCCACCGCCCGCATTGTAAAAAAAGAACATCCAAATGCAAAGGTAGTCTTCATCGGGCCATGCGCCTCCAAGAAGCTGGAAGCCATGCGCCACTCTGTAAGAAGTGACGTAGACTTTGTTATCACCTTCGAAGAACTCTGGGGTCTGTTCGATGCCAAAAAGATTGTTCCGTCCACATGTGAGGACATCCCGGAAGAAACCCAAAAGGCAACTGCAGCAGGTCGTGGATATGCCATCGCAGGCGGCGTAGCAGGAGCCATCGAGGCCTGCCTCAAGGAATACTATCCTGACGTACCGGTTCACATCGAACACGCAGAAAGCCTTGCCGAATGCAAAAAAGTCCTCACCCTGGCCAAGGCCGGAAAGATCAAAAACTGCATGATCGAAGGAATGGCCTGTCCGGGAGGCTGTATCGGCGGTGCGGGAACCAACGCCGGCTTCGCAAAAACCTCCAAAGTCCTCAAGAAATACGTAGACGGCTCAGAACCTAAGATTCCATCTCAGGAGCTGGAGAAGCTGGAACTGAACTAAAATATAAATGGAGATGCAGCCTGGATTTAATCTCAGGATTACATCTCCATTTTTTATATCATACAAAGTAAAGCAATGCCCGTCTTTGCCTGCCACGATTACTCTACAGTCTCCGTGCTCTCCGGCCAGGTATACTCCTCGCCTTTCAGAGCCGCCAGAAGGCTCCTAAGTTTATATCCGTAGCTTCTCCCGGCAGCCCAGCCGCCTCCATAAGGATTCTCCTGAATACCAAGCCATTCCACATAAGGCGCGCTCTCCCGGGTCACATACTGAAAACGGTTATCCACGCAGGCCTGGTTCAGTTCCTCCGAAGACGCATAAGCCTTCAGATGCTGTACCTGCGCCCGGATTCCCGTCCTTACATCCGGAAAGGAATTCCCCGCAACACCGCCGCCGGTAGTCCCAAGTCCGGAAAAATTAAACTGTCCGGCACTGGCATCTCCCTGAAACTGAAGCCATCCGGTCTCAAGCATCGCCTGTTCATAAACAACTTCCCCACGGACACCCTCCGCATCCGCTTCCTCTATCACAATTGTGCAAAACGTATCAATGTCCGGTGCACCGCCCTCCGTCAGGATACCGGAAGGATATTCCACGTTCTGCGCCTCATACTGCGCTGCCATATCCTCCTTATCTACCGTGGTACACCCCATGATCGTATAATATCCATAAGTATTATCTGTAGAATCGTCTGTAAAACTGTCTGCATCACTCTCACTGGATGACTGTGGCTTCGAGATCTGTCCCTCCATGGAATGATCCACCTCTTCTGCCAAAACACCCACAGGCGTTCCGATCACCAGAACGCCTGCAAGTGCCATCATCCGTAAACAAAAACTATTTCGGAATCTGTACATATATCAATAATCAATCCTTTATTACTGCATTTTTCTCATTGCCGCCTCAACAACATGCCCTACAAGAACAGAAGTTGTAACGCTTCCAACTCCGCCAGGAACCGGTGTGATCGCATCTACGACCGGCTCAACTGCCGCATAATCAACATCACCGCAGAGCTTACCCTCAGCATTAACATTGATACCAACATCAATGATCGTCTGTCCTTCTCTTACATAATCAGCACCGACAACACCAGCACGTCCTGCTGCAACGATCACAATGTCTGCCTCTTTTGCAACAGATGGCATATCAACGGTTCTTGTATGGCAGATGGTAACTGTCGCATTCTTCTTAACAAGCATCATGGCAGCCGGTTTACCAACCACAAGGCTTCTTCCGATCACAACTGCTTTTTTGCCTGTGCAGTCGATTCCGTAATGATCAAGGATCTCCATACAAGCCTGCGGTGTACATGGCGGAAAACCGATTTTTTTGCCTGTAAATACGCCAGACATGGAAAGATCTGTCATACAGTCAACATCTTTCTCCGGTGCAAGTGCATTCTCGATCACTGCCTGATCCAGATGCTTCGGAAGCGGACGGAACAGAAGAACTCCGTGGATCTTGTCATCTTTGTTCACTTTATCGATGGCTGCAAGAAGCTCATCCTGGGAAACATCCTCCGGAAGAAGGATCTTCTCACATGCAACGCCAAGAGTCTCGCAACGTTTGGTTGCTCCTCTCTCGTAAGAGATATCACTGGGGTTCTCGCCTACACGGATAATGCAAAGTGTAGGATCTACCCCCTTTGCCTGAAGCTCTGCAACGTTTGCTTTGATCTTTTCATTGAGAGCTGCTGTAACTTCTTTACCTAATAACTGCTTTGCCATTTACCTAAGCTCCTCCTATTTCAGTCTTCCGAGAACACTGTCAAAGGTCTCGTCTGCAATCTTTG
>CAVIGE010000011.1:0-54911 GCA_963642325.1 Prevotella sp. CAG:279
CAGAAAAAAGGAAGCTGCCGCTTCACGATTTAGAAATCGTTAAAGCGACAGCCTCTTTCTGATGCTGCTTTTTGGTTTCTTCCTGCCGTTTTCTTTTTTCTTCCAGACATTTCAGATCTATCTCATAAAAAGCATTTCCATCGATCACAAGCTTCTGCTTTTTTCCGGTCTCCATATACATTGCTCCTGAAAAAGAATCTTCTATATATAATATGACAGAGTTTTTATTTCTGTCATATTTCCCTCTGGAAAATCATAGATTTCAGGAAAAAGGATTTTTTTATGGAACAGGATTTCATTGCCAGGACTGTTCTGGACGAAATGGTGGAAAGTGACCGTGATCAGCTTGTAAAAGCGGTTCTTCCTTATCTTCCGTTCTCCGGCCAGAGGCTTCTGTCCATGTATGTCAAAACCCGGGAGCTTAGTAATACCATAGCACTTTTCCGCGATCAGAGAAATCACGGGGATCTGCAGGCAGCCAGTGTTTCCGTAAGTGATCCCCTGGCTATGCTTCAGGATATCCGAAGATACTGCAATGGTGAAAACCGTAAACAGATCGACCGGGCTACAAATCTGATGGCTATGCTTCAGATGATAAGAATCATGAATGAAGATCCCACAGGAGGTGAAAATCCATGAAAGACGACTGGAAGGATGATCCCAGGCTTTCAAAAATGGATCCCCGAAAGCTTTCCTTGCTCCAGAATATGGCCGACCAGGGACTGGGAAAAAATCCCTCAGAGCTGCTCCCCTTCATTATGGGAGCTGCCGCGCAGGGAAAAAATGCCGGCTTAAGCTTCAACTCCAGCGAAATTTCCACGATCATTGATGTGATCAAAGCCGGAAAAAGTCCAGCTGAAGCAGCAAGGCTTGACCGAATCGTAAATCTTATGAAAATGATACAGCATTAGCATTCTTCTGACCCGGAACAGGATCTTTTCTGTTACTGTTCCGGATCGGTCTGTAACAGCCGCTCTTTTTGTGACATTTTTTTATCATTTCCCTTTCTTATTACATCCGTATATGCTATACTTGTCCATAGGATGAATGATATGCAAAATAGGATTTTATGCGTCAAGTGTTTGGCGAATGGGGAGTTGTCGCCAGAACGAAAAGTACGTCTTACGGTATAAGATCCGCACCCGTTGCAGCAATATAAGAGGATATCTCATATTGTGTAGGGCTTTTTCGACATACGTTCTACTACAATTTGGAGATATCTTTTTTGTGCTCAAAATAAAAAGACAATCTCCGAAAACTGTGATTTTTTTAACAAATGGAGGTTGTTATTTATGGTAGACAAAGCAAAGGTTGAAGCGGCGATCCGGCTTCTTCTTGAAGGAATCGGCGAAGATGTTAACAGAGAAGGTCTTCAGGGAACACCTGAACGTATTGCCCGCATGTGTGAAGAAATTTATGGCGGACTTGACAATGAGGCAGACGAATATCTTCAGAAGCAGTTCCATGTAGAAAACAATGAGATGGTTTTGGAAAAAGATATCACTTTTTATTCCATGTGTGAGCACCATCTGATGCCATTTTATGGAAAAGCCCATATCGCTTACATTCCAAACGGAAAAGTTACCGGTCTGAGCAAGCTGGCCCGTACTGTAGATGTTTATGCAAGAAGGCCCCAGATCCAGGAGCGTCTTACAGTTCAGATCGCAGATGCGCTTGAGCGCGTCCTTGACCCGAAGGGAATCATGGTCATGCTGGAGGCAGAACATACCTGTATGACCATGCGTGGGATCAAAAAACCGGGAAGCAAAACGATCACCACGGTTACAAGAGGTGAGTTTAAGGAAAATATGGAGCTTCAGAAGCAGATTCTGGCAATGGTAAAAGACTGATGGACAGAGTGAACCAGATCTGGAGCCATCCCCTCTATCAGGAAGAGCTTGAAAAAATTCAGCTTCTGGAAAAGGACCGGGAGTTCTGCCGGCATACGCCGGAGCATTTTCTGGATGTTGCCAGGATTGCCTACATAGAAGCTCTTGAACAGGCTTATCCTGTCTCAAAGGAAATGATCTACTGCACTGCCCTTCTCCATGATATCGGCCGTGCCAGAGAATATGAAAATGGTACGCCTCATGACAAGGCAGGTGCCCTGATCGCAGAACAGATCCTTCTGGAGCTTGCTTTTTCCGGGGATGAGATCACGGCTATTGTTTCCGCGATCCGTGGACACCGCTCCAGGGATGACCAGTCCATCCTCGGGAAACTGATCTACACGGCAGACAAGAGATCCAGAAACTGTTTCTCCTGCAAGGCAGAGCCAGAATGCTACTGGTCCTTGCAGAAAAAAAATATGAGGATCCAATATTAGGAGGTTTTTCATGAAAATCGGAAATCGTGAATTTGATATAAAAAATAAAACATATATTATGGGTATTTTAAATGTTACACCGGATTCTTTTTCTGACGGCGGCAAATGGAACGACATGGACCAGGCATTGAAGCATACCGAAACCATGATCGCAGATGGGGCTGATATCCTGGATATCGGCGGAGAATCTACCCGTCCCGGGCACACACCGGTTGGTGCCCAGGAAGAGATCGAGCGTGTTCTTCCGGTTATTGAAGCTGTTAAGAAACGTTTCGATATTCCGGTTTCTGTTGATACATATAAGGCCTGTGTCGCAGAGGAAGCCCTGAAAAATGGTGCAGATCTGATCAACGATATCTGGGGATTGAAATATGACCTCCAAATGGCTCCGGTTATCGCAAAATACAATGCTCCCTGCTGTCTGATGCACAACAAAGATAACACAGAGTACAATAATTTTATCATCGATATGCTTGCGGAAACCCAGGAATGCGTCAATATCGCAAAGCGTGCCGGTATTGCAGATGATAAGATCATCCTTGACCCAGGTGTTGGATTTGGAAAAACCTATGAGATGAATCTGATGACTATGGATAACCTGGAGCTTTTCCAGAAGCTTGGATATCCGCTTCTTCTTGGTACTTCCAGGAAATCCATGATCGGTCTTGCCCTTGACCTTCCTGTTGACCAGCGTGTCGAGGGAACTCTTGCAACAACCGTGATCGGTATTATGAAGGGCTGTGCTTTTGTACGGGTTCATGATATCAGGGAAAACAAACGTGTGATCCAGATGACAGAAGCAATTCTGGGCCGTTAGGAGGAGCAGATGGACAAAATTGAAATCCAGGATCTTGAGATCTTTGCAAATCATGGTGTATTTCCGGAGGAAACGGCTCTGGGACAGAAATTTCTTGTTTCTTTGGTTATGTATACCGAAACCCGGCCGGCCGGACTTGCAGATGATCTCTCCGCTTCTGTTAACTATGGTGAGGTCAGCCATATAGTCACAGATTTTCTCCAGAAAAATACCTACAAGCTTCTGGAAGCTGCCGTGGAAAACCTGGCTGAGCTGCTTCTGCTCTCTTTTGCGCTTCTTAAGAAGATCACACTTCGTATTGAGAAGCCCTGGGCACCTGTCGGGCTTCCCCTGAAAACAGTCGCTGTGGAGATCACCCGCGGATGGCATACGGCTTTTATTGCCTTCGGTTCTAATATGGGTGATAAAAAGAAATATCTGGATGATGCGATAAAAGGTCTTGCGGACATGAAGGAAATCATTGTTGAAAAGGTTTCCGGGTATCTTGTGACGGAGCCTTATGGTGAGGTGGAGCAGGATGAATTTCTAAATGGTGCGTTAAAAGTCCGGACTTTGCTTTCTCCAGAGGAGCTTCTTGACAGGCTTCACGTTCTGGAACAGGCTGCAGACCGGAAGCGGATCATGCACTGGGGACCGCGGACGCTGGATCTTGATATTCTGTTTTATGATAATGAGGTTATTGATACTGAAACATTGCATGTACCACACATTGATATGGAAAACCGTGATTTTGTGCTGAAGCCCATGGTGGAGATCGCACCGTATTTCAGGCATCCGGTACTGAATTTGACCATGAGCCAGCTTTTGGAAAAGCTTGAAGAAAAAACCAGGTAAATGTTAATTTTGTTTCAGCCTGGAAATTGTGGATAAGGAAAAGCAAGCCCGATACAGATGTTTTTGCAGCAATCTGTACCGGGCTTGCTTTTTGTTCACGTAAGTTAAGTTATTGGATTTATTTGTGGTTTACCTGGTCGAATTCGTCGGTGATCTCTTTGGATGGAGCTTTGGTGAGGAGACTGACGATTATGTTTGCAAGGATAGCTGTCAGGAAAGCCGGGAGGAGTTCGTAGATTGCCCAGGCTCCTCCTAATTTGCTGATTCCGTATTTCCAGATAAATACCATGGCTCCGCCGCAGATCATTCCGGCAAGGGCTCCCTGCCAGTTGGAACGTCTCCAGAACAGTGCCAGGAGTACCACGGGTCCGAATACGGCTCCAAAGCCTGCCCAGGCGAAGGATACGATAGAAAACACGGAGCTGTCAGGGTTTCTTGCAATAAACATGGCTATTACCGAAATAAGGAGCAGGGTTATTTTGTCCGCTGCCATGCTTTCTTTCCTGGTTTCTTTGTCCTTCAGGATACTTCCAAGAAGATCCGAGGAAACTGCACTGGATGCGGCCAGAAGCTGGGAATCAGCCGTTGACATGGTAGATGCCAGGATTCCGGCAAGAATAACACCTGCAAGGATTGCCGCGATCACACCATGTTTACTGAGAAGATTTGCGATCTGGACAATAATAGTCTCAGATGCGGAGCCCTCCAGAAGTTCAAACTCTCCGGCTGCTGTCATTCCAAGTCCTACCACACCGATCAGCACTGCCACTGCCAGAGAAATAATTACCCATGTGGTTGCCACTCTTCTGGAAAGTGTAAGCTTCTCTTCGTCCTCGATCGCCATAAACCTGAGAAGGATGTGCGGCATTCCAAAATAGCCAAGTCCCCATGCAAGCATGGAAACGATATTAAGGAACGGATATGCCTGTTCTGTTCCTGTAACCGGATCGTATGTAGTGAACATGGTCAGATATCCCGGCAGGGACCTGGCATTGTCCGCAACTGCATCAATTCCTCCTGCTGTGCTGATCCCGAACACAAATACGATCACAAGCGCGATCGACATGATAATACTCTGTATAAAGTCTGTCGTAGAGGCTGCCAGAAATCCACCCAGTGTAGTATATCCGACAATAACCAGCGCACTGATGATCATGGCTGGAAGATAGCTTACGCCAAAAAGACTGGCGAAAAGCTTGCCACAGGCTGCAAAGCCGGAAGCTGTATAAGGAATAAAGAAGACCACAATAAAAATCGCTGCGATGGACTGCAGGATCTTCTTCTCATCTCTGTAACGGTTACTGAAAAAGGACGGCAGCGTGATGGAATTTCCGGCTACATGCGTATAGCGGCGGATCCTTTTGGCCACGATCTTCCAGTTTACATAGGTTCCGATCGCCAGACCAATCGCTGTCCAGCCTGCATCTGCAATGCCGGTAAGATAGGCAAGTCCCGGCAGGCCCATCAGAAGCCAGCTGCTCATATCGGAGGCTTCCGCACTCATGGCCGTTACCAGTGGCCCCAGCTTTCTTCCTCCGAGATAAAAATCTGAACTGTCGTTATTATTCCTGGAGCACAGATATCCCACGAAAAGCATCGCGCCAAGGTAAACGATAATGGCTGCCATTATACAAATATGTGCTGTTGTCATGTTTCTCTCCCTTCCATTCCGGAACGAAAAGCTGCGCATATCTAGGTTTTCACTGCTTTCATACCGGATATTTACATATTCATAGATTTTATTATATTAACTTTAGAAAGTAAAGAGTATTTTGGGATTTTTTTAACATTTTTGCCAAAAACCGTATTTACAACGCAAAAAAAGGGCTGAACCTCTTAAGGAAGCCCAGCTCTTTTTCATTATTTCTGTTTAATTTTCGTTGATACGTTTCTGTACATCTTCTACTGTGTATGCCTCTGTCAGTGCTTTCAGATCATCCGGTGTGGTGTCTGTATTGTAGGCTTTGATCACCTTCATAAGATCCGCACAGCTGTATGCGTTCTCATAGATATCCTGTGTATATCCGTAAAGTTCATTAAACGTATCTTTATCCGATGCGCTCCAGAAGCCCTGATAAAGACGTACGGTGTTGGAATCGGTATCGTCAGTATTTGCCTCACAATGTCCGGACAATGCATTATACAGAACTGCAAATGCAGGACCACCCATAGAAGCATATTTACCTGCGATATAGTCGATCTTAGGATTTCCGAAGGAATCCTCGGAATTGATCTCATCATGGTTTTCCTGTGAGAAGCAGTCAACCGCTCCGATCTTGATATTGGAATTCTGCTCATCTTCCTTCTCCGTGACCGTCTTCATGATCTCATCTACATTGAAGGTACAGAGAACTGCATCGTAATTTCCATCCACAAAAGCGTGCTTCAGGTTATTGAGTCCCTTTGGATCTGTCATATATCCCGGGCAGACAGTAATGCTGATACCATCCTTTCCGGTATCTACAACTGTGGTCTCCTCAGATGCCGCAAGCTTTTCCACATCCTCAGAATAGGTCAGGCCTTCTTTCTCTGCCAGACCTTCCAGAACACCGATCGTTCTCTGAAGGTGCATATAGTTGCCTGCTGCGGAACCACCTGTCAGTACAATATAACTGTTTGTATCTGCATCTGCAAAATAATCAGCCATGTTGTAACCGGCTTCATAATCGGCATCTGCATCCGGACCTACACTCCCAAGAAAATACTGGCTGGATTCTACCTGCTCATAATCCGCATCGCTGATGCTTCCGGAACCGAGGATATAATACATCTCCTCTTCATCACAGGTCTCGATGATCTTCTGGATATCCTGTCCATAAAAAGAAATAATTCCGTTCACGCCCTGCAGCTTCATTGCCCGGATGAAACTGACCTCATCATCTGTGGAATTGATGCTGCCTGAAAAATAGAACTTTACCGGAAATCCCTGCTGGATATAATCCCTGTAATAGTTCATAAACATGTTCATTTCCGGGCTGTCCTGATTATATACTACAACACCTATTGTATATTGGATGTCTCCATCCTCGGCAGCAGCAGAAACTTTTTTTCCGCCGATGCCAAAAACAGCAAACATCAGCAGCAGAATGCCCAGTATTTTAAATTTTCTGAATTTCATACTGTTTTTGCCTTTCTTTATTTCTCAGTTACATAATGGCAGGCTACTTCATGGCCGGACTCTACCTCTGTGAGTACAGGCCGGATGGTCTTACATTTTTCCATGCAATGTTCACAGCGGTTCTGGAACGGACAGCCATGAGGAACCTCCAGCGGGCTGGGTGCTTCGCTCTCGATGCTCTCGATCTTTTTGTTCTGATCCATATGAATGGAGAACTGTGCTCCCAGAAGTGCCTGTGTGTAAGGATGAAGCGATTTCGCGGCAACATCCTCTCCCGGAATTACCTCTACGATATTTCCGAGATACATAACTGCGATCTGATGAGCAAAAGAGCGGATCAGTGCCAGATCGTGGCAGATAAAAAGCATACTGATGTTCTTTTCCTTCTGAAGGCGCACAAGAAGCTGGATCACAGATTCCTGTACAGAAACATCCAGTGCGGAGGTAGCCTCATCACACACCAGGATCTCCGGCTCCAGGGAAAGTGCACGCGCAATGCTGATACGCTGTCTCTGGCCGCCGCTCATGTTATGTGGATAACGATCCACAAAATCCCCCGGAAGCTCTACCATCTCCAGAAGTTCTCTGGCCTTGGCTTCTTTCTCACTTTTTTTCAGTTTTCCGTAATTGATCAGTGGCTCTGTGAGAATGTCCACGATCTTCATTTTCGGGTCAAAGGAAGCCAGCGGATCCTGGAAAACCATCTGCATATTCTGGCGGTTCAGCCAGGTTTCTTTCTTGGAAAGGTCTGCAAGATTTTTTCCATGGTAAAGAATCTCACCGCTGGTCGGTTTATCAAGGGAAATGACCATGCGGACAAAGGTTGACTTACCGCAGCCGCTCTCTCCTACGATTCCCAGGGTTTTTCCTTTATAAACATTTAAGTTTACATCATTGCAGGCTGTTAAGGTTCTGCCGCCGGAAGCCGGGAACTGCTTTACGATATGCTTCGCACTGAGTACGATATCGGATTCATTAAACATAACGCTGTCCCTCCATTTCCGGCACTGCAGCCAGCAGCTTCTTCGTATAGTCACTTGTCGGGTGGCCCATAACCTCGTCACGGGTTCCCTGATCCACAACCTTTCCATGCTGCATGACAACAAGCTGGTCAGCCATATAAGCAGCTACACCAATGTTGTGGGTAACGATGATGATACTTGTCCCAAAATCATCGCGCAGCTCCATCATCTGGCGCACGATCTGTGCCTGTGTCGTAACATCCAGCGCACTCGTAGGCTCATCCGCAAGAAGCAGCTCCGGGTTAAAAGTCATGGCCATCGCGATACCAACTCGCTGGCGCATACCACCGGAAAGCTGGTGCGGATAACTTTTCATAATATTTTCCGCGTCAGGAAGACGCATTTTCTGAAGCATGGAGCAGCCTTTTTTCCATGCCTCGGCCTTGGATACATCGGTATGTGTACAAATATATTCCACATACTGACTTCCGATCTTACGGATCGGATTCAGGGTACCGCCGCAATCCTGGAAGATCATGGAAATGCGGGTACCTCTTAAGTTTCTCCATTCATCCTTTGTATTGGAAAGCAGGGAATGACCGTTGAACTGGATATCACCGGCACTTACCCGACCGCCCCCGGCAAGTGCGCCGAGGACAGCACGGATAACTGTCGTTTTTCCACTTCCACTCTCTCCTACCACACTGATGATCTCACCCTTCTTCATGGAAAGATTGAAATGCTCAATGGTAGGTGCCTGCTTTCCGTACTGAACGGAAAGATCCTTGATTTCAAGCATAAATAAACGCTCCTTTACTCGGCAAGAGTGATGTCCTTTGTCAGCCAGTAGTAATCCATCGGATACATCTTGACACCTGTTACCTTCTTGTTGGAGAAGAGGTAAGTTGTCTCATAGCCAAAGAATACGGTTGCTGCGTCATCCATGATATCCTGCTGGATGTCGATGATCAGATCTTTTCTCTCATCTGAATCAAATGTCTGTGCAAGCTCATCGAGAAGCTTATCAACCTCTGCATTGTTGTATCCGGATGTGTTGTTTGCAGATGTGCTGTACCAGTTCTCTCTTAAATAGTTCTCCGGGTCTCCTGTGTTGGCAACCAGTACGTTCCAGATAAGAAGGTCATACTGACCGGAATCTCTCATGTCAAGAAGTGTCTCATAGCTTACTGTGTTCAGGTTTACATTGATACCGATCTCTTTCAGGCTTGCCTGTGCTGCCTGGGCATATACGCCAAGCTCTGCACGGCTTGTATAGATAACGAAGTCAAGAACAAGCTGCTCTCCCTCCGGAGTCTCTACATATCCATCGCCGTCAACGTCCTTGTATCCTGCCTCCTCAAGGATCTTCTTTGCACCTTCCGGATCATAGGAGTTCTCGTCATTCAGATCATCGAAACCAAAGTCAAGTGTCGGAGGAACCGGTGCTTTACCAGCTGTTGCGCCACCCTCAAGAAGAGTATTGCAGTAGGTCTCTTTGTCAAGGCCGCGGAGAAGTGCCTGACGAAGTGCCTTGTCGCTGAGTGCATGATCCTCATTCTGGTTCATGAATGCATATGTGGAACGGAGGGACTGAAGCTCCTGGATCTCATAATTGTCATTTCCCTCGAACTCAACAAGGTTCTCTGTCTTCAGGTTGTAAGCGATATCGATCTCGCCTGTCTGAAGAGCCATGGAACGTGTTGTCTGGTCATCGACACATTTCAGTGTAACCTTGTCAAGCGGAACCTCTCCATCCCAGTAGTACTCATTCTTTACTACTACGCAGGAATCAGTCGGGCTGAAGGACTCTACTGCGTAAGGTCCTGTACAGATCGGTCCTTCCATTGCAAATGTAGAATCATCAACATTTGTATCAACGATCAGGAAAAGCGGGTCTGCAAGGCATCCGGCCATGTTTGCGTTGGCTCTGTTCAGGTGGAAGATCAGGTTCTGTCCGTCAATCTCGATGTTGTCAAGGTCAAAGAACTCCGGAACACGGTCACTCTTCTCAGCTGTACGCTCGATGGAAGCCTTTACCATTTCCGGTGTCATCTCGTCACCGTTGGAGAATTTTACGCCCTCACGGATCTTGAAGGTCCATGTTTTACCATCTTCGCTGTTCTCCCAGCTTTCTGCAAGACACGGAACGATCTCGCCGTTCTCATCGAATTTTGTGAGGCACTCACCGATCGCATAACGGGATACAACCCAGCTGAAATACTGCTCTGTCGGCTCCAGTGTATCTGCAAAGCTTGTTACTCCGATCGTGATCTCCTTGTCACTGCTCTTATCACTTTTCGCCTGGGCAACTGTTGTCATTGAAAATGCCATCATACATGCAAGGGTAGCAGCCAGCACTTTTTTCACTACATTATTTCTCATTTCATCCTCCTAAAGATAAATACTGATTCATTGGTGTTGGTTTGTTACGATAATTGTTGTTTAATCCTGACGCGGATCCAGTACGTCACGGATGCTGTCTCCAAGCATGTTGAAAACAACAACGCAGATCACGATCGCAATACCAGGATAGATCATAAGCCATGGCGCTTTTGCCATGTAGGTTCTTCCTTCGTTAAGCATCAGTCCCCACTCCGGTGTCGGTGCGGTAGCACCAAAGCCCAGGAAAGAAAGGGAAGCCAGCTCCAGCATCATGGTTCCGATATCTGCTGCTGCAGTTACCACCATCTGCGTTACCATGTTCGGAAGAACATGTACAAGAAGAATTTTCCATGTCTTTGTTCCATTTACCACAGCTGCCTCTATATAAAGACTCTTCTTGACTTTTAATACCATACTTCTTGCAAGGCGGGCATATTTCGTCCAGCTTACAGCCGCGATGGAGATAACGGCATTTACAAGGTTCGGTCCCAGCATACCGGCAATGGCAATAGCCAGCACAAGGCCCGGGAAGGAAATCATCATATCTGCAATACGCATGATGACCGCATCAACGACACCGCCAAAATATCCGGCGATAACTCCTAAAAATGTACCGATCACAAAAATAACCGCAACCAGACATAAGGTCATGATCAGAGAGGTTCTTGTTCCGAAGATAACACGGGAAAGAAGATCTCGGCCAAGCTTATCTGTTCCAAAAGGATGGGCGGAGCTTGGTGCCTGCAGTGATTCGGTCATAACTGCATTCAGCGGATCATATGGTGCAAGCTGCGGTGCAAAGATCGCAACGCCGATCACAAGAAGACCCAGAATGAAGAAAAGAGTAAACTGTTTATTTTCTTTAAATACTCGTAATACCTTTTTCAATTATCTATCCTCCTTAAGTCTTGGATCGAGATAAGTGTAGGACAGATCCACAAGCAGGTTGATGCACATATAAAGGATAGCGATCCAAAGTACATATCCCTGTACAAGAGGATAGTCACGACAGGAAATTGCCTTCACTGCCATATTTCCCATTCCCGGCCAGTTGTAAATGATCTCTACAACTGCAGTACCACCTAAAAGGCTTCCAAGGGAAAGTCCGAGAAGTGTTACCAGCGGAAGCATTACGTTCGGAAGAACATGTTTCCAGAGGATCGCACTTTCTTTGATTCCTCTCATTCTCGCACCGGTTACATAATCCTGATGAAGCTCCTCCAGTACTGCACTTCTTACCTGCCTTGTATACTTGGCTGACATGGCAAGTGCAAGAGTCAGGGCCGGAAGAACCATGGATTTGAAATCAGTGCTTCCTCCTGCTACATTGATCCATCGAAGCTGAACGCCAAAGATGCTCAGAAGGATAAGGCCCAGCCAGAAGCTTGGAACAGATACTCCTACGAAAGTAATACCTCTCACAAAATAATCTGGAAACTTATTCTGATACACAGCTGCCAGAATTCCCAGCGGAATGGAAATTATGACCATCATCAACAGTGCCAGCAGCGACATTTTCAGTGTTGGCCAGAAACAGGATACCAGTTTATCTGTTACCGGCATTTTGAACGAATAGGACTGCCCCATATCTCCTGTAACAACACCCTTCAGCCAGGAACCATACTGTACAAGAAATGGCTGGTCAAGACCAAGCTCATGTCTTGTCTGTTCCAGAAGCTCAGGTGTAGGAAGATTACCACACTCTGTCAGCATGATCTCCGCAGGATCACCTGGTGACAGGTAGGTCAGTCCAAATGTGAAAAAGCTGATTCCAAATAATACGATGATGATCTGGAGAAATCTTTTTCCTACTTGTTTCTTTGTCACTTTTTACTCCTTTCCTCATTTGATGCGATTTTATCCAACCACTCCTTAATTGTCTGATGCTCCGGCTATGTCAATCGGATAACTGCACTCCCACCGCTTATTGCTTTTCGCAATTAAAGCAGGGAACTTACCTGATTCGGTTAAAACAGCAGGGATTCTAATATGCAGAAATTGCATGGAAATCCAGAAATGCACAAAAAAAGCACCCGCGGCGAAATAACGGGCACTAAAAAACATGCTTCCTATCTTCCGTAAGAATCATCATGGCAATTGCAAGCAGGTCTCCTGACTCAGGTTCTCTATCTTCCGACGCCTTCCCGGCCATCCTGCACGCACTCGGCCAGTGGCATTATGCCTGAAGATTCACCATTACAGTGACGGGATCGTACCGGAGTTGCACCGGTTTCCCTATTAATCCTACACGGAACTTGCAATGGCTGATATAAAAATCAGCAAATGCTATTAAATTACAATGCAATTATATGATAAGAATTGTTATATGTCTATAGAAAAATGTGGTATTTTTCATTTTATTGAAACAATTTTTTCTTTTTTCAGAATTATGCCCATACCCCCTTGGGTATTTTGCCAAATATACCTATATTCCTTAGATATATGTTGGTTATTTTTTCCAAACTCAAAAAAAGAATCCTCCGGTTACTGCGAAAGTCTTCTGAAAAGTTCAACAGTAACCAAAGGATTCCAAAATTGTTCTTATTCACCTTCAAACAGCGTCTCAGTGAGTGCCGCATATGCGATCATCGGGCCATCTTCAACAATGTTCAGGCTTGCGGTCTGATAGAGTACCACTCCATTCTCGGCTGCAATGGACGTATAGAGAAGATTTCCATAATAATCGCGGAGTTCTCCAAGATCTTCGCCCTTGAAGAAATATTCTCCCGGTTTCTTGGACGGATACCAGCAGCCTGTGTAAGGCGCATACTCATAGACGACATTCTCCAGCAGCATCTGGCGGTAATGCTTCAGTCCCTGGCATTTCTTTCCCTGGAGATGAAGGACAAGATGACGTACATCCCGCTTATCCTCTTCCACCTCTTCCCATGTCCAGTAGCTGTGGCCGCCTCTCTCTATCAGGATGCTCGGGATTCCAAGAGAAGCTGCATAATTATAGGCTCCACCGGTAGCTGTTGTGGAACGTACTACATATTTCACGCCGATATGCCTTGCCATATGCAGGGATTTATCTACCGTATCTTCATCCACAACGCCCACATAGTAAACATAAGGATGAAGCTGTTCGTAACCATCTCCGCTATGCAGGTCAATGTAATAATCTGCTATGGAAAAAAGCTTCTGCACCATGGTATAGGCGATGCGGTCTGCTGCTGTCCCATCAGGACTTCCCGGAAAAACGCGGTTGAGATTTTTACCATCCTCATAAACCATACTCATGGTACGGTGTTCAAAGCCGCTGACATTTACAAGAGGGACGATGATCACATTTCCCCTCAGGTCTTCCGGCTGAAATTCCTTCGCCAGCTCCATAGCCGCCTGGATCCCTACATATTCAGCACTGTGTACTCCTGCTGTGATCAGTATGGTGGGTCCCTCATCCACGCCACAGATCACGGTAGCCGGCATAGCCATGCCACCGCCTGTAATTTCAATCTTTCCCTGTGCTTTTTCTCCTTTTTCAATCACCCAGTCATCAATTCTGATCATTGATCGTTTCCCTTTCCTCTTATCGTTATAGTTTCGCACTCATCCGATAAGTATATCATGCCTAACCGGTATTGTACAGAATGGATTGCGGGAAACATCCGCCTGGCATTCCTATCGTTTGGCCAGTTCTCTGGTGATCTCTTCCCAGCTGACACCTTTTTCCACCATAAGAACCATCATGTGATAGAGGAAATCGGAAATCTCGTACCTGATTTCTTCCTTATCCGGATTCTTGGCTGCAATAACGATCTCCGTGCATTCTTCCCCGACCTTCTTTAAGATCTTGTCAAGTCCCTTGTCAAAGAGATAATTGGTATAAGAGCCTTCCTTCGGATGCTCCTTCCGGTCTGTGATCACATCATAAACCTTCTGGAATACATGAAGGGGATTGGTATCGTCGTATTCTTTCTCCATCAGTGGTTTAAAAAAGCAGGTACGGTTTCCTGTGTGGCAGGCTGCCCCCACCTGATCCACCTTCGCAAGAATGGTATCATTGTCACAGTCAATGGTAAGAGATTTTACATACTGGACATGACCGGAAGTAAGCCCCTTTGTCCACAGCTCATTTCTGCTGCGGCTCCAGTAGGTCATCTTGCCAAGCTTCAGTGTGGTATCAAAAGCCAGTTCGTTCATATAGGCCAGCATCAGCACCTCATCTGTGCGGTAATCCTGGACAATAACAGGGACCATTCCGTCACTGTTCAGCTTGAAATCGGACCAGGCAATATTGCTCTTATAAGTATTTACCGGGATTCCTGCTTCCTCACATTCTTCTTTTAAGCTGTGGAGATCATTTTCCAGGCTGCTCACAAAGGCACCGCAAAGGCCGGAAACTGCATCCTTTTTCAGAAGCCCCAGCACTTTTTCTTTCCCGCTCTCATCTGTATGGAGGATGATCGGCACGGAGGAAAGCTCTGCGATCTCATCCTGCACTGTATCCAGCGCAAGGACACGATCTGCATATTCCTCAATAAGAGCCTGATTTTCCGTAAACTCCCGAAGATCGGAAATGCTTATTACCATGCGCTCTTTCCCAAAACGCCTGGAAACCTCCTCCAGAAGGTGGATATTACTTTCTTTTGAAAAATTCAGGACAACCCCGGCACAGCCTGCGTAGATCAGCTTCTTCACATCTTCTGCCCGTTTGATGTTTCCAGCTGCGATCACCGGAATCTCCGCGCAGCGGCAGATATCGCGGATCTTTCCAATGGCGCGGTCATGCTCTGCATCTGCGGAAGAAAAGTCAAATACCAGCAGTTCATCTGCTCCGTTATCGCCGTAAAATTTTGCAAGTGTCTCTACATTTCCATCTCCGAAAAGATTTCTCTGTCCAAAGCCTGTCACTGCTTTCTCAGAATGAAGATAAAGACAGGGAATCAACTGTTTATTCATAATCTCTCCTTTATATCAGAGGCTTCCCTTTGTGGAAAGCACATCTGTGATCCTGGAATCATACTGGGTTGCAGCATCAAGGGCCTTGGCGAAGCTTTTGAACATAGCCTCCGCAACGTGATGGCTGTTTCCGCCGGAGAGAACCTTGATGTGAAGGTTCATTGCCGCTGAATAGGATACCGCATAGAAGAATTCTTTTACCATCTCTGTTGCCATATCTCCCATTTTCTCCGTCGAAAACTCTGCATCCCATCCAAGATATGGTCTGCCGGAAAGATCCACCGCGCAGAGCACAAGAACCTCGTCCATGGGAAGAATACAGCTGCCATAACGCCGGATGCCTTTCTTATCACCGACAGCTTCACGGATAGCATTTCCAAGGACGATCCCTGTGTCTTCGATCGTGTGGTGATCATCCACATTCAGATCTCCGTGGACTTTAAGACTGAGATCGTAAAGTCCATGGCGCGTAAATCCGTCCAGCATATGGTCAAAAAATCCAACACCCGTATCAATTTCGGAACATCCAGTTCCGTCAAGATCCAGCTTCAGCCGGATCTGCGTTTCTTTGGTATTTCTCTCAATGCTTGCTTCTCTTGCCATTACTCGTTCTCCTTATCCTCGTCTTCAAAACGGACAGCAATAGAATTTGCATGAGCTGTCAGCTGTTCGGATGTAGCAAACTGAACGATATCCTTGTGGATCTTCTTCAGTGCCTCTCTGGAATAGTATACAATACTTGATTTCTTGATGAAATCATCCACGGAAAGTGCTGAGAAGAATTTGGCAGTTCCGTTGGTAGGAAGGACGTGGTTCGGTCCAGCAAAATAATCTCCAAGAGGCTCGGAGCTATACTGTCCAATAAAGATCGCACCTGCATTGCGGACCTTCATCATATCTTCAAACGGATTCTTTGTAACGATCTCCATGTGCTCGGAAGCAATCTCATTTGCAGCCTCAATAGCCTCATCCATATCCTCTGCGATCAGGATGTAACCGAAATTCTCAAGAGATTTCTCGATGATCGCCTTTCTGGAAAGCTTCTCCACAAAGCCCTTCACTTCTTTATCTACCTGATCTGCAAACTCCTCACTTGTTGTGATCAGGATCGCAGATGCCATCTCATCATGCTCTGCCTGTGAAAGAAGGTCTGCTGCAATATAATGCGGATTAGCAGTCTCATCTGCGAGAACAAGGATCTCACTCGGACCTGCAATGGAGTCAATGCTTACATAACCGTAAACAGCTTTTTTTGCAAGGGCCACGAAAATGTTCCCAGGGCCTACGATCTTGTCCACTTTCGGAATGCTCTCTGTTCCGTATGCAAGGGCACCGATCGCCTGTGCTCCTCCGACCTTATAGATTTCATCAGCTCCTGCCTCATTGGCAGCTACCAGTGTGCTTGGATTTACCCTGCCATCCTTTCCGGGCGGAGTTGTCATCACGATCCGGTCAACACCTGCAACCTTGGCCGGAACAATGTTCATAAGTACAGAGGACGGATAAACAGCCTTTCCACCGGGAACATATACACCTACCCGGCTCAGGGCAGTCACTTTCTGTCCAAGCATGGTTCCGTCCGTTGTGCTTGTGAACCAGCTGTTCTGGAGCTGCTTTTCATGGAAACTGCGGATATTTACGAGTGCTTTGCGGATCACATCGATCAGAGATGGATCTACCAGCTTGTATGCCTCATCAATCTCCTCCTTCGTGACACGGAGCGTCTCTTTTGTTACTTCAACCTTATCGAATTCTTTTGTATATTCAAAAAGTGCTGTGTCTCCCCCGGCCTTTACTCTTGTAAGAATATCCGTCACTGCATCTTCATATTTGCCATAATTGTTGGGACTTCTTTTTAAAAGATTCTCCAGGATATCTTTTGTGGATTCTCTGGTCAGTTTTACCTTGCGCATAATAAATTCTGCCTTCTTTCTGTATTTGCTCCTCCGTTTATGTCAAGCGGAGGTTTTCTGTCTGCTTCGCTGCCTGCCCGTGATTACAGCAGGTCTATCGGATCACACCTCGAAGCTCTGTGATCAGTTTGCGGATACGCTCATCTTCCATCTTCATGCTTACCTGGTTAACTACCATACGGGCAGAGAGCGGGCAAACCTCTTCCAGTACTTTAAGGCCATTCTCCCTGAGCGTGCTTCCTGTTTCCACGATATCCACGATCACCTCGGAAAGACCTACGATCGGTGCAAGCTCGATGGAACCATTCAGTTTGATGATCTCCACAGTCTGATGCTTCTTATTATAGAAGTAATCCTTTGCAATATTCGGATATTTGGTTGCCACACGGATCAGCTGGTTATTGTTCAGCACCTCACGGGCACTCTCAGGGCCGCACACACACATACGGCAGGCTCCAAAGCCCAGGTCCATAACCTCATAAAGCTTCCGCCCTTCCTCGAGAATGGTATCCTTTCCGACGATACCGATATCTGCCGCGCCATACTCCACATAGGTAGGCACATCCGGTCCCTTTGCAAGGAAAAATTTCAGTTTCAGTTCCTCATTGACAAAGATCAGTTTCCGGGAGTCCTTGTCACGCATCTCCTCACATGTGATGCCAATTTTTTCAAACATGTCCAGGGTCTTATTTGCCAGACGCCCTTTTGTGAGGGCAAATGTAAGATATCTCATCAGTCCTGCTCCTCCTTTGCCGGGCGTAATGCCACGTTTTTACCTTCTTTTCGAAGCTTCACGGCTTCCTGGATCGCTTCCTTAAGCTCTTCCTTAGCGTAGGTGAGGACAATAACACTGTCATTGACGGAAGGCTCCAGCTTCTGTCTGGAAAGTGCCAGCATCAGGTTATCCACAACGATGGCAAATCCGATGGAGGATGCCGGTTTTCCAAAATGCTTCATCAGTTCATTATAACGGCCACCCTTGACCAGTGGTTCACCGGTTCCATATGTATAAGCCTGGAAAATAATTCCTGTATAATAACGGAACTGACTGAGCATTCCAAAATCAAAGGCAATATATTTCTCACATCCGTAAACCTTCAGGATCTCGTAGATCTCTTCCAGACGTTTCACAGCTGCCAGTGCCTCCGGATTGGCGGTGAGCTTCCTGGCCTTTTCCAGAACCTCCACAGAACCGAACATCTGTGGTAATTCCGTAAAGACTTCCGAAAGCTTCTCGTTCAGGCTCTGTCCCTTCAAAAGCTCTTCCACACCAAAATAATTCTTCTGGGAGATCAGCTCCCGGAGATGTTCTTCAATCTCCGGATCCAGATCTGCTTTTGCAAGAAGAGATTTATAATAATCAACCTGGCCTACGCTGACCTGAAACTCTGTAAGCCCTGCTGCCTTTAAGCATTCTACAGTCATGGCAAGGATCTCTGCATCTGCTGCCGCAGAATCATCTCCGATATGCTCCACACCCATCTGGGTATTTTCCTTCATCTGTCCTCTGTAGCTGGAATTGTTGATAAATGTATTTCCTGTATAACAGAGACTTACCGGGCCGTTCTCCGGATCAAAATAGGTTGCGCAGGCTCTGGAAACAGACGGTGTAAAGTCCGGTCTCAAAACAAGGGTATTTCCCTCTCTGTCAAAAAATTTGTAAAGATCCTTGGACGGGATCGTTCCCACTTCATTGCTGAACACTTCAAAATATTCAAACCCTGGTGTTTCTATATCCTCATATCCATATCTTGAAAACACCTGATGGAGTTCCTTCTGGAGCCGTTTTTTGCGGCTGCATTCCTCTCCATAAATGTCGCGCACACCTTCAGGTGTATGAAAAATACGCTGCATGATGATCTCCTCCGTAACACTGTTTAAAATTTCGTTTCGCGATCTGCACTTTAGTTCGTTACCATGCTACCACGAAAAACTTAAATTAGATTATATAGGAAACTTTTCCAAAAGTCAATCCCGTAATTGCAGATCCTTCTGGATCCCATCCAGATACGGCACCAGAAAGCCGCTTTTTCCCCGAAGATAAAACTCTTCATCCAGTTCATCCCTCCGGAAGCTTTTTCTTCCACCGTCCTCCATCCGTTTCCAGAATCCCAGCAGTTTTCTGAGGGTAAGATAATAAAAGACATTATCTGCGCTGAAATAAACCAGAAAAAAAGCAATCCCCTTCTGCTTTTCAAAGTCTTCCATAAAGGCTACCTGGTGAGGATGAATATTCGCAAGGGGAAAGGTTCTGGCACAGCATTCCTTTGCATCGAAGCAGACAGGGATCCCCTGTACTGCCCCGATATAGTCTACCGTACTTTTCTGTTCAAAATAGGCCAGCGTGATATGACGGCTGTTTTTATCCATTTTTACAGGTGTAATAGGCGTCGGGATCTTCTGGATCAGGGCCAGTCCCTTCTCCCGGTACTGGTCATTGGTGCGGTTGACCAGCTCCTCCAATGTGGAACCACGAAGCCCTCTGCTGTTCCATGTTGCCATAGCTTACCGACCCTTAATCAAGCAGCTTGATGGACGGGAAGTAACGGATCTCAGCCTTTCCGACGATCTGGTCAAATCTTACAAAGGTATTCGTCCAGTATCTGGAGTCTTTGGAATCATTGCGGTTGTCACCCATCATAAAATAACAGTTCTCCGGAACCTCGTACGGCCCGAAGTCTCCAAGCGGTGTCTCTGCGACAAAGGAATCATCCAGTGGTGTTTCCGAATCGTTGATATATACTTTTCCGTCTTTGATCTCTACCTTTTCACCAGGAAGTCCGATGATACGCTTGATGAAAAGCTGTGACTCATCATCCGGATATTTAAAGATCACAATATCAAAACGTTCCGGATCCTTCCATTTCTTGGAGATCTCGTTTCCGAAAAGGTTAAGATTCAGCCCGTATGCCAGACGAAAGCCAAAAATACGGTCTCCTGTCATAATTGTGTTTTCCATGGATGGGGACGGGATTTTTGCATTGATCAGTACTACGTTATTGATAACAAGGACTACAACTACCACAATGATGATCATTTTTACATAGTCCAGTATTTCATTCCAGATTTTCATAATAGCTCTCCTCCAACTGTTCCTCTTTTAATGTTCTTAAAAAAATCTCCGGCACCGGTGCTGTGAATGTTTTCCCTGAGAGATTGGAAAGCGGACCACTGACAGCCGGAAATACGAAGCGGAAGGAATGAAGGAGCTGGCCTTTTATCCCATTTCCAGTTCTTCCATATTTCGGATCACCAACTACCGGATGCCCCTTTGATGCCAGATGGGCACGGATCTGATGCGCCCGTCCTGTGATCAGCTCCACCTTAAGAAGCGTCCGTTTCCCGTTATTTCCCAGGGGAAAATATCTGGTTTCGATCGGCAGCGCACCATCCCTTGCAGCCTTATATATGGTTACTTTATTATTTTTTTTATCCTTCATAAGGTAGCCGCTGATATACCTCTCATCCTTAAGAACCCCCTCTACAAGGCAGAGATAATACTTATGAAGGCTGCGTTCTTTGAACATACCGGAAAGCTCCTGCAGTCCTGCAAGGCTTTTGCCTGCTGCGATCAGTCCGCTGGTATTCCGGTCAAGGCGGTTGCACACAGACGGCCGGAATGTCTTAAGCTCCTCATCCGTGAGACTGCCTTTATCAAGAAGATAACCGGTCAGATATTCCACCAGTGACGGTGTCCCGTCATCTGCTCTCTGGGAAAGCATCCCGGAGGGCTTGTTGATCAGCAGGACGTTTTCATCCTCATATACGATATCCAGTGCATGCTTTGCCCGCGGTGCGGGAGCACTCCCGCAAAGCTTCTCAAAGGTCTCATCACTAAAAAACAGCTTTACATGATCGCCGGAAAGCAGCTTCTCATTTCCGACAGCCTTCCTTCCATTGAGAGTGATGTTTTTTTTACGCATCATCTTATAAAAAAAACTCTTCGGTGCTTCCCTGAGAAGCTTGGCCAGATATTTGTCAAAACGCTGCCCTGCTTCGTTGTCATTAATAATAAATTCTTTCATTATATAATACTCCTACAGACAGATCGCCAGGATCGTATGCTTGATCAGCTCTTCCCTGGAAAGATCCGGATAGCGGTCATCTGGTGTAAACTTGATCCCGCTTCTCAGGGATTCCTTATGTGCATTCATGGAATCCAGACGTTCCAGATAGGTTTTCAGGTCTTTGAGGATCTTTACATCCACCTTATATCCGTTTTTTCGCACGATCTTCTGGGACTGCTCTGCCATATATGCAGTATCTGCTTTCGGATCCGTGGTATAGCCTACCACTGTATTTCCGCATACGGCAACCGCATCCAGATAGCCGCTTTTTTCATAAAAGGTCATGTACATCTCATAGGCCATGACAAGATCCCCCGCATGGCTTCTGATTTCTTTATAGAGCTTCTCATCCATCGGATGGCGCAGCAGGATCATGATCAGGCTTACCATGGATTTGCAGCCGGGAAGGCAGCCTACAACTGTAAGCACTGTCCATACGGTCATCCTCGTACCATTGACAGCCCAGGCCACAAAAAAGATGATGAGCGGCAGGGAAAAAAGTCCTGCCGTGATCAGAAGCCGCCTCTTTTTTTCACTGCGGAAATAGCCGAAATTACCTTTTCCTTTGTTTGTTTTTTTTGTATTTTTCATGTGTGGAACTCCTTACCTGTGTTTTTGATGCCGGTTTTACTGAGGAGCCTTTTTGTTTCTGACCGGTCTTTGTGCCTGCTGCCTTTTGTCCTCCCCGTTTTCGGTCAGTATTTCTGCCGGAAGTATTTTTCCCATGGAGCTCTCTTGGACGGATCAGACATTTGGGGCCAAAGCCTACCAGGTCCATCCTGCCGGTCATCTTGAGTCCCTCCAGGATCAGCTCCCGGTTCTCAGGGTTCTTGTACTGCATCAATGCTCTCTGGATTGCTTTTTCATGAGGATTCTTAGGCACATAGACCTTCTCCCCTGTAAGCGGATGGATCCCCGTATAATACATACATGTGGAAAGCGTTGATGGCGTAGGATAAAAATCCTGCACCTGTTCCGGCGTAAACCCAAGATCCCTCACATATTCTGCAAGCTTCACAGCCTCCTTCATGGTACATCCGGGATGGGAGGACATAAAATAAGGAACTGCGTACTGCTGCCGGCCTGTACGGGCATTGGCCTTCTCATATTCCTTCAGAAAGCCTTCATAAACCTCATGCCGCGGTTTTCCCATATATTTCAGAACCTCATCGGAAACATGCTCCGGTGCAACACGGAGCTGTCCACTGACATGATATTGCACAAGCTCATTGAGAAAGGTCCTGTCCGGATCTGCCATCAGATAATCAAACCGGATTCCGGAACGCACAAAAACTTTCTTGACTTTTGGAATATTCCGGACTTTTCTGAGAAGACTGAGATAATCCCTGTGGTCCACCGTAAGATTCCTGCAGGGCGAAGGGAACAGGCACTGCCGGTTCTGGCAGACACCCTTTGTCAGTTGTTTTTTGCAGGAAGGGTGACGAAAATCTGCGGTGGGACCTCCCACATCGTGGATATAGCCTTTGAAGTCAGGATCCCCGGTCATCCGCACAGCTTCCTTCAGGATCGATTCATGGCTTCTCGTCTGCAAAATACGTCCCTGATGAAAGGTCAGCGCACAGAAATTGCAGCTTCCAAAGCATCCGCGGTTGCTGGTAAGGCTGAATTTGATCTCCTTCAGTGCCGGGATCCCGCCATCCTTCTGGTACATGGGATGATACTGTCCTGTATAAGGCAGATCATAAACGTCATCCATCTCCGTTTCTGTAAGCGGCTGTGCAGGCGGATTCTGTATCACATATCCACGGTTCCCGTAAGATTCCACCAGTGGCTTCGCTGTAAATGGATCGGTATTCCGGTACTGGATGGCAAAGCTGTCTGCGTAAGCCTTCTTATCCGTCTGTACCTGTTCAAAATCCGGAAGGATCAGAGGCTCATATACCCTGCTTTGGTCATGGCTCTTAAAAACCGTACCTGCTACATAAGTAATTTCCTCTATCGGAATCCCACTCTGCAGTGCCTCTGCGATCTCAAGAATGGAATGCTCCCCCATGCCATAGGAGATCAGATCTGCACCGGAATCAATAAGGATACTGTGTTTAACCTTATTCTCCCAGTAATCATAATGTGCCAGCCTTCGAAGGCTGGCCTCAATGCCGCCAAGGATAATTGGCGTATGCTTATATGTCTGCCGGATCAGATTGCTGTATACAACGGAAGCCCGATCCGGTCTTAAGCCCATTTTCCCTCCTGGAGAATAGGCATCTGTACTTCTGTGCTTCTTGGAAACGGT
This sequence comes from Prevotella sp. CAG:279, assembly GCA_963642325.1. GTDB lineage: Bacteria > Bacillota > Clostridia > Lachnospirales > Lachnospiraceae > Blautia_A. Next base: position 23,576 of record CAVIGE010000011.1, read on the forward strand.
ATAGTGATTCACCATGGAATCCATGTTTCCGGCTGTAACAAGAAAACCCAGGCGTGGTTCCCCGAACACCTGGATACTCTCTTTCCTCCGCCAGTCCGGCTGGGGGATCATTCCGACACGGTAGCCCCTGCTTTCCAGAAGCCGTCCGATGATCGCCGACCCGAAGGATGGGTGGTCTACGTAGGCATCGCCTGTGACATAGACAAAATCAACCGCCTCCCAGCCTCTTGACCTCATATCTTCCCTTGTTACCGGTAAAAAATCCTGCATTTATCATTCCTCATATGTATGTATATTTTTCAGATTGTAAATCTCTCAGCCCAGCGTGCTGTGATGAACCGTCTGGGCACGGTAGCCCTCTGCAATGATATCCAGCTGCCTGTGGAATCTCTCCAGCTGACGGAGATCCTTGGTCTTAAATACTCTGAGGAATTCCTCCTGGATCTTGCTGACCTCACGCTCACTGGATACACGGTAAAGATTCTCGATATTATTCAAGATATCCTTCACCAGATTAGACTGCATCTGGGATGAGTTCTGTGCGTCCATGATCTCATTGCGCACAGAGCTCATCTCATGATCCAGGGAAATAATGGCATCCGATGCCTTACTGAGACGTTCTGCCACATGCGGCGGCATATCGCCTTTATATTTATATTGAAGAGAATGTTCGATGGTTGCCCAGAAGTTCATCGCCATCGTACGGATCTGGATCTCCACCTGGAGTCTCTTGGGGCCGTCGATCGTCTCTACGGTATAGTAGAGGATCATATGGTAGCTGCGGTATCCGCTCTGCTTGATATGGGTGAGATAGTTTTTTTCACTTTTTACTTCCATATCGGTTCTTCTCCGGATCATGGCCGCCACGGTATCAATATCTTCTTCAAACTGGCAGATGATACGGACTCCTGCAAGGTCTTCCACCTCTGTCTCCATCTGCTCAATGGGAATGTGCTTGCGCTGCATCTTCTCCAGGATACTGGATACACTCTTAACTCTTCCACTGACCTGTTCAATGGGAGAATAGCGATCGTTCTCACGATACTCCTCTATCATATGTTCAAATTTAACTGTCAGTTCCTTGACTGCCAGCTCATAAGGGCATAAAATACTCCGCCATAACTGTATTTCCATGTTGCTCGCTCCTTAAATCTGCTGTCATCTTTAAAATTTACTCCCCATGACAGCGGCATATATTTTTTATTATAACATATGTTTTGAAAAATAGGGATTCTTTATAAATTTTTTATCAATTTTTTTATGCGTGATGCATCCACAAGTTTATATATATGCAGCAATATCCGCTTTATGAATATTTTCCCGAAAAATTTTCCTCCATGTAAGCACAGCCCCATCTTTTGGCATAGATAAAAATACCCCAGAAGGAAGCATCTGCCTCGCCTTGGGGTATTATGGGGATATCCTTTTACTTTTATCAGTCCTTCAGATTCTCAAGAACCTTGACAAGATAATTCCATACTCTCTCTGTAGAGGCTATGCTTAATACCTCCTCGGAAGTATGGATATCCTTCATATCCGGTCCAAGAGATACGCAGTCAAGTCCTTCCATCTTCTTATAGAAAAGTCCGCATTCAAGTCCTGCATGGATGGCAATAACCTCTGGTTTATGTCCGTACAGTTCTTCAAAGACCTCTACCATTTTATCTCTCAGAGGAGATTCCCTGCGGTATTCCCATGCCGGGTATGCGCCCTGTACTTCATACTCACCGCCAAGGAACTCGGTAAGATATCCGATCTTATCAGACAACGCACCACACGCCGCATCTACGGAGCTTCTTACGCTGGAGCTTGCAAAAAGCCCGTCCTCATCAAGACGGAGGATTCCGATATTGCTGGAGGTTTCAACCAGGCCCGGGATCGTTCCGCTCATCTTCTGGATCCCGAACGGTACGTTCTGGAGATAGAATACAAGCTTCTCCTGGCTTGTGGGATGAAGTACCTTTGCACTGGCAGCGCCTTCCTCTGTCACTTCAAGAGAGATATTCTCATCTGTTCCGGCGTACTCTTCACGCAGCAGTGCCTGGAGTTCTTTTGCGTAAGCCTTTACTCCTTCAGCTGCATCTGTCAAAAGCCTGGCAGTGCACTCTCTTGTGATCGCGTTATCTTTCTGTCCGCCTGCAAGGGAAATGATGGCATAGTCTGCCTTTTTCTTAAGGCCATAAAGGAAACGTCCCATCAGCTTATTGGCATTGGCTCTGTTCTTGTCGATCTCTGCGCCCGAATGACCTCCCAGCAGTCCGCATACCTTAACCTGTACCTTGTCACCCTCGCCCTCTACGCGCTGGACCGGGATACGGCTGATACCGGAAAGACCGCCTGCACAGCTGATCCACAGGCTTCCTTCTGCCTCGGAATCAAGATTGATGAGTCTTCTTCCCTTCAGGATGCTGCAATCCAGTCCTACCGCACCAAGAAGACCGATCTCCTCATCAACCGTGAGCAGTACTTCAAGCGGCGGATGTGCAATATCCGTGCTTTCAAGAAGAGTAAGGCCATAGGCAACTGCAATACCGTCATCACCGCCAAGCGTTGTTCCGTTGGCTGTTACATAGCCATCTTTCACAGAAATGTTCAGGCCATCCCTCGTAAAATCATGATCTACGTCCGGACGCTTCTCGCATACCATATCCATATGTCCCTGGACAATAACGGTGGGAGAATTCTCATATCCTGGCGTACCCGGTTTATAGATAACTACATTGTTCAGTTCATCCTGCACATATTTGAGACCGTGATCCTCTGCAAATTTCACAAGGTAATCACTGATCTGTTTCGTATTTCCGGAACCATGGGGAATTTTACAGATTTCCTCAAAATAATGAAAAACTCTCTCAGGTTCACAATTTTCTAATACTGGCATAAATATCTGCCTCCTTTTACTTCATAAATTCATCTGTACCTTATAATAATCATATACTGTAAAAAAAGCAAGGTCAGGATTTCATGAAACAAAAAATAATTCTGTTTTTCTGTATCTGCCTTATGCTTTTCCTCCTGCTTCATCCATCGGAAGCTCTGCTTGCTGTCAGAGATGGCCTGAGTCTGTGGCTGAATGTGATGCTTCCAACTCTTCTGCCTTTTCTGATACTCACCGGAATTTTATTAAAAAACGGAAATATCCGGAAATTATTAAATCCGGCCGCACCTCTGACAAAAAAAATCCTGGGGCTCTCACCAGCCGGAACCTACGTTTTGATCCTGGGGCTTTTATGCGGCTATCCCATGGGTGCCAAGCTTGCCCACGATCTTTACATAAATCAGCAGATTTCACGCAGGGAAGGGGAATACCTGCTCTCCTTTTCCTGCAACGCAAGCCCTGCATTTATTCTTTCTTACCTGGCCGGGGACTGCCTTGGAAACAAAATACCATCCGGCAAGATCGTGCTTCTGTTTCTGGGTGCAGATCTTATCTGTATGCTGTTTTTCCGGTTTATCGTATACCATAAGTCTACGGTTAACCCCGTCAAACCCGTTAATAAAAAGAAAGAGACATCCGGACAGGATTCTGCTGGCATCATCCTGGATGTCTCGATTATGAACGGCGTTGAAACCATCACACGTCTCGGGGGCTATATTCTTATGTTCTCACTGATTTATGCATGCATCAGCTATTACTGGCCGTTCAGCCCTCTTTCGGGAATGCTGTCCGCGGCCCCTGTTGAACTGACAACAGGACTCCACCGGATCGCCCTTGCACCCCTTCCATGGAAAATACGGTACTATCTCTCCATGATGCTGACAGCCTTCGGCGGACTCTGTATCATGGCCCAGACAAAAAGTGTACTGGAAAACAGTCTGTCACTGATTCCCTACGTCACTTCCAGATGTCTGAATGCCGTGGTACTCCTTCTTCTCTTAGTTCTCTCCGATATCGTCTAACAGCTCTTCGTCCTCTCTTGTAATGGAAGTGCTGTCATCATCCTGAATGGTATTGGAGATGGCTGCTGCCTGCGCAGTCTGTGGTGCAAGCTCCTGACGGTTATGGTTAACAACCTCAAGGCAGCTCTGCAGGGCATCAATAAATGCCTTATATTTACCGCCTGCATCTTCCAGGGTCTGGTTCAGGACAGAACCGATATTAGCCATCATGTCATCTGTATATGTGATCGCACTGAGACGAATGCTGTTCGCATCCTGTGTAGCAGAATCCAGAATCTCCTGTGCCTGCTTGTTCGCAGCATTGATCGTCTCATTAGCCTGTGCATATGCCTTCTGCATGATCTCGTGCTGTGTCACCAGCTCCTGTGCCTTGGTCTGTGCATCTGCGATCAGGCTGTCAGCCTTGGACTGGGCATCCTCAAGGATCGCATCCTTGTTGCTGATGATCTTCTGATATCTCTTGATCTCATCCGGAGTCTTCAGACGCAGTTCACGTAAAAGCTCCTCGATCTCTTCCTTGTTCACTACGATCTTGGTAGTGGAAAGAGGCTGGAATTTACAGCTGTCCACATACTCTTCAATCTCCTGAATAATCTGTTCAATTCTGCTGCTCATAATACACTCTCCTTATTTCTCTGTTTCTCTTTTTTTCAATTTTTCTTTAACTGCTTCTGTGATCTCACCTGGAGCAAATTTACTCAGATCTCCTCCGAAATTTGCAACCTCCTTCATGATCGTGGAACTTAAGTATGCATATTCCAGACTTGTGGTGAGAAAAACAGTATCTACATCCGGCGCAAGGACACGGTTGGTCTGCGCCATCTGAAGCTCGTATTCAAAATCCGTGACAGCACGAAGTCCGCGAACGATCACCTGGGCATGGTTCTCCCTGGCAAAGTTCACCGACAGACCTTCGAATGCCTTCACCTCCACATTCGGGATATCCTTTGTCGCTTTTGCTAGTATCTTAACACGTTCTTCCACAGAAAACAACGGAGTTTTTGCAGAATTATTCAAAACTCCTACTATAACCCGTTCAAAGGAAACGCTTGCCCGCCTGATAACGTCAAGATGGCCATATGTTGCCGGGTCAAAGCTTCCCGGGTATACTGCTGTTATCATATGTCTGTCTCTCTTTCATTTTTTTAGGAAAACATGCTTATTGGTCTTATATTCCTTGGAACGGACCAGACGGTAGCCAAGCTCCTCCACATAGGAGAAATCCGTATGAAGCTCCTCTTCTATGACAATAAGCGTATTCTCATCTGCCAGAGTACTGTCTGCCAGATATTCAAGAACCGGCTGTTCCAGATGCTGTTCATAAGGTGCATCCATGAAAATACAGTCAAAGGGTTCTCCGCCCTCCAGTGAGCGCAGGGCCTGCAGTACATCCATGTTCAGAAGTTTACCACCTTCTGTAAGCTTTGTAAATGAAAGATTTTCGCGGATACAGGCACAGGCCTTCGGATTCTTCTCTACGAACACCGCATAATCTGCCCCGCGGCTCAGTGCTTCGATGCCAATGGCTCCGCTTCCGGAAAACAGATCCAAAAACCTGCAGCCCGGTATTTCAGGCTGGAGAATGTTAAACAGAGTTTCCTTAATACGGTCTGTCGTAGGTCTTGTATCGTTTCCGGGTATTGTCTTTAAGTTCAGTCTGCGTGCTTTTCCTGCTATTACTCTCATTTCAGATTTAATCTCCAATCCAGATCACCGCGGGCCAGTCCGAGGATCAGAAGCTCCGCAGTTGCAATATTCGTGGCAACCGGAATGTTATACTGGTCGCAACGTTTGACAATGCTCATAATATCCGGCTCAGCCGGATCCATCATTACCGGATTATAAAACAGGATGACCATATCCAGATCCTGTCTCTCTACCATCTCCATAAACTGCTTGTCTCCGCCGATACTTCCTGCAAGAAATTTATGGACATGAAGACTGGTCGCCTCCTCGATCCTTCTTCCTGTAGTTCCGGTTGCATATACTTCATGCTTGGCAAGGATATTCTTGTATGCAATACAGAAGTCCTCAATCAGAACCTTCTTGCTGTTATGCGCAATAATTCCTAAATTCATAGTTCACCTCTCCATTCTGCCCTCAGGTTATATCCTTTTTCTCTCCGCGTATATCGGTATATTCCTATAACTCTGTAACTGATTCTAGCATAACGCCCAAAAAAGTGCAATTTAATTCATACAAATTCATGAAAAATTAATATTTTCCGTGACGGTTCTCTTATAAAGCCGGCCACGCGGCCAACTGGCGGCCTATTCCTCCCAGCTGTTTCCGGTGCTGTAATCAATACCGATTCCAGGCTGTACGTTGTATACAAAGACATGGAAGCATACCTGCTCATCTTCCACGGATTCTGCTTCCATCTCCACCCCACGGGCTACCAGCTCCTCCCCTTTAAAGATTGGTGTCACGCGGTACATGCAGGGATTTCCGGTACTTTTTACATAATCTGCCACCTCATTTTCAAAGGGAAGCATCCCGGTTACATTAAGATACCTGGTTCCCGTGATCAGATTCTTTTCGTTTGCATTCTCACCGGTCAGCTGATATCCGATGAGATGACAGCGGTTGTACAGATATTTACCATCTATATTATCATATTTTACGGTGTGCCATCCTGTAGGCTTCACCATTCCGATGGCTCCCCGCTCTTCTGTCGGCATCAGCTCCGGCGTGATCCTGGACTCCGCATACCCACAGCGTCCCAGCGAATCCAGTTCACTGTAAAATTCATATGCAGGCCCGTTTTTCCTTTCGCTGGAAAAGGATGGGATATTTCCGTCAAGCTCCACATAAGGACTTCCACTATATTCCGGTATCTGTTCCAGCGAGACCGTCTCTGAGTGTTCCTCTGACTCTGTATACGTTTCTCCCAGAAGACCTGCCACCGTGTCCGAAACCGCTTCCGGTATATCCTCCCGGAAAAGCTTTCCGCCTTCTTCTATACAGGAAAGAAAAACCTCCCCGAAAATCTGTCCCGGATCGTTTAATTCGTTAAGGCTTCGCGGTGGTATCCAGCCATTGCATACTGTAAGGACGACGCAGAGGACAAGGGCTGTAAGGATTTTTTTTATAGGTCGTTTTTTTCGTTTATATTTATGTCTGTATGTGGGATAACGTTTCTTTTTCACTGGCTCTCCCTTATTCTGTAATTTACTCTTTATATCTTCCTGTGGCTGCCAAAGCATTTCCAGGAATCGTTTTATGCAGGCAGCAATCTTATTATAACTATAATTCCTGTAAAAAAGCAACCATACATTCGATTTTTTTACTTCGTAATTTCCTTTAACTGCCAGTGTATTATTTCCCGGTCTTCACATACTAGCAATGTAACATCAAACCAAACAACAACCAAGGAGGAAATGAATTATGCCAAGTAACACTTCTTCTAACAAAGCAGCTGTACCGGAAGCAAAGGGCGCACTTGACCGTTTCAAATATGAGGTTGCAAACGAGCTGGGTGTTCCGCTCACAGACGGATACAACGGAAATCTGACTTCCAAGCAGAACGGATCTGTAGGTGGATATATGGTCAAAAAAATGATCGAAGCGCAGGAGCGTCAGATGTCCAGCGGTTCCCAGGGCGGCCAGCAGTACTAAATCTGTACCGCACAGGTAGATCCATTGCCATGCTGAGTTAAAAAACTCATGCAAAAAAGATGCTGTCTGACAGATCTAAAAAACTGCCAGACAACATCTTTTTTATTTTTTGTAAATGCAGATCTTCGCATTTTTGTCTACTGTCTGCATGATCTTGATCATATTTTTCTCACTTACTGCAATGCATCCGCCTGTATATGGGTTGGAGCCTGTACAATGAAGAAAAATAGCAGAACCTTTCTTATAGATTCCCTCTTTATTGTAATCCAGTGCCAGTGCATAGTTGTAATGAGGCACATAATTGATCAGATGTTCCCCAGTGCAATAATGTTTCTTTTTTCGGATATCGATCAGCTGATTGTACCAGGTTTTATCTCCGCACCAGTACAGATTTTTATTCAGCTTCGTGTATGTGATCTTGCTGCCGGGATTATTTTTAATTCCGAAAGCCTTAGTGAACCCAAATGTTCCTGTCGGTGTTCTGATGTCGCCTTCCCGCACTTTATCAATACCATTACGCCCTACATATCCCTGACATTTCAATGCCTGCTTGAATTTGCCGCCTACTTTATTATAAAGGATCACCTGCGCTTTTGTACCGCCTTCATACTGAACGAATACCAGCTGATTTACAGATGAACTAGGTTCATATTTTTCAAGAAGCTTATTCCATTTATCTGTAGCTCTTGTTGCTGCACCCTGGGAATTAAAATTATATCTCTTTCCAGATATGCTTGCTGTTGTATTCTTATACATTGTATAGGAGCTGCCAAAATAGTATGTCTTGTTATTAACTGTAACCCAGCCCTTCTGCGCCCAGGCTTTTTTGAAATAGTAAGTCTTTCCATTTACAGTCTTGAAACCATTGTTAAAACGATATCCCGTCTTAGGATCAAAATAATAGAGCTGTCCCTTGTGCATTACAAGCCCCACATACATGTATCCGTTGGACTGATTGAAATAACGATAGCCCTTGCTGGCCTTCACTCCGCCTTTTAGCATGGAGCCGTCTTTTTTAGAAAAATAACGCTTCTGTCCTGCCTTGTCCTGCCACCATCCGGTGTAAAGAACGCCAGTTTTAGAATCCAGAAGATATGTCTTTCCTTCCAAGGCCAAAAAACCTCTGTAGATTTTTCCTTCTTTATAGTAGTAAGTCTTCCCCTGTTTCGTTACCCAGCCATCCTTGGCTGCTGCCTGCGCCTGCACTGCTGTTCCTGCAAAAACTACACAAAACAGTAATACTATCAACAAACAAATGCTCTTTCTTTTCATACGATTTCACTCCTTCTAACTCCGTTTTCATTTGTTTCCGGCATACTGCTTTTTATCGTTATGATGCACATTTCACAGTGTGCCCGTCATTGACAGTATAACATATGATTTTATATTTTTACAGTAATTCTCTCACTTTGCTGTACACGGCTTCTGCAAATTCTTTATGTCCGGCTGCATTAAGATGCTCCTGGTCTGCATCGCAGCAATGTACATAGGATGCAGCCGGAAGAAAACTGATCTGCCGCGAAGCTGCGATTTTTTCATATACGGACTGCAGATTCTTGGAAACGGTTACGGATTCCCGGGAAAACTCCTGGTCATAGCCTTCCTGCCAAACCTTTTCCCCAAGATAGATCGGAGACATAAGAAGCACCTTTGCTTCTGGCGCGTATTCCTGGATCTGATCCAATAGTCTTGTGATTCCTTTTCCGATCACATCCGCAGATGCCCCAAAAACGGTTTTGCAGTCATTGGTTCCCAGCATCAGTGTAATCACGTCCACCTGGGCATGTGTTTCCAGAAGTGTCGGAAGAAGTGCAGTTCCCTTTCTTCCGTCACGGAGCGGATCCTCAAAAACCGTTGTCCTTCCGCACAGGCCTTCCTCGATCACCCGGTATTCATCCTTATTCAGTTTTTCCTGGAGAAGGCTTGTCCAGCGGACTCCCCAGGGAAGCCTCTCCCTGCTTTCTCCATCATATCCCCATGTATTGGAATCTCCAAAGCATAATATCTGTTTCATTCTATTATTTTCCTATCTGTTTAGTGTGTTTATTGCTTGAATGTATCATATCACGCTCTTTCCAATTGGTCAAATACACAAAAGAAATAGCCTGCCATAGGTTATCTCTATAGCAGGCTATGAAACAGTTTTCTTTATACGGCATAACAAGGACTCTGTTACAGTCCGATAAATCCTGTAATGTCACCATTGATCACATAATGGGCTCCATTATCTTCCGGTTTGATATAGATCTTGAGATCTTTCAGGTCAGAAGCCTTCTTGCCCAGATCCTCTGTCCAGATCTTTTTGATCTTCTCTGCGACTTCAGAAGTATGTATCTCCTTACCCCAGTACTGAACATATACTTCTGTCACTGGCTCGGCTTTCTTAAGCCCTGTCTTTCTTGTTGTTTTGGCTGCGGTTGTCTTAGCGGCTGTCCTGGTTGTTTTTCTGGCAGCAGCTGTTTTTCTTGTTGTTGTCTTCCTGGCAGCTGTTTTCTTAGTCGGTTCTTCTGCTTTGGCAGCTGTTTCTTTTTCCTCGGCAGGTTTTACCTCTGCTGTCTTCTTCTCTTCCGGTGTCTCAACTACTTTTGTCTCTACAGAAGTCTTTACATCATCTGTTTTCGGTGTCTCAGCCTTAATAGCCTTCTCTTCGGATGCGGTTACTACAGATTTTGCAGGAGTCTCGCTTACTGAAGCCGTTTTTGCAGTTGTCTTGGTTGCAGCTTTCTTTGTTCTAGCCATCTTTATAGCCTCCTTACAAGGGATTTGTTAATCTTTTCTCGAACATTAGGATATCACTTTTTTTCGCTGAGCGCAAGGTTAGATACCCAGATTTTCCAGATCTTCGCTCATGTAGCCCATAAGACGCTCTTTTAAGGCTTCATGCTGAGGAAGGCGGAGGTCAGAATCCAGTGCCAGGATCTCACCTGCCGCTTCGCTTGCATTCTTCAGGATTCCCGCATCGTTGTAGATATCTCCGATCTTAAATTCCATCAGACCACTCTGGCGTATGCCAAAAAGATCACCGGGGCCACGAAGCTTCAGATCTTCTCCCGCTATATAAAATCCGTCATTGGACTCATTGAGGATCTTCAGACGCCTGGACGTGTCTTTCTCATTATTCCCCTGGATAAAGATGCAGTAGGACTGGTGTTCCCCACGTCCTACACGGCCGCGGAGCTGGTGAAGCTGTGCCAGTCCGAACCGTTCTGCATTCTCCACCATCATGACCGTTGCATTGGGCACGTTCACTCCAACCTCCACAACCGTTGTAGATACCAGGACTTGTATCTCACCGGAGGCAAAAGCCTCCATGATCTTATTTTTTTCCTTGGGTTTCATCTTGCCGTGAAGGATCTCTATCCTGATATCATCAGGCAGGACCTCCCGAAGCTTTCCGGCATAATCGGTGACATTCTCTGCATCCAGGCCTTCGCTTTCTTCCACCATAGGGCAGATCACATACGCCTGCCTTCCCATCTGCACCTGCTTTTCAATGAAGGAATAAGCCTTTGGGCGGTAAGCAGTCCCTACTACACAATTTTTAATAGGAAGTCTTTTTGCAGGGAGTTCATCAATGACCGAAATATCCAGATCTCCGTACAAAATGATCGCCAGCGTCCTGGGAATGGGTGTTGCGCTCATTACAAGGACATGGGGTGGATTTCCCCTGGTTGTCAGTGCCTCTCTCTGGCGGACACCGAACCTGTGCTGCTCATCTGTGATCACAAGCCCAAGATTCTTATATTCTACCTTTTCCTGGATCAGGGCATGGGTTCCAATGATCACATTCACCTCGCCGGATGCAATCTTCTGGTAGATCTCCCGTTTCTGTTTTGCAGTGGTAGATCCTGTCAGGAGTACCGGATGGCAGGAAGTGATATTCTGCTCTTCCATCAGTTTCAGAAAGCCTTCGTAATGCTGATTGGCCAGAACCTCCGTGGGCACCATCAGTGCACTCTGGAATCCGTTCTCTGCCGAAAGCACCATAGCCAGAAATGCGATCACGGTCTTACCGCTTCCGACATCTCCCTGCACAAGCCTCGACATCAGCTTGTGGCCGCTCAGATCCCTCTCGATCTCATGCCATACATTTTTCTGCGCCCCGGTCAGATCATAAGGAAGTCCCTCCATGATCTCCTCGGTTGTCCACACGGGCTTCATGGGGAAGGTATTGGGAGCTTCCTCTGTCTTTTCCTTCAAAAGCTGTACAGCCAGCACAAACAACAGAAACTCATCAAATACCAGCCTTTTCCTTGCGGTGAGAAGCTCCTGCATATTTTGGGGAAAATGAATGGTCCGGATCGCATAATTATCATCTGCAAGCTGATATCGTTCCCTGATATCCTCCGGAAGATATTCACCATGAAGAGGTCTGGTATCCAGAACCTGACGGATGAGCTTCGTGACTGCCTTATTGGAAAGTCCCTTCGTCAGCCCGTACACAGGCTGCATACTGTGAACGATCTCTTCATATGCAGCCGGGGTAAAGATCTCCGGATGTTCCATCTGCAGGCGGCCTTTTTTCCGTGTGATCTTCCCACGCAGGATAAAGACGCTGCCTTTTTTTACCGTTCCTCTTAAATAAGGCGCATTGAACCAGGCAACCGGAAGGCGTCCGCTTGCATCTGCCACAGTCGTTGTCAGAATCTGGAGATTACGTACCTGGTTCATATAAATGCCTGTGGAAACCGTGGCACGGACAGAGACTGTCTTTCCTTCTTCGGCGGCTGCGATCTCCACAGGTTCCTCATATACATCATAAGTACGCGGATAATAACGGAGAAGCTCCTCCGCAGTCGTAATCCCGATCCTCTGGAAAAGCTTCTCTGTTTTTTCACCCACGCCCTTTAATTCACGTAAAGGTGTCTTATCATTCATTTTTCTATTCTCTTTATTCTACAGAAATCAGATAATAATAGATTGGCTGTCCACCCTGATTCAGCTCAACCTCGCACTGTGGATACTTCTCAGAAAGAGAATCGGAAAGAACCTCGGCATCTTCCCCGGATACCTCTTCTCCATAATAAACGCTGATGATCTCTGATTCCTCATCAACCATCTCTGCAACCATCTCCTCTGTAACCTGAATACGGTCTCTGCCCACTGCAAGGATACCAGCATCGCCGATTCCCATGATATCTCCCTCATGGATCTCCTTATCATCAATGCGTGTATCTCGAACTGCATACGTAACCTGGCCTGTCTTCACTCTGGAAATGGCATCTGTCATAGAAGCAAGGTTCTCCTCGCCGCCCTTCTCCGGAACGAAGCTGATCATTGCGGAAATCCCCTGCGGGATCGTTCTGGTCGGCACCACGATGATCTCCTTGTCCTCAGTAAGGTCTCTGGCCTGGTTGGCTGCAAGGATAATATTCTTATTATTCGGGAAAATATAAATTGTTTTTGCATTTACTTTATCAATGGCATTGAGCATATCCTCTGTACTCGGGTTCATGGTCTGTCCACCCTCGATCAGGTAATCTGCCCCAAGCTCACGGAAAATCTGGGAAAGCCCCTCTCCTACGGAAACGGAAATAAACCCGTAATCCTTCGGTGGCTCCTTCTTTGCGGCCTGCTCCCTGGCAAGCTTCTCGGCATCCTTGATCAGTTTCTCCTGATGCTCCTCGCGCATGTTGTCAATCTTCATACGGGAAAGCTGTCCATATGTGAGTGCACGTTCAAATGCCTGTCCCGGATGATTGGTATGCACATGTACTTTGACAATCTCATCATCTGCCACCAGTACAATGGAATCACCGATAGAATCCAGGAACTCACGGAAACGGTTGATCTCCTCCTGTGGAAGCGGTTTCTCAAGGAGGATGATAAACTCAGTACAATAGCCAAACTTGATATCTGCCTCTGCCTGAGGGGAAATCCTTGTAATCTTCGGAGCGACAGCTGCCTCAAACTGTGAGTAGTCTACCTCCTTGCCATGATATCCGTCAATGGCACCGCGGAAAACCTCCAGAAGTCCCTGTCCGCCGGAATCCACGACACCGGCTTCCTTCAGTACCGGAAGCATCTCCGGTGTCCTTGCAAGAGTTTCCTCTGCGTGCCGGAAGATTCCGTCAAAGAATGATTCCAGATCCTCTGTCCCATCCGCAAGCTCGATAGCTTTATCTGCTGCTGCTCTGGCTACAGTCAGGATGGTTCCTTCCTTCGGTTTCATAACTGCCTTATATGCAGTCTCAACTCCCCGCTCCATAGCCGATGCAATGGCTGGAGCGTCAAGATCTGTCAGTTTACGTACACCTCTTGTAAAGCCACGAAGAAGCTGTGACAGGATAACGCCGGAGTTACCTCTGGCACCACGGAGAGAACCGGAAGAAATTGCTTTCGCCAGGGTTTCCATATCCGGATCCGCAAGGGCTCCTACCTCGGAAGCGGCAGACATGATGGTAAGCGTCATGTTCGTTCCCGTATCCCCGTCAGGTACGGGAAACACATTCAGTTCATTGATCCATTCCTTCTTCGCTTCCAGGTTCTTGGCTCCGGCCAGAAACATTCTGGAAAGTATTTTAGCATCTATGGTTTGATTATTCACCACAAGTTCCTCCTCTAAAACTAATCTATTGCACGCACGCCCTCAACCATAATGTTGATCTTCTCGATCTCCATTCCTGTAAAGGCTTCAACCTTATATTTCACGTTGTTGACAAGATTATCCGCGATGGTGCTGATATTCACGCCGTATGCTACAATAACATGGAAATTCAGCTGGATCTTGTTATCATCCGTGATCTTCACACTGATTCCATGCTTCAGGCTGTCAATACGTAAAAGCTTAACCAGTCCGTCTTTCATGCTGATAGCTGCCATTCCGATAATACCAAAGCACTCTACTGCCACACTGCCGGCATAGGTTGCAATGACATCCGTATCAATTACAATCTGGCCCAATCCGGAATTTATACGTCCATTCATATGGGTACCTCCATTGTTTTATTTGAATTATATGGACATATTATAACCTTTTTTGGCCTGGAACACAACGTCTAATTTATTCTACCCAAAACCTCTTTACAGAATTTTTTATAAATTTCCTTTTTTTGCTTGCAAAAGAACAATTCATCTGTTAAAATGGTGACTGTTGATAAAAGGAGGTGCTATTCATGGCTAAATGTGCAATCTGCGATAAAGGAGCTCATTTCGGAAACAATGTGAGTCATTCCCATAGAAGATCCAACAAAATGTGGAAATCTAACGTTAAATCCGTCAGAGTAAAAACAACTGCCGGCGGAGCAAAGAAAATGTATGTATGTACTTCTTGTTTAAGATCCGGAAAAGTTGAAAGAGCGTAAGTAGAAGCGTATGCCCCCGTATTGTGCGGGGGCTGTTTTTTTATATCATAGGAAGATTCTTTCTTGTCCCATAGAAAAGGGGAAGCATGACGGCCGCACACTCCCCTCTCATCTGCAAAACATATGGTATCCACACAGCAGACATGCCACTGCAATGGAGATCACGATAATATTCTCTGAAACAAGAATGCCAAGAACCATTCCCACACCAATAAAAAACAACATAAACCCGGTTAGCTTTCCCACGCAAGTCTGCCCGTTTCCATTTTCTTATTATAGTATATGCCTGAAAACAGATCGAAAGTACAGTTCCCGGTGTTATTCCGCCGTCTCATCCTCAGAATCACCGCCTGCTCCCGGCATAAAACGGTTTACAAAATCCGGAACCATGTCTAGGACCTTGGTAAGCCCGTCCTGATTCTTCACATTTACGAGCTTGGTTGTTCCGTTCTGGATCACAAGCACCGCACACGGCGTCATCTTACCTGCAAGGCCGCCGCCTCCGTTGTTCTTCTTATCTCCCTCGAAAGCTCCGGCCCCCACACCGAAAGACACATCTACCAGAGGAAGAATGATGGTATCCCCTACATGAATGGCATCTCCAACAACTGTCCTGGCCGATACAAATCCATCCATTCCTTTAAATAATGAATTCACGGTATCCTTGAAATTATTCTCTTTCTCCATGATTTACCTCCTTATGTCTCCATCGCCGGATGACGTATTTGATATTTTTGTTAAAGTAAAGCTCTGCTGCCGTCTTAAGGAGAATGACTCCGTAAATACGGCCCCTGAGAACAACCTCCCCTTCCAGGATATTCCCGCTGTCAAAAAGAGGAGTTACTGCTACTGCATTCTTATGGAAAGGAATCGTCATGCCGAGAAAAGCCAGCACAGTTCCCGTTACCGAAGGATCCTCACATCCAAATATGAGCCTCCCTGTAATCCTGGTTGGAAGAACATGCCGTACCAGCTTCTTCGCATCTTTCCACAAAAGGGAAAGTGCGGCCCTGGTACGAGGATGATCGATCAATTCCTTATACCAGTTTATCTTACCACAGAATTTTTTGATTGTTAATGTGAAATTCTGAATTTTTTGAAATATCCGGGACGGAATTCCAAAAATCCTTCGGACCGTACCAAAAATTCCATGAACTGCTCTTTTTATTTTTCCCACTATTTCAAAAATTAAGCTCCGGATCCTGTTTTCAGGCTTCTCGTCCATTTCCCCTGTTTCCTGCTTGGAAGCATCCTCTGTATCTGTGCTTACGGAATCCGAAGGTATGATTTCGAGCGGAACTGCATTATCCGATTCTTTAATTATGCTTACTTCGGGTTGTATCTCTTTTTCCCTGTCTGCTTCCTGCTTCTGTGGGCCGGATGATTTCTTCTTTTTTTCCATTTTACCGGATGTATGGTTTTTTTTCTTCTTTTTGCGGAACAACCCCTTCAGCTTCGAAAGTGGGAATCCCAGGATGCAGAATTCCATCCCCGGGCTGCCCTTTCGAAAAAAAAGCCTCACAGAAATTCCGTGAAACAGCCAGCTGACCTCCCCAAAAGCCTCTGTCTCTTTCAGTCCTGCGTTCCGTTCTTTCGAAATTTTCCCTCTATAACGCACAGGACAGAATAACACAAGCAGAAGGATCAGCAGTAAAAGCCCCAAAAGAATCCCCAGAAGGATCAGTATCCATTTAATTACAAGCCATAATATATGCAGCATCTGTTCACCTGTTCTCCAGATATTCTCTTATTTTCAGATCACCGGTTTCTCTGTATACCTCTTCAACAATTTCCCGGATCATCTCAATTGCACCCTCTCTGCCATTTGCAATTCCGACGATCGGAGGACAGATCGCCCTGACTGAGTGCTGCATCAGCTCCGCAGTGGAAAGTATCTCCAGAACATTTCCGGGATTATCTGATAATGTGACCACATAGATACCCGGAACAAGCTTCCCTACAATGATCCGCGCTCTTGCCCGGCCCGGATTCTTGACATCCTCCCCGACATAATAATTCCGTATCCATCTCAGCATCTTATCAGTCACCTCCCAGTCAACTAAAGCCAAACAGGACTGCGTAAAAACACAGCCCTGTCCCTCCTGCTAAAAATACTTCTGCTGTTTCGCCCAGATTCCCTCACTCCGCATCTCCAGATATTCCTGATAAGCCCGTTCCACGATATGCTTCTCGTTGGAAAAACGAAGAAGATGATAAATCTCATGAAACTTGTAATATCCGGAATCTACAAAGTACTCTTCTCGCTGGGGTTTGCTATGATAATTATCAGCTATCATGAGATACCAGTGTACCTCTTTCATTACCATGTCCTCCGGAACCGTGAAATTATACTGGCTCTTGCCGATGTATTTCACAATGGAAGCTCTCACACCTGCTTCTTCCTTCACTTCACGCAGCGCAGTCTGCTCAAAAGTCTCTCCCTTTTCTACGGTTCCTTTGGGAAGCACCCATCCTTCATAACGGTTCCTGTAGGATTTATACAATGCCAGGATCTTGCCCCGATGAATTACCACACCGCCACAGCTTGTTGCCTCTATCATATCGCAATCCTCCTGTAATGCGTGTGTCTTACACTGGTTACAGTATACCTCTTTTTTGGCGGATAGGCAAGAGGATAGTACATATATCAGTTATCGAAATAATATGCATCAAATACATCTGCTGCGATCGGAACCGCTGCCTCACTTCCCGTTCCGCCATTCTCCACGATCACCGCGATCACAATATCCGGATCATCCACATTGGAATATCCTATAAACCAGGAATGGCTGGAGCCATTTTCATCAAACTCGGCAGACCCGGTTTTTCCGGCAACTGTGTAGCCACGGCCATTCAGCGCAGATGCCGTACCGTTCTCAACTACATTTTTCATCAGTTTTCCGAGGATATTCGACTCATTACTGGTCATCAGGCGTTTGTACTCGGATTTTTCCGTTTCCTTCACAGTATCCCCGGAATTATTGACGATCTTGTCGATCATGGTCGGCTTCATCAGGACACCGTCATTTGCAATCGCACATGTGATCAGAGCCATATGCATCGGAGAGACAAGCGTATTTCCCTGTCCAATGGATGTCTGCATGACCAGCGGGTTCGGAGAATCATTTTCCAGGGTAAATTTACTTGTTTTATAGGAATTCAGCGGGAGGACTTTGTTAAAAAGAAGATCCTCCGCTGTACTTCGAAGGGAACCTGCTCCCAGGCTCAGACCCATATCTGCAAATGCACAGTTGCAGGAATGGGCAAAAGCAGAATAGAAATCCTCCTGTCCATGAACGGTCCCATTGTAGCACTGGATCGTATGGTCATCCACAGTAATGCTCCCCTGGCAGAGATAGGAATATCCCTCCAGGGATCCCTTCTGCCTGAAATAATCAAGAGCTGTGACGATCTTAAACGTGGAGCCGGGCGGATACGCACCGTTGGTAGCACGGTTCAAAAGGCTGCTGTTGCTTTCATCATTTACCAGTGTATCCCAGTTTTCCGCTATTGTATTAGGGTCAAAATCCGGCTTGCTCACCATCGCAAGGATCCTTCCTGTTGACGGCTCCATTACAACAACCGCACCCCTTCTGTCCCCCAGGGAATTATAGGCCGTAGTCTGGAGATCCGCATTGAGGCTCGAGATCACGGTATCGCCCTGATTCTTTTTCCCCGAAAATTCATTTCGCATCTGCTCAAGAAAGAAGGAGTGGGATGTCAGAAGCTGAAAATTCGCTTCGGATTCCAGTCCGCTCTTGCCGTTGGTATCGTATCCCACCGCATGGGCAAAAATATTGGCATACGGATAATTTCTTTCTTCCGTACCATCCTCAGACACATCCGTCTGTGCCAGGATCTCCCCGTCCGATGACAGGATGCTTCCACGGACAACCCGGTCCGAAAAAGTATCCTGTCTGGTATTATACGGGCTGTTGATAAAGTCTTCGCTTTTTACCGCATCAAAATAGATAAGATAGCCGATCAGGCTGACAAAGATCAATACAAAAAATACCGATACAAAAGTAAACGGCCGGTTCTTTTTTCTACGGATTCTGGCGATATCCCGCTCTCTCAGGCGTCGCTCTCTTTCCTCTTCTTTCAATCGTTTCTCTTCGCTGCGTCTCAATTTCTTCGTCCTCATCTTCCCTCAGAATATACAGTCCCTGAATAATAGCCAGCATCAGGATGGTACACATGACAGAGCTTCCGCCGTAGCTTACCAGCGGCAGGGTAACACCTGTCATCGGAATAAATTTGGTCACACCGCCGATCGTCAGAAATACCTGGAACGCATATTCCGTCCCCAGTCCCAGCGCGATCAGCTTATAAAACGGATTGCGGATCTTCAATGCGATCGTAACGATCATAAGGAAAAAGCTGGTGCATACCAGGATCAGGCAGATGGCAAAGATGCCACCCAGCTCTTCGCAGATCGCACTGAAGATAAAGTCATTTTTTACAACCGGTATCTTCTCAGGTGAACCCTGGCAGAGTCCCATCCCAAACCAGCCTCCGGTTCCGATAGCAAACAGTGACTGCACGATCTGATAACCTTCATTCTGATAAACAGCCATAGGATCTCTCCATGCGCTGACCCTCTGGCGCACATGTCCAAAGAGATGATATGCGATCACCGCACCCACACATCCACCTCCAAGTCCGAGAAACATATAGCCCGGATTTCTGGTAGATACATAGATCAGCACAAGATAGGTAACAAAAAAGATCACCGCACTTCCGAGGTCCCTGGAAAGAACCAGGATGCCCACATGAAGCACTGCCACAACCGTTGCCATCACCACCTTACGGAAATCCGTTCTTCCACTAAGGAGCGATGCCATAAAGAATACAAAGGTGATCTTGATCACCTCGGAAGGCTGGATTCCCATAAGGGAAAGCTTCGCCCCGTAGCTCGTCCTTGCCAGAACAAGAACCGCCGCCAGAAGAACCACTCCAACTCCCGCATAGACCCAGGTAAGATCCCTCAAAAATTTCATTTTCCGGATCATCACCGGGATCACCAGAGCTACCGCACTTCCCGCGGCCACGATCAGAAGCTGCTTGTTGGCAGACGGAAGTGACAGGCGGCAGAGCATGATAAATCCCACACTCAGCAGCATACACATATTGTTCAGAAGCAACAGCGATGCCTCCTCATAGATGACCCTGTAAAGGATCTGGATCGCTGCGAAAAATATCATCATCTCAATATAAAACAGGATGACCTTAAACTCCATGCTCTTGAGATAGATCACGAGAAAAGCCGTGAAATCTATAAAAAAGATCATGGTCAGCTGCTGATGGAGCAGCTCCTTTTTTTCCTCCTCATCCTGCCGCCACACCATGTAAAAACAATGAAAGGTATAGACGATCATCAATGTGAGGATCACATACTTGGATAATTCTGCAATTACATTAATCATACGCTTTTACTCGGCTCCTCTTTTAAAATGGCCTTTTGTATATCTGCGTCCGGAGGATTTTAAATCTCCATGGTAAATTCCCTGGAATTCCTCCAGCACTGCTCTTGCCTCCTTCGGGCTCTCGGTGGTAAAAGCAAGCCGCAGTGACTTGAGCTTCAGCTTCTCCACGCGCTCCCTTTCTTCCGGAAGTCCATAGGGAATACTGTTGTATATAATATTATAACAGTACTTCGCCTTCTCAGGAGAGGCACCTTCCCATGGAGTGCAATAACATTTCACCGGAAATCCACTGTTATAACGGTCCTTCAGGTAAACCGTATCACCTTTCCCTGTGCATCCAAAAAGATTTTTCCGTACACACTGGGCTGAGATCATCAGCGGAATATATCCATACACGAGAAGCTCGGAAAAATGGTTATCTCTGTGCCTGAGTTCTCCCTCGTTCAGCTCCAAAGGAACGGTATCCTTAAGAATCCCTTGCGTCCTCCAGAATGCCAAAGCCTCATCATTCCAGGTATACATGGAAGCATCCAGCACGCATTTTTCTCCATAGCCAAGTGCTTCCAGTGCTGCATAGGATTCCAGGTTCCGCACCAGAAATCCTCTCATTCCCTGATCCATCCACTCCTGTGCATTCCGGATCCAAGGCTCTGGAAGCTCTCCACGGTGGATATGAGGAGTGGAAAGATAAAGCTCTTTCCGCTTCGCAAGCCCGGGTGAAAAGCACTGTTTCATGGTATCAAAGGGAAAATAAAATCCTGTAATCCCCTCTTCTTCAAGAAGTGTCTCTGCAACGTCTGTACTTTCGCAGGATACATATATAGGAAGCTTCCCTTTATCCCCGTTCTTTTCTGTGCCAAGGGGAATATTTTTCCCGGAAACTTTCTTTACGGCCGGTTCTCTGCGGCTGCTTCCGATCCGTGCCTCACGCAGCTGCTCCAGCGCATCTCTGCGCACCTCATTGAGAGTTTTTACCGGAACGAAAATCCTTCCGCCAATCTCAATGTTCAGGCTTTCCCACTGAAATTCTGTATTCCCCAGCTTCTCCATCTGCTGACGGATCCTCTGCTCTTCCATAGGCTGGTTCCGGGCAAACTGTACTTCACCCCCCACTGCTGTCACTGTTTTATCTTCGCAGGTTATTTCCAGTATAACAGGACTTTCCGGAGAAAGTATTAAATTCCCATGAATTTTTTCTTTTATTTTTCTGATTTCCGGCTGAATATTGCCGGATTTTTTCTCATTTGCAAAAGCCATCATCTCCGGGCCACGGTACATATCGTAATATCCACGGCAGGAACCGCCTCTGCTGAAAAGCTCCAGAAGATACTTTCTGTCTGCTTCCTGTACGCGATATTCCTTTCCGCTAAGATACAGATCCAGATATTTCCTGTATACAGAGGTAACTCCCGCTGTATAGCCCGGCTGTTTCATACGTCCCTCGATCTTGAGGGACATTACGCCTGCATCCAGAATATCCGGAAGGATATCCAGCGTACAGATATCCTTGAGGCTTAAAGCACAGAAATCTTTATCCCCCTTGTATTTCCGTTGATCCAAAGATGCACTGTACGGAAGTCTGCACGGCTGTGCGCAGCGGCCTCTGTTCCCGCTTCTTCCGCCGAAAATGCTACTCATGAGACACTGGCCGGAATAGCTGTAGCACAGCGCCCCGTGAATGAAGGTTTCTATTTCCAGTGGGCTTATCCTATGCATGGCGGAAATCTCTTCCAGGGACAGCTCTCTTGCAGGAACCACACGGGTAGCTCCCTTCTCCTCCAGAAATTTCATTCCCCTTGGCCCGGTCACTGTCATCTGTGTGCTGGCATGGATATCAAGCTCTGGGAAATTTCTGCGGATAAAAGAAAACACGCCCAGATCCTGAACGATGACAGCATCAAGCCCTGCCTCATAATACGGTTCCAGATATTCAAAAAGCTGCCCTTCCAGTTCCCTGTTCTTCAGAAGCGTATTTACTGTAAGATACAATTTCCTGTTATGGAGATGCGCGGTTTCAATCGCAGCGATCAGCTCCTCCTGTGTAAAATTCCTGGCATATGCCCTGGCACCAAAAGCCGGGCCGCCTACATATACAGCATCCGCACCTGCACCGAGTGCCGCCTCAAAGCTCTCATAGGAGCCGGCCGGCGAAAGCAGCTCTGTTACTGTCTTTTTCAAAGTATTCCCTCATTTCCTGTCTGTTAATCTATAAAACAAAAGAGGATTACCGAAGCAATCCCCCCACTCTTATTTAAGCAATTCGTCAAGCTCTTTCTCCAGTTCCTTAACCTTACCGTCCAGAAGATTCTTCTGTTCCTGGGCCGCCTGCTCTGCCTTCTTCGCCTCTTCAATCTCCATCTTCAATGAAATAAGCTCATGCTTCAGGTCATACATCTCCTGATCCTTCTGCTGCAGATCCTGTTCAAAGATCTCTGCCTGCTTCTTCGCCTTAAAGTAGTCATCTGCAATATTTAAACTGAGAAGTGTATGCTTGGTCTCCATGGCCTGTCTGGAATATCCCGGCATCTGGCTCAGTTCACCGATCTTATTATTCATATAGGCCGCAACCTTCTGGAAATATTCCTCAGACTCATATCCGCCCAGAGTAATGATCTTCCCGTCGATAACAACCTGTGCTGTATTCTTTACCGCCATTCGTAAAGCCTCCTGAATTCATCTGCCGCTGTCTGTTTCACAGCAGTTTTCCTCTCTGTTGCCAGCCCTGCTGACTCACAACTGTCCTTATTATAACTGATTCTCACTAAAATGTATAGAAGTTTTTCTATTATTTTGTCGATATATCAGGACGAGGGTATCCAAGATGGGTATATGCCAGCACAGAAGCCATCCTTCCACGAGGGGTTCTGTTCAGAAAACCATTCTGCAAAAGATATGGTTCATATACATCCTCCAGAGTCCCGGAATCCTCTCCGATCGATGCCGCAAGTGTCTCCAGGCCTACCGGACCGCCCTGGAAATTCAGGATCAGAGTCTTAAGGATACGGCGGTCCGTCTTATCCAGTCCATATTGATCTACCTCAAGGAGATCCAGCGCAAAACAGGCAACATCATAAGTGATGACACCATCATATTTCACCTGGGCAAAATCCCTCACTCGCTTCAGCAGGCGGTTGGCCAGACGCGGCGTTCCTCTGGAACGTTTCGCGATCTCCGCCGCCCCTTTAGGCTCAATATCCACGCCCAGAACCTGTGCGGAACGGAGAATGATGGTCGTCAGCTCCTTCTTGTCATAAAATTCCAGACGCTGGGTAACACCGAAACGGTCACGGAGCGGTGCTGAGAGAAGCCCCGCTCTTGTAGTTGCTCCCACAAGGGTGAATTTTGGAAGATCCAGACGGATCGAACGTGCAGACGCGCCCTTTCCGATCATGATATCAATGGCGAAATCTTCCATGGCCGGGTAAAGCACCTCCTCCACCTGCCGGTTCAGCCTGTGGATCTCGTCCACGAAGAGCACATCTCCTTCCTGAAGATTATTCAGGATCGCAGCCATTTCTCCCGGTTTCTCAATAGCCGGACCGGAAGTGACCTTCATATGTGTTCCCATCTCATTGGCTATGATGGAAGAAAGTGTAGTCTTTCCAAGGCCTGGCGGCCCGTAAAAAAGTACATGATCCAACGGATCATGTCTCTGCTTCGCAGCTTCAATATAGATTTTCAGGGTATCCTTGGTTTTCTGCTGACCAATATACTCATCCAGACTCTGAGGGCGTAAATTCCCCTCCAGGGAAAAATCCTCTTCTGTAACGTCTGTTGTAATAATCCTGTTCTCCATTTATCATGCTCCGTTCTATTTCATTTCGTCGCGATCATAATCCGCTTAATCTTACCTTGCGGTCCGGTGATATCAGAAATTCTTCAGTGCTGCCCGAAGAATGGCCTCCACATCATCTGCCGGTACATCATCCGGAACCTTACGCACCGCGCGAAGGGCATCAGCGGAACTGTATCCGAGGGCTGTCAGTGCTTCCACCGCTTCCTTGCGGCTGTCCCGAATATCCGCCGCGCCTTCCAGTGCCTCCTCCTGCTGATGGGCAAGCTTCATCTCAAAAGCATCCTCCAGCTTCAGTTTATCTTTCAGCTCCAGAATCATCTTCTGGGCTGTTTTCCTGCCGATTCCGGGAGCCTTCGAGATGGTCTTTGCATCATCAGAAAGCACGGCAAAGCGCAGCTCATCTGCACTGATCCCGGAAAGGATACCAAGTGCCCCCTTGGGGCCGACCCCATTGACACCGATCAGAAGCTTGAACATACCAAGATCATCCTTTGAAAAGAAGCCATATAGCTGAAGGATATCCTCCCTTACATAGAGAAAGGTATGTATCTTTTTCTCCTCACCTATGCGTGCCTTTCCAAGATCCTGTCCTGTCATATAAATTTCGTAGCCAAGACCGCCATTTTCCACGATCAGACAATTCTCGCCAATATCCGCCACGATACCTTTTACAAAAGAAATCAAAATTAACTGCTCCTTCCCGGGAACAGCTGAACATCTGTTTCCCATATGAACGAAATAGTACCATAATTCCCACAAAAAATCAACCCGGAATCCTGTAGGTCCCGGGCTGACTGTTCGCTGCAAACAGCAGCATCTCTGTATTTTCGATTACTGGTTCAGGAAATCCTGGTCCTCAAAATAGTTGATCCTCATAGAGGAACGTACATCATGAAGAGTTGCTGCCGCCTTCTCTCTGGCAACCTCCGTACCGGCCTTCAGGATATCAAATACATCCGAAGTCCGCTGCTCCCACATCTTTCTTCGCTCGCGGATCGGTCCAAGCTCCGCCTGCATTACGTTGTTCAGGAATTTCTTAACCTTCACATCACCAAGGCCGCCTCTCTGGTAATGCGCCTTAAGCTCGTCCAGGTTCTGGTACTCAGGAAGGAATTCTGCGAAATGCTCCTGACGGCTGAAGGCATCCAGATAAATAAATACTGGGTTGCCTTCCACACGGCCCGGATCCTGCACGCGAAGGTGATTCGGATCTGTAAACATGGACATGATCTTCTTCTTAACAACATCCTCCTCGTCAGACAGATAAATGCAGTTTCCAAGGGATTTGCTCATCTTGGCCTTGCCATCGATTCCAGGAAGACGCAGGCATGCCTTGTTGGAGGAAAGCACAATCTCCGGCTCTGTCAGCGTCTCACCGTATACGGTATTAAATTTATGGACGATTTCCTTACACTGCTCAAGCATAGGAAGCTGATCCTCTCCCACCGGTACGTGTGTTGCACGGAAGGCTGTGATATCTGCTGCCTGGCTGATCGGATAACAGAAAAATCCAACCGGGATGCTGGCCTCGAAATTACGCTGTTTGATCTCGGATTTAACCGTAGGGTTACGCTGCACACGTGCCACTGTTACCAGGTTCATATAATAAAAGGTAAGCTCTGTAAGCTCCGGTACCATGGACTGGATGAAAATGTTGGATTTCTCCGGATCAAGGCCACATGCCAGATAGTCCAGTGCAACCTGAAGAATGTTCTGGCGCACCTTCTCCGGATGCTCTGCGTTGTCAGTAAGTGCCTGCGCATCTGCGATCATAATATAAATCTCGTCATACAAGCCGGAATTCTGCAGCTTCACGCGCTCTGCCAGCGATCCAACATAATGACCTACGTGAAGGCGTCCCGTTGGGCGGTCGCCGGTTAAAATAATCTTACTCATGAATTTCGTTCTCCTTGAAGTATACTGAATATTTATATCTTATTATAGCCCCTGGAAATTCACCGGTCAAATATTTTTGACCGGAAACTTTAATTTTTCATGGAAATATTATCAAAAATTTGTATATTTTTTCAGAAATCTCTTTTTTCGAATAAAAACAGGACTGCCATATACCGGAAATAAAATTCCGGAAGGCAGTCCCATTTTTATACTTACAGAATTACATGTCTCGGGCAGACTTCCTTACATTTACCACATCCTGTACATTTATCATAGTCAATGTGTGCACAGAAATCTGTAACTGTGATCGCCTCTGACGGACAGTTCTTCTCACATTTCTTACATCCGATACAGCCAAGCTCGCAGGCAGTTGTAACAGCTTTTCCCTTCGCATGGGAGCCGCAGGCTACACGGATCTGTTTGTCATATGGTACCAGCTCGATCAGATGGCGCGGACATTTGGCAACACATTTGCCGCAGGCCTTACATGCTTCCTGATCTACCACTGCAATACCGTCCACTACATGGATGGCATCAAATGGACATGCCTTCACACAGCTTCCAAATCCCATACATCCAAACGTACAGTTTTTTGCTCCGCTGCCCGGGATGAATGCCATCATCTCGCAGTCTTCCACGCCTGTATACTCATATTTCACGGTTGTTTTGTCACAGGTTCCCGCACATTTTACAAAAGCAACCTGGCGTGCGGTTTCCTTTACTTCCTGTCCCATGATCGCGCCGATCTTGGCTGCAACCGGAGCACCGCCCACCGGACACTGATCTACAGGAGCTTCGCCCTTCGCAATGGCTGCTGCAAGTCCGGAACATCCCGGATATCCGCAGCCACCGCAGTTATTTCCCGGAAGGACACCAAGAATGGCTTCTTCCTTTTCATCTACCTTTACGGTTAATTTCTTATCTGCAAGCCCAAGGAAGATACCAATGAATAAACCGGTACCGCCGACAATGACTGCAGCCATGATAATTCCTGTTATACTCATCCTTTTCTTCCTCCTATACGATTCCGGAGAATCCCATGAATGCGATAGCCATCAGTGCTGCTGTGAGCAGAACGATCGGCATGCCCTGGAAAGATTCCGGAATATCGTTGTATTCCATTTTTTCACGGATTCCCGCAAGTAATACGATAGCGATCAGATAACCTACACCAGTAGCAAATCCGTTGACAACACTTTCAAGAATGTTGTACTCGTACTGAACATTGTTAAGTGCCACACCAAGAACCGCACAGTTTGTTGTGATCAGCGGAAGGTATACACCAAGTGCCTTGTAAAGAGACGGTACAAATTTCTTCAGGAACATTTCCACGATCTGTACCAGTGCAGCAATAACAAGGATAAAAACGATCGTTTTCAGGTATTCAAAATGTGTTGGTACCAGGATGAATTTATATAACAGTCCGGCAACAAAGGATGCGATCGTAATAACGAATACGACTGCCCCACCCATACCGGCTGCGGTTTCTGTTTTCTTGGATACACCCAGGAAAGAACAGATTCCAAGGAACTGGCTTAATACAACATTGCTGCAAAGCGCAGAACCAATTGCAATTAATATCAAACTTGCCATCTTCTACTCCCCCTTTTTATGCTTTATCAGAAGGACATCCACCGCAGGTCGCACAGTTGGAGCCGCAGCCGGACTGGATCTTCGAAACATCCTTGCCCTTCTTTGCCATGTTGATCTTTACCTTATTCTGGATCGCTGCAAGTCCTGCAAGAACCAGGAATGCTCCAGGCGCAAGGATAAAGATAGTGATAGGGGTATAGCCTGCTGCACCGGTAGCTGCATCCGCAACCGGGATGATCTGTGCTCCGAAGGCTTTTCCGGAACCAAGGATCTCTCTTACAAGACCAATCGCAACCAGACCAACGGTAAAGCCAAGTCCCATTCCAAGTCCGTCAAAAATAGATGGAAGGACCGGATTCTTGGAAGCATAGCTCTCGGCACGTCCCAGAATGATACAGTTAACAACGATCAGGGGAATGTAGATTCCCAGTGAATCATACAGTGACGGGGTAAAGCCCTGCATCAGGAACTGTACGATGGTTACAAATGATGCAACAACAACGATAAAAGCCGGCATTCTGACGGAATCCGGGATCACCTTACGCAGTATGGAGATCAGCATGTTGGACATGACCAGAACGACTGTTGTGGAAAGTCCCATACCGATACCGTTGATCGCAGAGGTTGTTACCGCAAGTGTCGGGCACATTCCCAGCATCAGGACAAAAATCGGATTTTCAGTTATAATACCATTTTTTAATCTTTCACCACAATTATTCATATTCAACTACCCTCCTAAAATGCGTTTTTGCAATAGCCGATAGCTGTATTAACTGCACCGGTAAAAGCTCTGGATGTAATAGTTGCACCGCTGATGGCATCAATAGGCTCACCCTCGCCGCCATCCTTGGAAACATAGAATTTATCTGTAGTCTTTCCGACATACTGCTCCTGGAAGCTGGCTTCTGTAGCACGCATTCCAAGTCCGGCAGTCTCACTGATGGAAAGAATGGACACGCCGCTGACTGTGCCGTCCTTCGTGACACCAACCGTGATCTGGATATCACCACCATAGCCCTCTTTATCCGTTACCGTTACCACATATCCTTCATCAGCAGCCTCACAGACCTCATCTACAGTAGCCTTTGCACCAACCTCGGCCACGGTTTTCTCTGCTGCTTCCTCATCTACGTCTACAGCCTTGAAATCCTCAAGGCTTACATCACTGAACACAGCCTGCCATGCCTCTTTTTTGGCCTGCTCTTCGGTTCTCGCGATAGGATCCTTCGTAACCTCGTAAACCAGTCCAAGTCCAAGTCCGGCAACTACTGTAATGATCGTAAGGATCAATGTATTTCTGATAATCTTACCCATTATTTCTTGCCTCCTTTTCCAAAAGCAACCGGTTTTGTCACTTTTTCAATAAGCGGAACCAGAAGGTTGCAGAAAATGATCGCATAGGAAACACCCTCTGCGGAACCGCCAAAAAGACGGAATACTGCCGTTACGATACCAAGGCAGCAGCCATATACCAGCTGTCCCTTCGGTGTGATCGGAGTCGTCACATAATCCGTTGCCATAAACCAGGCACCAAGCATCAGACCACCGCCAAAGATATGGCTGAAAAGGTAATTTACATCGAATCCTTTTCCTGTGCCAAGCATATAAAGAATTATAAATACTGCAAAGCTTCCAATGTATGTAAGCGGAACCTTAAGGTCAATGATCTTAAATGCAAGAAGGATCACTGCACCGATGAGGATTGCCAGTGCGGAAGTCTCACCAATGGTACCCTGGATATTACCAAGGAACAGGTTTTTTACAGAAACAGAGGTTCCGGCAATAAAGCCCTGGCTTTTAAGAGCTGCCAGAGGTGTTGCCTGTGTGACAGTATCAATAACCGCATGAGAACTCTTGGAAACTGCAAAGTCGGTCATTTTTCCGGCAAAAGAGATCATAAGGAAGCATCTTCCTGCAAGTGCCGGGTTCATAAAGTTCTGTCCAAGTCCGCCGAACAGCTGTTTTACGACAATAATTGCAAATGCACTGCCAAGGATCGGCATCCACACCGGGATCTGCGGCGGCATGTTCAGTGCAAGGAGAAGTCCTGTTACAACCGCACTGAAATCGGTAGTCGTGTTCGGTTTATGCATCAGACGGTCGTACAGCCATTCAAAAAATACACTGGACGCAACCGTTGCAAGTACTACGATCAGTGCATGTACACCAAAATTCCAGATACCAAAAAGTGTCGCAGGCAGAAGCGCGATCACAACCAGCTGCATGATACGGCTGGTAGTCATTTTATCCCTGATATGGGGATTAGATGATACGTTATACATTTGTTCCATTGTTTTTCCTCCCCCTATTTCTTTTTCCTGCGCTCGGCAAGAACCATTTTTCTCATAGATTTAATACTCTGGGTCAGAGGGCGTTTGGCAGGACAGATATAGCTGCAGCATCCGCATTCGCAGCATTCCATACCATCCATACTTTCGAAGCCTGCCATATCACCGTTCTCCGAAAGAGTCGCAAGACGGGCCGGAATTATGTGGCTTGGACAGACACCTACGCAACGTCCACAGTTGATGCAGGCAGTCTGTATCTGCTTCGCCTCGGATACCGCGTCCTTCTCAAGGAAAAGCAGGGAAGAGGTTGTTTTTGTACACGGAATATGGAGATCATACATTGCAAATCCCATCATCGGTCCGCCCGAGATCGCTTTTGCGATTTTTTCTTTCAGGCCGCCTGCCGCATCTACAAGCTCTGACATATCCGTTCCTGTAAGAACAGAGAAATTCTTCGGGTTGCGGATGCCATCTCCGGTAACGGTTACATTACGGCTGATAACAGGCTGTCCCAGGATTACTGCTTTGTAAACAGATGTGACCGTCTCCACGTTATCAACGACACATCCAACATCAGCAGGAAGCATGGTAGAATTGATCTCTCTGCCTGTAACAGCATAGATCAGGGTACGCTCACCACCCTGCGGGTATTTCGTTTTGAGTTCCTTTACCTCCATGCGCTCTTTGCCCTTGATGGCCTCTTTCATCCTGGCAATACAGTCCGGCTTGTTATCCTCGATACAGATACATCCAAGTGCTTTCGGGAAAGCCTTCAGGATTACCTCCAGGCCGCCGACAACACTTTCCGGCTCCTCCAGCATCCTGCGGTAGTCGCTTGTGATATAAGGCTCACACTCCGCACCGTTTACCAGGATATGGTCGATCTTATCCGGTTCCTTCGGCGAAAGCTTCACGTGTGTCGGGAAACCTGCACCACCCTGTCCTACAACTCCGCCTTCCTGAATCCTTTTCAGGATATCTTCCCTGGAAAGATCGGAAAGCTTCGCAGGTGTATACTCTACAGTCTCATACAGTCCATCATTCTCGATGATGACTGCATCTCCCATAGCACCTACTGCTGTCAGACGCTTCTCGATTCCCTTCACAGTTCCTGATACAGATGAATGTATCGGTGCAGAAACAAATCCGCCTGCTTCTGCGATTTTCTGTCCCACGAGTACATGATCGCCTTTTTTTACGATCGGACTGGCCGGAGCTCCGATATGCTGAGATAGAAGAATTGCCAGATCTCCCTTCGGCAGATACTTCTCAACAGGACAGTTTTTTGACAAATCTTTGCCGTCATAAGGATGAACGCCACCCCTGAAGGTTAAAAATGCCATAGATCTCATCTCCTCCTTTATTGTTGGTAAGTAATATGCATGCAAATGCCGTGCATACACTTATTTTCAAAGTTGATCAGCCGTTACTGCCCCTTCCGCAACTAGTACAGCGAATATAAAGTAACCGCCACATTGACTTGTCTGATTTTTCATCTGCTGCGTTGTCGTCAAT
>CAVIGE010000012.1:0-54841 GCA_963642325.1 Prevotella sp. CAG:279
TCCAGATGCCATTCCTCGTGACACATGGGACATCATTGACCGCTTTTGGAACCAACAGTCCGAACTATCGGTACAGATTGACGGAAGAAACAGTTAAAATACTGAGAACGATGGAAACAGCAGTATGGAAGGAATCTATAAAGCGGTTTCTTTGTTATCATGAAAAACTAATCGATTTGTATGCTTCTAAAAAGAAGATGATAAGATGTCTGATGTAGTGCTATATCGTGAGGACAAGAACTGGATCTATTTCGTTGAATCAGTAACATCTGTCGGTCCGATGGATCCGAAACGAATATTGGAAATTACAGAGATGACGAAAGATGTAACAGCAGGAAAAATATTTGTAACAGCATTTCTGGATTTTAAGACATATAAGACATATAAGAGATTTGCAGAAGAACTCGCATGGGAAACAGAGGTCTGGATTGCTGAAATGCCGGAGCATATGATACATTTGAATGGTGATCGATTTATGGAACCGAGATAAGTAAATCAGGAGTTTGAGTAATTGACGGGGCAAAATTGCAAAAAAATTTATGAGTAAAAGAACCGTTTGTCTTAAAGGAATATTTTTGTCAGGACAGACAGGTTATCCATAGCTTTAAACTATGGACAACCTGAATTTTTATGTATTTTTCACAGGAAAGAATTCCATTTATAATAAGGACCATTGAATCACCTACAGATAATCTGGTTATTATGAATTGGAGGATATTATGCAGACATCAGTAATTGGCTTTCCGAGAATTGGTACATTAAGAGAATTAAAATTTGCATCTGAGAAATATTTCAGAAAAGAGATAGAAGCAGATCAGCTGTTAAAAACAGCGGAAGATTTAAGAAAGCTCCACTGGAACACACAGAAAACAGCCGGGATCGATTATATCTCCAGCAACGATTTTTCACACTATGATCTTATGCTGGATACAGCTGTGCTGCTGGGAATCGTGCCAAAGCGTTACAAAGATCTGAAACTTTCTGAGCTGGATACTTATTTTGCAATGGCAAGAGGATATCAGGGGGAGAATGGAGATGTAAAAGCTCTTGCAATGAAAAAATGGTTTAACACCAACTATCATTACATTGTTCCGGAAGTAGAGGATGATACGATTATCGAGCTTTCCGGAAATAAGCTCTGGAAGGAATATGCAGAAGCAAAGGCACTTGGAATTGAGACCAAACCGGTTGTGATCGGTGCATATACAGTACTGAAGCTGTGCAGATACACAGGGAAAAAGACGGCAGAGGATTACGTGGATGCAATTGTGAAAGCATATCAGGAACTTCTCAGAAAGTGCAACGAGAAGGGGATCTGCCGGGTACAGTTTGATGAGCCGGCTCTTGTCCGTGATATGGAAAAAAGTGATATTGAGCTGTTTTGCAGAATTTATAAGGAAGTTCTTTCCTGTAAGGAGAACTGCCATGTTCTGGTACAGACTTATTTTGGAGATGTGAGAGATATTTATCAGGAGCTGATCCAGATGCCTTTTGACGGGATCGGACTCGATTTTATAGAAGGAAAAGAAAACTTAAACCTTATTGGAAAATATGGTTTCCCACAGGATAAACAGTTATTTGCAGGACTTGTAAACGGAAAAAATATCTGGAGAAATCATTACGACAGAACTTTGAAAACACTGAAGGCTCTTAAGAAAAAGAATATCACAGCAGTCCTGTCCACTTCCTGTTCTCTGCTCCATGTACCTTATACTTTAAAACATGAAACGAAACTTTCACAGGATTATCTGGAACACTTTGCTTATGCGGAAGAAAAACTGACAGAGCTAGCAGAACTCAGTGTGCTTGCAGATCTGGAGGATTATACCTCTGAAGAAGCATATGTTAAGAATCAGAAGCTTTTTGCCGGAAGAAGAGACTGTGAAAATGCGGCAGTAAAAGAGAGGCTTTCCAAAGTTACAGAAAGTGATCATACAAGACTTCCGAAGAGAAGTGAGCGTCAGAAGCTGCAGAAAAAGGTTCTTGGTATTCCGGAATTCCCGACAACAACGATCGGTTCATTCCCACAGACCAAAGATGTAAAAGCGACCCGTTCTGCTTACAGAAAAGGTGATATTTCCAGAGGGGAATATGTAGAATTCAATAAGAAGAAGATTAAAGAATGTGTTGAGTGGCAGGAAGATATCGGACTGGATGTACTTGTCCATGGAGAATATGAAAGAAATGACATGGTTGAGTATTTTGGCGAAGCTCTGGGAGGATTTCTTTTTACAGAAAAAGCCTGGGTACAGTCCTATGGAACACGCTGCGTAAAACCGCCGGTTATCTGGGGCGATGTATACCGCAAAAATCCGATGACAGTAGAATGGTCTGTTTACGCGCAGTCTCTGACCAGTAAGGTTATGAAAGGAATGCTTACAGGACCGGTAACGATCCTGAACTGGTCATTCCCAAGAGAAGATATTTCCATAAAAGAGTCCATTTCCCAGATTGCGCTGGCAATCCGTGACGAAGTCCTTGACCTGGAGGCAAATGGAATCAAAATGATCCAGATTGATGAAGCTGCGCTGAGGGAGAAACTTCCCCTTCGAAAAACAGACTGGTATAAGGAGTATCTTGATTTTGCCATTCCGGCATTTTGCCTGACACACAGCGGCGTGAAACCGGAGACTCAGATACATACACATATGTGCTACAGTGAATTCACAGATATCATTCCGGCCATTGATGATATGGATGCAGATGTGATCACATTTGAGGCATCCCGTTCTGATCTTCAGATTCTGGATGCATTAAGAGAAAATCATTTCGAAACAGAAGTCGGACCGGGAGTTTATGATATCCATTCTCCACGAGTACCGTCTGTAGAAGAAATCGTCAATACGCTGAACATCATGCTTACAAAGATTGAAAAAGATAAGTTATGGGTAAATCCGGACTGCGGACTGAAAACAAGAGGCGTATCTGAAACAGATGCAAGTCTTCGAAACATGGTAAAAGCAGCTGAGCAGATAAGAAAACAGGCTCAGTAACAGAAATAAAATATATCCGAGGGACTGCTTCATCTGTGGAACAGTTCCTCGGTTTCTTTTTACCGCATAAGCTCTTTTGGACAAACAACGCAGCAGATATTTATCATGTCAGGATATAAATTGCAATTTTTCTCACAAGATTGTAAAATAGAAGCATTCCGCAAATACACAAGCACGAAGCACTGCGGACCAGTCAATGAGATATTTGCAACGGAAAAATATACAAACAATCATGGAAGTGAGAACAACAAAAATGAACAATAAAATCGTAGTCTGCCTTGGAAAGGGCGGACAGAGGGATCAGGCGGAGTCTTTTTCCAGGCGGGCAGCGGCACCGATCCAGGATAAGCCGGGAGATTACCTGACTGTCCGGTTTGACTCCAAAGGAGTATCCCTGTCAGGATTTGGGCTGACCTATCAGGGCGATTTCGTGGAAACCATGTTACACAGAGTGACAAATGGACGGCTGCAGCATGAGATGCTGGTGAAAGCTGCCAGGTCGGATAAAGAGGGCAGGAAGGCCATTGATGCCACAGCCGGAATGGGAGAGGATGCATTTCTTCTGGCTGCACAGGGTTACGAGGTGACGCTGTATGAGCAGAATCCGGTGGTCGCGGTTCTTCTGAAGGATGCGATTCGCCGTGCGAAGAAAAATATAGATCTGAAAGAGATTGCCAATCGTATGAAAGTGATCGAAGGAAACAGTGTGGAATGTATGTCAAAACTTCTTGACCCGGTAGATGTAATCTATCTGGACCCTATGTTTCCTGCAAGGCAGAAATCCAGCCTGATCAATAAGAAGCTTCAGCTGATCCAGAAGCTGGAACCGCCGTGTTCCGGGGAAACGGATCTCTTTGATGCTGCGATCAGGGCAAATCCGGATAAGATCATCGTCAAACGTCCGCTGAAAAGCGAATGTCTTGCCGGCCGGGAACCATCTTATACACTGAAGGGAAAAGCGATACGGTATGACTGCTATGTTTTATAAAAGAAGGATGAATATTCCACAGAAAATTGATTTCAGCACAGCATTGTGCTAAAATAATCTCATAAAAGTGCGAAAATAAAAATCAGTATATCAATAATGGCAGAACTTAAGGCTTACGGATTCTGCGTCATACAGAGAAGGAGGAAAAATCATGGAATTTCAGAAGCTTATCGAAGAGAGAAGAACCATCCGCAAATACAGCCCGCAAGGACGTATCACAAAAGAGGAACTGCTTACGATAATCAGGGCCGCCCAGGAAGCACCAAGCTGGAAGAATTCCCAGACCGGAAGATATTACTGTGTAATGTCTGAAGAAATGGTAGAAAAGATCAGTAAGGAGTGTCTGCCGGAGATGAACCAGGCCAAAGCAGAGAATGCGTCTCTGATCGTTACAACCTTTGTACATAACCGTGCCGGATTCCAGAAGGATGGCACACCGGACAATGAGCTTGGAAATGGCTGGGGCTGCTACGATCTGGGGCTCCAGAACGAGAACCTGATCCTGAAGGCAAAAGAGCTTGGCTATGGAACCCTGATCATGGGACTTCGTGCGGCAGACAGTCTCCGTGAGCTTTTGGCTATTCCGGAAACCGAGACAGTTGTAGCAGTGATCGCCATCGGAAAAGCAGCCGAGGAACCGGCCCGCCCGAAGAGAAAAGAAACAGAGGATATCGTAAAGTTTTACTGATCCAGAGCATTTTTCAAACACGCTCTGACACAGACGGAAGTGCCCGGAATATAAAACCGGGCATTTTTTCTTGAGGAAAAGAGAGCAAAATGGACTGAAAACCGTTGCCGGGAAAAGAGAATTCTGTTATCCTGTAGGAAGGCAAAAAAAATGAATATTTCATAAAGAAAAATACAGGAAAAAATATCATCAGGGAGGTTTGAAAAATATGGAGATCATACGTGAGAATGAATATGCGGAAACAATGAAAAATACAGTAGAGCCATATCTGAAAGCCCGCCGGAGAGAGCTTTATGTGCCGGGCGCGGACTATCCTTTTCATAATGAAAACAGGCGTATTGTCGGTAAGCTTCATATGCTGCAGTATCTGGCAGATGATCCGAAGGGGGTAGTAGTGATCAGCCACGGATTCACAGAATCGGCAGTGAAATATGATGAAGTAGCCTATTATTTTCTGAACGAGGGCTATCATGTGTATATTCCGGAACATTGCGGCCACGGTCTCAGCTACCGCCTTACCGCAGATCCTTCGCTGGTACACATAGATACCTGGAGACGCTATATCCGTGACTTTCTGAAAGCCTGCCGTTATATAAAGAAAGCACATCCCAATCTGCCGCTGGATCTGTACGCACATTCCATGGGTGGGGCCATTGGTGGTATTGCAGCAGCCTGGGAACCGGAATGGTTTCATAAGGTGGTCCTTTCTTCACCGATGATCCGTCCGCTCACCGGCAATGTCCCGTGGCCTGCGGCAGTAGGAATTGCGGCGAAAAAATCTTTTCTTGGAAAAGGCGAGGAGTATGTTGCGGGACAGAAGCCGTATGATGGGAGCAGCACCTTTGAGAACAGCTCTGCAACATCGAAACCAAGATACGAGCGGTACAAAAATCTCCGTGCGGGGAGAAAAGAACTCCAGACCTGGTCCCCGTCCTACGGATGGCTCTGGGCTTCCGCGGAAATGAGCTGGTATCTGCGGCTCTATGGCTGGAAGAAATATACGGTCCCTATGCTGGTCATCCAGGCCCAGACCGAGGATCTTGTATCTGTCCGGGCACTGAAAAATTTTGCGGTAAGGATCAATCGTCAGGGAAAAACGACCTGTGATTATATCCATATGATCGGAACAAAACACGAGATCTACGGCAGCAGGGGAAAGACTCTGGAGAAATACTGGAGCTATGTTCTGGCTTTTCTGGAAGACGACAGGCAGGTATAGACCATGAACGAAAAAACAGTAGGAATGCTCTCAAAATTTACAGGAGTATCTGTCCATACGATCAAATATTATGAAAAAATAGGCCTTCTTACATCTACCAGAAAGGAACAGTCGAATTACCGTTCCTACGATGTGAGAAGCTGTACCAATGTTTATGAATGTGTAAAATACAGAAATATGGGTTTTTCCCTGAAGGAAGTACAGGAGCTTCTGGAATCCGGAACAAATGAGCTTTTGGATACGCTTCTGGAAAAAAGAAGCAGGGAGCTGGGAGAAGAGGCAGAACAGATCCTGAAAACAAAAGAGCTTGTGGAGGGATATAGAAGAAATCTTGAAAAGCTTGACCGTAAGCTTGGAAAATGGTATGTAGAAGAATGGCCGGGCTTTTATTATCTCCGTCAGACCAGGGGGATGGATTACATGGATGGTGCAGCCATGGAAACGGACGGCGTAAATCTGGTCGAGTACGCGCCAAAAAGTTCTTCTGTCCTGGAATTTACACCGGAATATCTCGGAGGAGATATTACCGCTTTTTCCTGGGGACATGGGATACTGCAGGATAAAAGCACAGACTGGCTGCAGGGGAAAAAAGGATTTCAGAAGATAGACGGTGGAAGAATGTTCACTGCCTATATGTGCCTGGGAGGAAAGTATGCATCAGAGGGAACTCTGGTCTCTGAATTCCTGAAACAGTACAATCAGTTTCAAAAAGGTCTTCCGGAGAATCCGGTTTACGGCTTCCGTTTGAAGATTACCCTGGGAGAAGATGGGGAAACAAGAGATTATTTTCGAATGATGCTGCCACTGTAAATCCGGGAAAAGTTTGAGAATTAAATATCAGGGCATTTTTAAATATGAAAAAAAATACTGATAAGCAAAAAGAAAACCTGTGAGTAAGGTACAGGTTTTCTTTTTTGCGTTAAGTCTGAAAATAACAAAATAAAACGCAGAATCGACTTTTAAATAGAGATAAATAAATGGAAAAATGGAATAAAATCTGAAAATTAAGGGATGCTTAATTGGAAACACAGAGCTTTTAACCGTAATTGTTTATAAAAATTCATAAAAATCGGAGAGCTTTTTTCGGGAAATATGACGGATTGACTTGCGAGCGAAACATGGTTATAAAATTAACAATATAAAAGCTACGGAGGAAAGGATGAGCAGGATGACATCGGAAGAAATTAAATCTATGGATTTTGAAGATTTTTTTAAAGCAGTTCCGGAAATGAAAGAAGTAGGACATTTAAAAGCGGATGGAACGGAAGTATATCATATTTATAAGCATGACGTAGTGTATGTAACAAGGGCGGAAGGAGACCGTACACTGCAGATGCTGGTGCCGGAGGAAAAGAATGGAAAAAAATATCCGGCGATTCTTTATGTGCAGGGTTCAGCCTGGTTTAAACAGGATCAGTACAAACGTCTGGCTGCGATGGCAGATCTTGCCAGAAGAGGATTCGTGACAGCAATACTTCAGTACAGAGAAAGTGAGCTGGCTGCTTTTCCGGCCCAGATCCAGGATGCAAAAACAGGGGTGCGCTTCTTAAGAAAGCATGCAGAAGAATATCATATTGATGCAGACAACATTTTTATCATGGGAGATTCCAGTGGCGGACATACGGCAGTCATGGCCGGAATTACCGCGGATCAGGATATTCTGGATACCGATGTATATGGAGAGTTTTCCTGTGGGGTAAAGGCTGTTGTTGATTTTTATGGAGTTACAGATGTGCGCCAGAAGGAGGATTTCCCGACGACCCTGAATCAGGGAGAGCCAGACAGCCCGGAGGGCAGGCTTATCGGAGAAAAAAATGTATATGAGCATCCGGAGCTTTCTGTTCCGATAACATGTGCCGGATATGTCCGGAAGGAAGCAGAGATCCCTCCGATTTTGATCATGCATGGAACCGGTGATGATACAGTTTCCTGGAGACAGAGCGTGCGTCTTTACAAAAAGCTTCGTGAAGAGGAAAAAGACGTAACCTTTTATGTGATCGAAGGTGCCACACATGGTGACAATGCATTCTGGACAACAGAAAATCTGGATATTGTTGAAAAATTTATAAAAAAATACATGTAAAGGAGAGAAAAAGGTATGAATAGTACACTGATCATGGCGATTGTTCTCATCCTCATTGTAGTTGCGACTGTTATAACAAAAAAAGCACCTTTTAATTTTGTGCTTTTCATAGTGCCGATTCTCTGTGCACTTATTCTTGGTTACTCTGTGGAAGAGACAAGCACCTTTATTGTGGAACAGCTGGCATCCATGATGAAATCGGCCGGATTTATGCTGCTGTTTGCATTTTTATACTTTCAGATGCTTACGGAGGCAGGCGTGTTTGACACGATCGTATCTGCCATCACTACAAGGCTTGGAGATAAGATGAACGTGATCGTGATCATGATACTGACTACGCTGATCGGCGGCTTCAGTATCCTTACAGGAAATTTCACTCCTGCGTATCTGATCACATTTCCATTGATGGTGCCGCTGTATAAAAAATTCGACTTTGACAGGGAAGCGGCTTTCATCATTGCGCAGACAGCCATGTCCGCACTCTGCTTTATCCCGTGGGGAATCGGAATGGCTTACACGGCTTCCTCCGCAGGACTGGAAGCAGATCAGCTGGCAGCAGCATCCCTGCCGTGGGGACTTTGCTTTATTCCGGCGATCATCTTACAGTGGATTTATTTTGGAATCAAGCACAAAAAACGTGTGGGAACATTCCAGGCTGTGAAGACGGATGTTGCGGAAGCAGAAAAGAAAGAAAATCCGAACTTAAGGCCAAAGCTTTTCTGGGTAAACCTGGCAATTTTCGTGATTGTTCTGGTGGCTCTTGGTGTATTTGGAATCAAGCCATATTTCGTATTCATCTTTGCTACGGTGATCACAGCTATGATCAACTACAGGGATAACTTCGGAGAGATCTTTAACAAGGTTGGAACAATGTATACGAATATCCTGATCATGCTCCTTGCGATCAATGTTTACCAGGCAGTATTTAACAATACAGGAATGGTAGAAGCACTTTCCAACGGACTGATGCAGGTCTGCCCGCAGTTCCTGCTCCGTTACATCCACATTATCATGCTGCTTCTCAGTGTGCTTATTATTTATGTGGTGCCGTTCCAGATCTTTAATGCGCTGTATCCGGTATTTATTTCCATCGGAGCAGGGTTTGGAATTCCGGCAGTTGCCATCATCGCACCGTTTGTATGTAACCTTTCACTGGCAACAAGCTCCACACCGACCAACTCATCCACTTATACAGGATGTGCGCTGACAGAGACAGAGGTACAGCATTTCTGCAAAAAAGCAGTTCCTGTGCAGACTGTGACCAATGCGATCGTAATCCTGACAGCCGTGATCTTCCATGTGTTGCAGCTTTAGTTAAGAAAAAAGAAAAATCCCCGGAATGGTTTCAGACTGTTCCGGGGATTTATTTATTTTGTCTATTTATCACAGCTTATTTATAAGGGTTTTCTTTTATGTATCTGACGGAAAATATGCTATAATTCGAAGAACCGTCTTTTTTGTACAAACAGACGTACAGGTCGAAAAGACAAAATTAAACAGGGAAGGGTTATAAAATGTTATCTGTTATTGAATCAGTGAATGCTGCCATAAACAATTTCATCTGGGGCGTTCCTGCAATGATCTGTATTATCGGTGTGGGGCTTTATTTAAGTATCCGCACGAATTTTCTCCAGATCCGGAAATTTCCTTATGCCATTAAGGTAACGATCGGACGTATGCTTCGAAAAAGAGAAGCATCTGATGGAAGTCTGACACCGTTTCAGGCCGTCTGTACCGCACTGGCTGCCACGGTGGGAACCGGAAATATTGCAGGTGTTGCAGGTGCTATCGCGATCGGAGGACCGGGAGCCGTGTTCTGGATGTGGATCTCTGCACTTCTTGGAATGTGTACGAAATTTTCAGAGGTCACGCTTGCTGTAAAGTTCCGCGAGACCAATGCCAACGGAGAACTGGTGGGTGGACCGATGTACTATATCAAAAATGGTCTTAAAGAGCACTGGCACTGGCTGGCTTATCTTTTTTCCGCCTTTGGTGTGCTGACTGTTTTCGGGACCGGAAATGCTACCCAGGTCAATACGATCACAACAGCTATTGATTCTGCGCTGCTCAACTATAATGTGATTACAGCGGACAATACTTCCACCGTGAATCTGGTTATGGGGATCATTCTTGCAGCACTTGTAGCACTGATCCTTCTTGGCGGGATCAAAAGGATCGGTCAGGTTACAGAGAAACTGGTACCGTTTATGGCGTTGTTCTATATTATTCTTGCACTTGGAGTTGTTATTATTAACTGGAAAAATGTTCCCGGCGTTTTCGGCTCTATTGTAAGTGGTGCTTTTAATCCGTCATCTGTAACCGGCGGCGCAGTAGGAAGCTTTTTTATGAGTATGAAAAAAGGTGTTTCAAGAGGTATTTTTTCCAACGAGGCAGGACTTGGTACCGGCTCTATCGCACATGCCTGTGCAGACACCAGAAAACCTGTAAAACAGGGCTTTTTCGGAATTTTTGAAGTATTCACCGACACCATCGTGATCTGTACACTGACTGCACTTGTTATTCTCTGCAGCGGTGTGTCGGTTGGATATGGTGAGGCAGCGGGAGCGGAGCTTACGATCCAGGGCTTTACCAGTACATATGGGAACTGGGTTTCCATTTTTACAGCAGTTGCCATGTGCTGCTTCGCATTTTCCACGATTATCGGCTGGGGACTTTACGGAGCCAGATGTGCGGAGTTTATTTTCCGGGAAAAAGCGATCAAACCTTTTATGGTTCTGTATTCTCTGGTAGCTATCGTCGGGGCAACTGTTGACCTCGGGCTTCTCTGGAGTATTGCGGAAACCTTTAACGGACTTATGGCGATTCCGAACCTCATTGCGGTATTTCTGCTCTCCGGTGTGGTTGTGAAGCTGGTGAAGGAATATTTTGAACAGGAAGCGTGAAAAATTGACAGAGTTTTGGATAAAATATCTTGACTATCAAAGAAAACAGAGTTAAAATTGTTTTAACTTGCTAAAGAGTTAATGCATAATAAGATTAAATTCCATGAAGGGAATCAGTAGAGACAGAGGAACCGTCCAAAGAGAGCTGTGGCTGGTGTGATGCAGTGTCGGAACTGGCTTGAATATCATCCCTGAGAAGGAAGGCCGAAAACTTTTGATGAGTAAGTAGGTTTTCACGGGTACTTCCCGTTACAGAAGTCGCGTATGCCGGTACGTTGCATGATCGTACTTGTTTCAATGTAGAAACAGGGTGGTTGCGGAATTTTATATCCGTCCCTGAAAGGGGACGGATTTTTTATATCCAAAATCCCAGAGTAATGGTCTGAAACCGGAAAATACACAAAAGGGGAAAGAGTATGAAAGTGTACAAAAAACTCATGAACGCACTGGCGGCAGTAGAAAAAATCGTACTGGTTCTTTCTACACTGCTGATCCTTGTGCTGACTGTGGGAAATGTATTTTCCCGTAAGGTCATCCACCGCTCATGGTCTTTTACAGAAGAGCTTGTTGTAGCGGTGTTCGTTCTCATCACACTTCTGGCAGCAGCACTTGCCTGCCGCGAAAAGGGAGGACTGGTAAGCCTGACATTGTTTACGGACCGTCTTCCGAAAAAACTGGAAAAACCGTCTGTGATCCTGATCACGGTTCTCAGCATTGTTTTTTCCGTAATTCTGTTTAAATATGGAATGGACAAGGTTCTTACACAGCTGGCAAACGGCAAGAGAACCTTCGTGCTGAACTGGCCGGAGTGGATCTTCTGGTCCTTTGTGCCGATCGGGGCAGCCTGTATGATCCTTCATTTTATTGAGTACTGCCTGGACTTCTGCCTGGCAAAAGATGAAAAGGAGGACAAATAAATGATCAGTGCAATCTTATTTATATCATTCTTTGTTTTCCTGGTTCTGGGACTTCCAATCGCGATCTGCCTGGGACTGTCATCGGTATGTGCGATCCTTTATTCCGGCACATCACTGACGATCGTGGCAACAAACATGTATTCAGGTATCAGTAAATTCCTGCTTCTTGCGATCCCGTTCTTTGTTCTGTCCGGAAATATCATGGCAAAAGCCGGTATTTCCAAACGACTGATCAACTTTGTAGACACCTGCGTGGGACACAGAAAAGGTGGTATTGCCATTGTGTGCGTTATCGTTGCATGCTTCTTCGGAGCGATTTCCGGTTCCGGTCCTGCAACGGTTGCGGCACTTGGAGCAGTTCTGATCCCGGCCATGGTTGAGCAGGGCGGTTTCTCCGCACCGTTTGCCACGGCACTGATGGCAACGTCCAGCTCCATCGCTATTGTCATACCGCCAAGCATCGCATTCGTTGTATACGCTTCCATCACGGGCGTATCCATCGCAGATATGTTCATGGCAGGTATTGTTCCAGGACTGCTTATGGGCGTTGCGCTTGTAGTCATCGTTCTGATCGAGGCGAAGAAACACAACATCCAGCCGTCCCGTAAAAAAGCTTCCGCAAAAGAACGCTGGGATACATTTAAGGATGCGTTCTGGGGATTTTTGATGCCGGTTATCATTCTCGGCGGTATCTACGGCGGTATCTTTACACCAACTGAGGCAG
The DNA here is from genome assembly GCA_963642325.1 of Prevotella sp. CAG:279. Lineage (GTDB taxonomy): Bacteria > Bacillota > Clostridia > Lachnospirales > Lachnospiraceae > Blautia_A. Next base: position 12,516 of record CAVIGE010000012.1, read on the forward strand.
CAGCCGTATCGGTTGTTTATGGTCTGTTCGTTGGTATGGTGATCTACCGTGAGGTTAAGATCAGGGATCTATTTGATATTTTTGTTGATTCTGCAAAGACAACAGGCGGGATCATGCTGATCGTAGCATGTGCTTCCCTGTTCTCCTTTGTATGTACCAAGTTCGGTATTGCAACTGCGGCATCGGATCTGCTTGGCAGCATTGCACATAACCAGTTTACCTTCCTTCTGATCGTAAACATCATCTTCCTGATCGCAGGATGTTTCATCGATGCAAACTCTGCAATGTATATTTTCGTACCGATCATGCTGCCTGTATGCAAGGCACTTGGATATGATGTGGTGGCATTCGGTGTTATGGCAACGGTAAACCTCGCGATCGGACAGGTAACACCTCCGGTAGGTGTAAACCTTTTTGTTGCGATCAGTATCAGGATCAAGAAAGGCCTGGAGGTTACACTGCAGCAGATCTCCCGGGCAGTTATGCCGATGATCGCGGCTTCCGTAGTGGTGCTCCTTGTCATCACCTATATTCCGTCGGTTTCTGTCGCACTTCCGAAGGCACTTGCAAAGGAAGGCTCCTACACAGGAGATCAGTCAGCAGATACCGGAAGTGAAAGCACATCAAAGGATGCCGGTGACGGAGATAATTCCTTTGATACAATCGCAGATTACAGTGATCTTGACTGGCCGGAAATGACCTGGAACTTTGCATGCTCCACAACGGAGACCAGTACCTGGGCAGAAGGCGGACGTAAGTTCGGCGAGCTTATGGAAAAAGCAACCGGAGGAAAGGTAAAAGTTAATGTTTACGCAGCTGACCAGCTGACAAACGGAAACCAGTCCGAGGGAATCCAGGCACTGATGAACGGAGACCCGGTACAGATCTCCATGCATTCCAACCTGATCTACTCTGCATTTGACCCGCGGTTTAATGTTGTGTCCCTGCCGTTCATCTATGATTCCTATGATGACGCAGATGCAAAATTTGACGGCGAGGCCGGTGACAAGCTGAAGGAAATTCTCGGGGAGTATGGACTCCACTGCATGGGAATCGCAGAGAACGGTTTCCGTGAGCTGACAAACAGCAAGCATGAAGTAAAAACAGTAGAAGATATGAAGAACCTGAAGGTTCGTGTGGCAGGTTCCAACCTTCTTATGGAATGCTATAAGAGATGGGGTGCAGATGCCACAAATATGAACTGGTCCGAGACCTATACCGCTCTCCAGCAGAATACCGTAGAGGGCGAGGAGAACCCGTTACCAGCAATCGATGCAGCCAGCGTACAGGAGGTACAGCCATACTGCTCCATGTGGGATGCCATCTATGACTGTCTGTTCTTCTGTATCAACCAGGATGTTTACGATGCACTGACACCGGAGCAGCAGACGGTTGTTGACGAGTGCGGACAGAAGGCTGTCGAGTATGAGCGTTACATCAACCGTTCCAGTGATGATGAGATCAAAACACGCTGGGCCGAGAAGAATGGTGTAACCTTCACAGAGAAAGAAGATATGGACATTGATTCCTTCAAGGAAGCGGTAGACGGTGTAGACGAGTGGTTCGTCCAGGAACTGAAGGATCAGGGCTATGACGATGCACAGGATCTGGTAGATCTGTTTACAGAGTAATCTTCATACATAATGATAAAAGGATAAAATAGCCGGAAAGAGGCGGTTCTGAGAAGATTTTTCAGGGCTGCCTCTTTTCTTTACGGGAAAAAGATTATATACTGATAGCAGTCCGGAAGCTGCCGGATGGAAGTATTGTCAAGGCAGATAAAGTAAAGGAAGAATTATGATAAAAATTGATCTGATAACAGGATTTTTAGGATCCGGAAAAACAACATTTATAAAAAAATATGCTTCATATCTTCTGAAGAAAGGCATGAATATTGGAATTCTGGAAAATGATTTCGGGGCAGTAAATGTGGATATGATGCTGCTTCAGGATCTGATGGGAGACAACTGTGAGCTGGAGATGGTTTCCGGAGGCTGTGATGCGGACTGCCACAGACGACGTTTCAAAACCAAGCTGATCGCCATGGGAATGTGCGGCTATGACCGTGTTATCGTGGAACCCTCCGGGATTTTTGATGTGGATGAGTTTTTTGATGCCCTCCATGAGGAGCCGCTGGATAAATGGTATGAGATCGGAAATGTGATTGCCATTGTGGATGCGAAGCTTGCGGAGGATTTTTCTGAGGAAGCGGATTATCTTCTGGCTTCTGAGGTGGCAGACGCAGGCTGCGTACTTCTGAGCAGAAGCCAGGAAGTAACGGAGGAAGAGATCAGCAGCACAAAGGAGCACCTTAACCGTGCACTGGGCCGGATTCAGTGTACGCGCCGTCTGGACGATGAAATTCTGGCCGGAAACTGGGAAGAATTCACGGACGAAGATATGGAGAAGCTTTTGGATTGTGGATACGTGGCAGAGGATTATGTGAAAGAATCCTACGCAGAAGGCGGAGGGTTCGATTCGCTGTTTTTTATGAAGGTTCATAAAAGTGAAGAGGAGCTTCGGGAAACAGCAGAAAAGATCCTGAATGATCCATCCTGCGGGGATGTTTTCCGGGTAAAAGGTTTTCTTAAGAAAGAAAATGGGCAGTGGCTGGAACTCAACGCTACCCGTCACGAGATCTGCATCCGGCCAGCGAAGCTGGGACAGGAGATCATGATCGTCATCGGAGAGAAGCTGAATAAAGAGGTAATTGATGGATACTGGAAATAAGGCAACAGGAAAAAACGCAGGGTTGAAATAGAAGAAATCTGACGAAATATACGGCAATTCATCCACAATATCTGTGCGGTGTTTTTGTTCTGCGGGGATTGCTTTTTTAAAAACACTGGGGTATAATCTAACGGAAAGAGTTAAGAACAGCCCTTTATTAAGGAAAGGAGAATTTCAGATGAAAGTAACACATATTACAGATATTGATAAATTTTTTGAGGTAATTGACAGCTGCAAAGGCAGAGTAGAGCTTGTAACAGGAGAGGGAGACAGACTGAACCTGAAGTCCAAGCTTTCCCAGTATGTATCTCTTGCGAATATCTTTTCAGGCGGCGAGATCCCGGAGCTTGAGATCGTTGCATCTGAGAGAGAGGACATTGACAAGCTTATGAGCTTCATGATCAATGGCTGATAAGAGGAACGGAAATTTGTTTCAGGGGTGTGAGCTTTTCACATCCCTGTATCTGCATTTATAACAGGACATAACCAGGGGGTATGGATACTTCCTGGTCAAACTACGTTAAAAGGAGTGTATACAAAAATGGTAAAAATTGATATTATCTCCGGTTTTCTTGGTGCCGGAAAAACAACCCTTATCAAAAAGCTTCTGAAGGATGGATTTAACGGAGAGCAGGTTGTACTGATCGAGAACGAGTTTGGTGAGATCGGTATTGACGGCGGTTTCCTGAAGGAGGCTGGAATCCAGATCCGTGAAATGAACTCCGGATGTATCTGCTGCTCTCTGGTTGGTGATTTCGGAACTTCCCTGAAAGAGGTTGTTGCGAAATACAATCCGGACAGGATCCTGATCGAGCCGTCAGGCGTTGGCAAGCTTTCTGACGTTATCAAGGCAGTACAGGGTGTCCAGGACGAAGTTGATATTAAGCTGAACAGCTATACAACTGTCGTGGATGCCAAGAAATGCAAGATGTACATGAAGAATTTCGGTGAGTTCTTTGACAACCAGATCCAGTATGCCGGTGCCATCATCATGAGCCGTACGGATATTGCAACAGAGAAGAAGGTTCAGGAATCCCTTGAGCTTCTCCGCAGCCTGAATAAAGAGGCAGCTATCATCACAACTCCGATCGAGAACCTTGATGGAAAGAAGCTGGTAGAGGTTATGGAGCACCCGGTATCCCTGGAGCAGGAGATGATTGAGGAAGAGCATGAGCACCATCATCACCACGACCATGACGGAGAGTGCAGCTGTGGCCATGACCATGAGGAGCACGAGCACCATCATCACCACGACCATGACGGAGAGTGCGGCTGTGGCCATGATCATGAGGAGCACGAGCATCATCATCACCACGACCACGACGGAGAGTGCGGCTGTGGCCATGACCACGAGCATCATCATCACCATGATCATGACGGAGAGTGCGGCTGTGGTCATGACCATCACCATCATCATGCAGATGAGGTATTCACGAGCTGGGGCCGTGAGACTGTCAGGAAATTCACCCGGGAGGGACTTGAGAAGATTCTGGAAGCACTTTCCGAATCTGATAAATACGGTATCATTCTCCGGGCAAAAGGAATGCTTCCGGCAGAGGACGGAACATGGATCTACTTTGATATGGTCCCGGAAGAAACCGAGATCCGTGAGGGTGCGCCGGAGTACACAGGCCGTCTGTGTGTGATCGGTTCCAAGCTGGATGAGCATGCACTGGAAGAGCTTTTTGGAATTGCATAAAAAGAACATAAGAGAAATTTTTCAGATTATATATTATAGAAAGGAAACAGATACTGTCCTGATTAACGGACAGTGCCTGACAGGATATTTATGGAAGAAACCAGAGTTCCCGTTTATCTGATCACAGGTTTTCTGGAAAGTGGCAAAACCTCTTTCCTGAGCTTTACCCTGCAGCAGGATTATTTCCAGATTGATGGAAAAACACTTCTTATTCTCTGTGAGGAAGGAGAGGAAGAATATGATGAGGAAGCACTGAAAAAGAGCAACACAGTTGTGGAGATCATCGAAAGCGAAGAAGAACTGACACCGGAGAGGCTTGCGGCAATGGATATCCTGCATCAGCCGGAACGGGTGATCATTGAGTACAATGGCATGTGGCTGGTGAGCAAGCTTGAAGAGATGAAAAAACCGTCAGGCTGGGGCGTGGAACAGCACATTACCTGCGTGGATGCCAGTACATTCCAGGTTTATATGGCGAATATGAAATCCCTTTTTATGGATATGGTCCGCAATGCAGATATGGTTATTTTTAACCGCTGCCAGGAGGAGGATCCGCTTCCGGCCTACAGAAGAAGCATAAAGGTTGTAAACCAGCGCGCAGAGATCATCTTTGAGGATGAGGAAGGAGAACTCGGTGATCTTTTTGAGGATGAGATGCCATTTGACATAGATGCACCGGTGATCGATATCCTTCCGGAGGATTATGGTATCTGGTTCGTGGATTCCATGGACCACCCGGACCGTTATGTCGGAAAGACGGTTCATTTTAAGGCACGTGCCCTGAAACCCCGTGGAATGGGAAGCAAATTCTTTGTTCCGGGAAGAACAGCCATGACATGCTGTGCAGACGATACCACATTTCTGGGATACATCTGCAAGAGTGCTTTTGCCCCGAAGATCACAGAAGGGCAGTGGGTGGAGGTTACAGCGAAGGTTGCCTTTGAGAAGAGAATGGAATATCAGGGAGAAGGCATCGTGCTTTACGCAGAGCATGTAGAAGTATGCGAGCCTCTTGCTGATGAGATGGTATATTTTAACTGAATCAGATAGCAAATGCGGATTGCGAATATCCGCTTGAATTAGGAGTTTTTATGTATTTAATTGCAGGTTTGGGAAACCCGGGAAAGCAGTATGAGGCTACCCGTCATAATATGGGATTTGATACCATCGACTGTCTTGTTGAGGCGAATCATGTGCCTCAGGGGGGCGTGAAATTTAATGCCATGTATGGAAAGGGTATCATCGGCGGAGAGAAAGCAATCCTGATGAAACCACTTTCCTATATGAATCTGAGCGGCGGCCCGATCCAGGAAATGTCCAGCTATTTTAAGATCGACCCGGAGACAGAGCTGATCGTTATTTATGATGATATCGACCTGGAGCCGGGGCAGCTTCGCATCCGCAAAAAAGGGAGTGCAGGTGGACATAATGGGATCAAGGACATTATCCGCCGTCTTGGAACTGAGAAATTTATCCGTATCCGTGTAGGTGTCGGTGCGAAACCGAAGGACTGGGATCTGGCAGATTTTGTGCTGGGACATTTTTCGGACAGCGACCGCAGGCTTGTGGACGAGGGGATCCGTGATGCAGCAGAGGCTGTGGAGCTGATCCTGTCCGAGGGAGTGGATGCGGCGATGAATAAGTATAACAGGAAAAAGCCTAAGAATTGAGGTTTGTATGGAAACATTTTTGCAGCCTCTGCAGGGTCTTGCAGAGTTTGAGGAAATAAAAAAATGCTGTAGCGTAAACCGCGGAATCCTCAATATTTCAGGATGTATGGAGTCCCAGAAGGTCCATCTGATGTATGGACTTTCCGGGCTTTTTCCATATCATCTGATCCTTGCGGAGGATGAGCGCAGCGCAAAGGAAATCTACGAGGATTACCGTTTCTATGACAAAAATGTATATTTTTATCCGGCAAAGGATCTTCTGTTTTTCCAGGCAGATATTCACGGAAACCTGCTGATCCGTCAGCGTATGCGGGTGATCCGTGCACTTCTGGAACAGGAAGAGATAACGGTTGTCACAAGTATTGACGGATGTATGGATTTTCTGATGCCGCTGGAAAAGATCCGGAGCAGTCTTCTTCATTTTAAGAGTGACAGCGTGATCGACCTGGAAAAGCTGAAGGCAGAGCTGGTAGAACTTGGATATGAGCGGGTTGGCCAGGTAGAGCTTCCGGGGCAGTTTTCCATCCGGGGAGGGATTATTGATATTTATCCTCTGACAGAGGAGAATCCGTGGCGCATTGAGCTGTGGGATGATGAGATCGATTCCATCCGAAGCTTTGACGCAGAGAGCCAGAGATCTCTGGAAAATGTGGAGGAGATCACCATTTATCCGGCTGTGGAGAAGGCAGACGGAGAAGGGATGGTATCCTTTCTGGATTATTTTCCGGAGGAAAAAACACTCCTGTTTCTGGATGAGCCAAATCATCTTGCGGAGAATGGCGAAGGCGTAGAGGAAGAGTACCGTCAGAGCCGTATGCGCAGGGAAGAAAAAGGGGAGGCCAATCTTCCGGGGCAGTGGCTCTGCGGTTTTCAGGAGGTTCAGAAAAAACTGAATAAACGAAACTGTGTTGCGGTGTCTTCTCTTTCTCCGCGACGTTTTGGCTGGAGGTTTTCCGATGAATTTGACCTTAGTGTCAAATCCGTGGATTCCTACAACAGCAGCTTTGAGCTTCTGGTAAAAGATCTTCTTCAGTATAAAAGCCAGGGTTATCGGATCGCACTGCTCTCCGGCTCCAGGACAAGGGCAGAGCGTCTGGTGAAGGATCTCTCAGAGGAAGGTCTGAATGCTTTTTACAGCCAGGATTACAGCCGTATCATCAATCCTGGTGAGATTATGGTTGTCTATGGTCATGCGAGGCGCGGATTTCAGTATCCGCTGATCAAATTTGCGGTAATGACGGAGACGGATATTTTTGGCAAAGAGCAGAAGAAGCGTAAAAAAAAGAAAAAATACAGCGGAAACCATATCCAGGATTTTTCGGAGCTTTCGGTCGGCGATCTTGTTGTCCATGAGAAACATGGCCTTGGAATCTACCGTGGGATTGAGAAGGTGGAGGTTGACCGTGTTGTTAAGGATTATATCAAGATCGAATACAGCGGGGGCAGCAACCTTTATATCCTGGCAACGCAGCTGGATGTGCTGCAGAAATATTCCGGCTCTTCGGATAATGCGAAGACACCGAAGCTGAACAAGCTCGGCACGCAGGAGTGGAACAAGACCAAAAGCCGTGTCAAGGGTGCGGTTAAAAATATTGCAAAAGAGCTGGTGGAGCTTTATGCTGTACGCCAGGAAAAAGAAGGGTATGTCTGCGGTCCGGATACAGTGTGGCAGAGAGAATTTGAGGAAATGTTCCCTTACGAGGAGACGGAAGATCAGCTGGCGGCGATCGAGGATACCAAGCGGGATATGGAAAGCACCAGGATCATGGACCGCCTTGTGTGCGGCGATGTGGGCTACGGTAAGACGGAGGTTGCCCTGAGAGCAGCTTTTAAAGCGGTGCAGGAGAGCAGACAGGTTGTTTATCTTGTACCGACCACGATCCTTGCCCAGCAGCATTATAATACTTTTGTGCAGCGTATGAAGGAGTTTCCGGTGAAGGTGGATCTTCTGTGCCGGTTCCGTACCTCCGCCCAGCAGAAAAAGACCCTTGAAGGGATCAGAAAGGGGCAGGTGGACATTGTGATCGGCACCCACAGGGTTCTCTCCAAGGATGTGGAATTCAAAAACCTGGGACTTTTGATCATTGATGAGGAACAGAGGTTCGGCGTTACACACAAGGAAAAGATCAAGCAGATGAAAAAGGATGTCGATGTACTGACTTTGACTGCAACTCCGATCCCGAGAACTCTTCATATGAGCCTCATCGGTATCCGTGATATGAGTGTCCTGGAGGAGCCGCCTATGGATCGTGTGCCGATCCAGACCTATGTTATGGAGTATGATGAGGAGACTGTCCGGGAGGCTGTCCGCAGGGAGCTTCGCCGCGGCGGTCAGGTTTATTATGTGTATAACCGGGTCAATGATATTGCCGATGTGACACTTCGGATATCCAGACTTGTGCCGGAAGCCAGGGTGGATTTTGCGCATGGACAGATGAGCCAGCGGGAGCTGGAACAGGTAATGTATGATTTTATTAACGGTGATGTGGATGTGCTGGTCTCGACAACGATTATTGAGACGGGGCTGGATATTTCAAATGTGAATACCATGATCATCCATGATTCGGACCGATATGGCCTTTCCCAGCTTTACCAGCTGCGCGGCCGTGTAGGACGCTCCAACAGAACAGCGTATGCGTTTCTTATGTATACAAAGAATAAAATGCTTCAGGAAACCGCAGAGAAACGCCTCAGTGCCATGAGAGAGTATTCGGACCTTGGAAGCGGATTTAAAATTGCAATGAAGGATCTGGAGCTACGTGGCGCGGGAAATCTTCTTGGTGCGCAGCAGCACGGACATATGAACGCAGTGGGCTATGACCTTTACTGCAAGATGCTAAGTGCGGCTGTCAGGGAAGCCAAAGGAATCCAGACGATGGATGATTTCGAGACGACTATTGATCTTAATATAGATGCGTTTATCCCGGATTCCTATATCAGCAGTGAGTTTCAGAAGCTGGATATCTACAAACGTATTGCAGGCATCGAGAGCCGGCAGGATTATGATGACATGCTGGAAGAGCTGATCGACCGTTTTGGTGAGCCTTCGAAAGCGGTTCTGAACCTTCTTGCCATTGCACATCTGAAGGCACTTGCACATCGAGGCTATGTGACAGAGATCAAACAGCTTGGAAAAGATGTGCGGATCACACTTTATGAAAAAGCGAAGCTTGATCCTGCGGGGATTCCGGAAATCATGGCGCAGTACAGAAGAGGCCTGCAGTTTAAGGCCAGACAGGAACCGAAGTTTATCCTGACTCCACAGGGAAAACTGCTGGAAGAACTGATGAAATTTGCGGGAGAGCTTGCGAAGCTGGCAGAACCGCAGGAATAAACGAGGGCATTGTTACAGAGGACGAAGTGAATGGGATGCCTGTGGATAATTTGTGAAATGTCATGTTAGTTGGTGAAATTCCTTGCTCTTGAGAGGGAAAACAGTTATAATTAGGCATTATGGAATAAATGCCGGACACAGGTTTTTATGGACGGGATAGATGGAGGAAGAAATGAAAAATTCAGCAAAAAAAGCAGCAGTTACAGCTCTTGTCTGTGTTACAGCGGCAGGCATGATGGCTGGTTGCGGAAATAAAAAACTCGATGGAACACAGACAGCGGTGACAGTTAATAAGCAGGAGATCCCGCTTGGGGTTGTGAGCCTTGCGGCACGTATGCAGCAGGCACAGGCTGAGGCGATGTATGCGATGTATTTTGGCGGAAGCAGTGACATGTCTATCTGGGATACGGAAATGGGAGATGATTCTGACGAGACTTATGGTGAGAACGCAGTGACAACTTCTGTTGAGACTGTGGAGAAGATGTGTCTTGAGAAGGAACATGCTTCCGAGTATGATGTGGAGATCACAGAGGATGAACAGAAGGCCCTGGAGGAGGCTGCCAAGAACTTTATCGCGGCAAACAGTGAGGAGACGCTCTCAGAGCTTGCTGTTGATGAAGACATAGTCAAGACATTCCTGGAGCTTGAAACCTATGATGTGAAGATGAAGGATGCTATTGAGGCGAAGGCAGATATTGATCTCGATGAGAAGGAATATCAGCAGATGGCATTCAGCTATGCAAGCGTGACAGTCAGCGGAGATGATCTTTCGGACGACGATATCAAGACAAATGAAGAGAATATCCAGAAATTCTTTGATAAGGTTAAAGAGGATCCTACGGCAGATTTCAGCACACTTGGCGATGAGATCTCGGAGGATATGACAGCAACTTCCGGTACATGCCCGGCTTATGAGGAGGGTGATGACAGCGCAACAAACGGCAGTGCCTATCCGGATGATGTACGGGATGCCCTTCGTAAACTGGAAGAAGGTGAAGTGAACTCTGAGATCATCAAGACAGATTCTACCTGGTATGTAGTGAGACTGGATTCCAAGAATGATGAGACTTCCAGTGAGAGTAAGAAGGAGTCCCTGACAGAAACCAAGAAAGAAGACTATTATAATGATACAACAGATGGCTGGAAGGATAAAGCGGACATCAAGGAAGAGACCAAGCTGATCAAGAAGATCAAGATTACAGATAATCACAGCTTTACGATCCAGACTCCGACCCCGACCCCTGATCCGGAGGCGACTGTGACACCGGCAGCAGAGGAGACAACAGATTCTGCAACAGAGACACCAGAAGCAGAGGAAACAACAGACTCTGCAGCAGAGGTAACTGCAACACCGGAGGCTGAGAAATAAACAGAATATAAGAAATGATATACAGAACGGGCAGTGTACGGTTTATGGTACACTGCCCGTTCTGTATAGTCGCAAAGGCTTCTGTCAGATCAGCTTCAGATGCTCCAGCGCATTGTAAATACCATCTTCATCTACAGAGCTTGTCTGATAAGTACAGATTTTTTCAATTCCGCCGTAAGAATTTCCCATGGCAACACTGACACCGGCTGCTTTCAGCATCGGAAGATCGTTAGGACTGTCTCCGAAGGCGTAGCTGTTTTCTCTTGGGATAGAGAGGCGGTCGAGAAGAAAATCCATTCCTGTGGCCTTGCTGCTTCCTTTCTGGATCACTTCCCAGATTCCGTCTCCGTGGTCAAAATAGGTATAATGGTCGTTGCAGAAGCTGCGGAATTTTTCTACATCGGAGTCCGGCAGCATATGCACCAGAAATTTATCATAGGAATAAGTGCAGGCATCTTCACGGCTGAATTTGGTGATGTCAACCATAGGGATATCCCTGCGCATCCTGGCTCCGAATTCAGACTGGGCAGGAGATGCTCCGTCAAACAGGATCGCGGTGTTGGATTCAAAAAGTGCTTCGATCTTACATTTGCGGAGAAGGTCTACGGTTTCCTTGCACAGCAGATTTGGTACCGTGCGGAAGTAGAGCAGCTTGTTATCCATATAAATATGGGTGCCGCAGCCATATACATAACCATCAAAATACAGCCCGGAAAGTTCATGAGGTATCATGGCTCTGGTACGGCCTGTATTGATGAAAAGAAGGTGGCCGTTTTCGTGCGCTTTTGTGAGGGCAAGCTTTGTGCTTTCCGGAACCTTGAATGGGCGGGAGGTAAGCAGTGTACCGTCTACATCAAAGAATAAGATTTTTTTATCGTTCATAATGTTCTCCTCATGTGGTTATTAGAATGGGATTTCTTCTTCAGCATCACTGCCGGAAAGTGTTTCTGCCGGTGTATTTCCGGACTGGCTCAGTGCACTTACGCGGATGCCGTTAAGCTCTATTTCGCTTTCCATTGGAATGACAAGGCATTTACGGCCGTCGATGATACGGGTTTCTACCAGGTCTGCACGGTCAGGTGCTACGTGGATCACAACATCCGGAGTTTTGATCTCGAATTTACGGGTGTTGGTGATATTGGAAGCAACCAGGGAAGATTTTTCACCGGCGGCCAGCTCGTATTGCTCATCAAAATTCTGAAGCTTATCATCCTCTACGCCACATTCTTCAAAGAGGCGTTTCACTTCGGATTTGGTAAGAACAACCGGTTCTGGCTCGTCCTTCTGGGATTCGATCAGGTCATTGAGCTTTTCATGGATCTCAAGAACGGTGTCATAGGCGCAGTCCTCACCAAGGGTTTCTTCTACAAGGGTATTGAAGGAATCGCGCTGATTTCCCGCGGAAAGTGGTGTGGTGCAGCCAAAGACCTCATCCATCATTACAGAACGGAGCTCTTCGGCATTCTTTGTGTAGTAGAGGAGTCCGTGGATATCGGTGCTGCGGTCATTGAACTGTGGGAAAAGGAAGCCCCAGTCTGGCATTTCTACCAGCCAGTCACGGATACGGTCTTCGATATTGTTGGTCTCTGCATTGTAGTGAAGTCCGGCCTTGGAGAGCTTGACCGGGCAGATGCTGCAGAGGATATGGTCGTAAATTTCCTCCGATGCATCAAACATTTCGGCACCATCAGAGGATTTCCCCGGAATGTCGTAGACTGCGTGAATGAGGATGATGTAGTAATTTTCGCCGTAGTCGTAGTTTTCGATGATCTTGTCGTAGAAGGCTTCTGTGAGGGCGTCGTCTGTGAGCTTGCTCTCCCGGAGCTTCATAAGGAAATGCTGGGTTCCCCCGTCTGCCTCCTGTTCAAGCGGAAATTCCATATTGATAAGATTCTTACCGACTGTGCCGGTGAGGGTTTTGCGGAAGATATCAAAATATTTGAACATTTCTTCTTCTGATAAGGAAAGAAAAGCTTCCTTAAGCTCGGTTTTTTTGTTCTTTTCCCCGTCTACATAACAGCCGCAGATGCGTGTGATCGAGCAGCGGTCGGGAGTGAACTGTTTTTTGATCTCTGAGATTTCTTTTTTGTTCATGTGTGGTTTACCTCGATTTTTTGATTAGCCTGATTATAGCACAGGTGTTTGGTGCGGGCAAGTTTGGGAAAGGGACAGGTGAGGTTATGGAGGACGTGTTCTGGAACCGGAATCGGAGAATATAAAGAGGAAGCCGTTGATAATCAATGCCCTTTATAAGGGATTGGTTAACAGACGGCTTCCTTTTTGGCTGTTTTCAAGTAAGGATTATAATACGGAATATCCGTAGCTGCTGACGATGGCATCAATCTTCTGCCGGTTTTTGCACATCGGGCAGTTGTCGGAGCGGTAGGAGTGATAATCCGGAATGTCCCTGGCCTGGAAGATGGAGTGTACAGGGAGAGAGGCTACACTGTCTACGCTGCTGTAGATAGCCGCCACGCCGCGGATCTTGCCACCGTAGTATAAGACACTTTCGATGGCACGGGTTAATGTGGAGCCGGTGGTGATGGAGCCGTTGAGGATAAGGATGTTCTTGCCATTGATCATTGGCTCGTAGTTATCCCGGAAGATCATCTGTCCCGTGCTGTTGAACTCCGGTGTGATAACGTAGATGGTCTGGTGGGCGTTCATGGAGAACACACCGGCCTTGGTCAGTTCTTCGGCGAGGTAAGCTCCGACCACCTCTAATCCGTCCATGCAGACGATAGTATCTACAGGTATGGACGCTTCGTAATTGGCAGCCAGGGAAGCAGCAATGCGCTGTGCTTCTGCACACCTGGATTTCATGGTTGTAAGATCCAGATAATGTGTAATATGGGACTGGGAAGTTACGAAATGTCCGGGAATCATTTTTAGCTGAATATGGCTGTCACTACGTGCGTAAATTTTTATGAATTTGTCCTGATCCATAATAAAACCCTCCTGTCGTGATCGCGTTTGGCGGGATCGTTCGGGAAAAAAATCCTGAAAGACTGCGAAACGGATTGTTTTAATGTGCATATTATACCATTGATTTCGTGGAAATGGAATAATATAATGCAAAATATACAAAGAATAAAGGCGTTACAGTTCATAAAAATAGAAAATGACAGATATTTATGCCGAACCTGGCCGGGAGGTATGCTGAAGGCGTTTTGCTACAGTAATAAGCAACTCCAGATCTTCTTCTGACATATTTCTGGAAAGTTTGTAAAGCTCGCTGACAGAAAGTGGGTTCGTATTGCTTGTATCAAAAAATTCTTTAGGCGTTACGCCAAAATACTCGCAAATGTAAAGAAATTCAGATAATGAAGGCAATGCTTTTCCAGAGGAAATACTCTGGATATAGCTTTTACTATGGCCAAGATCCAGACTCATCTTATATTCGGAAATATTTTTTTTGATTCGCAGCTCCGATATGCGTGTTCTGATAAAGGTTACATCCATAATTTTACCTCCATTAGGTATTCTATACAATTTTAAGCGGTAATATTCACGATTAAAATACCGATATAAATTGAAATATACCGATTTAAGCGGTAATATTAAAAGAAATAGGGCGATTTAAAAAGTAATGCTGATAAAGAATATAGGATAAAGGATGTGAGGAATTGGGAAGAAGTCTGGATGGAAGGCAGGAAACAAAAAAATGGAAGGTGGCCTTTTTGTGTAATCATAACAGCTGCAGAAGTCAGATCGCAGAAGCACTGGCAAGAAGAATGGCATCGGATGTGATGGAGGTTTATTCGGCAGGAGTGGCACTTGGAAAAGATATCAGCAGCCGGGCGGTCAGGATGTTAAAAGCAGAATACAATATCGATCTGTTGGAGGAAGGCCATTATACGAAGCTGGTTTCAGCGATTCCTGAAGTGGATATTGTTATTTATATGGGATGCAGTATCCGATGTGTTTCGGTACCATGTCTGATAGAAATCGACTGGGGAGTGGAAAGTCCGTCCGATGATTCGGATGAGAGCTTTAAAAGAATGATTAAAAACATCGAAAGACAGGTGGAAAAGCTCAGGGAGGACATTATCACAGGCAGGATCGCACAGTGGAAAAAGGAAAATATTTCCGTGGATTTTGCAGAAATCTTTCCCTTCTGGAAGAACCTGACAGAGGAAGACAGGAACCGTATCAGCCGTTCCTGGAGACTGGAGCTGTTTGATAAAAACAGGACTATTTACAATACAACACAGGGATGCAAGGGACTGCTGATCATTTCCAGGGGAAGTATGCGGGTTTATATTGTATCTCCTGAGGGACGAAAGGTAACACTGTACCGCCTGGAGGAAGGGGAGGTCTGTGTATTTACTGCGGGATGTCTGATCGAGGAAATTGATTTTGATATTCTGATCGAGGCGGCGGAGTATACAGAAACCGTTACCATTCCAGCGGCAGACTTAAAGCCGATCATGAAAGAGGATAAAACATTCGAAAACTACTTATACAAAAAGACAGCAGAACGGTTCAGCGATGTGATGTGGACGATACAGAACATTTTATTCAAGAGGGTAGATCAGAGAATTGCGGGCTATTTGTGGGAAGAAAAAGTCAGGCAGGATTCGGATACCGTAAAGGTTACACAGGAAGAGATCGCAAATGAGATCGGCAGTGCAAGAGAGGTTGTGACAAAGACTCTGAAATATATGGCCAGCGACCAGCTGATCAGAACCGGCCATGGAAAAATAGAAATTCTTGACAGGGAAAAATTGTATCAGCTGATATAAGCTTGGGAAATGTAACATTATCACTTTTTTATTTTCGTTTAATTGTTAATATGTAGTAGAATTCCAGGGTACGCATCAAAGCATATCTGCCGGTATATGAAGTCTTCATCAGCTTCGAAACGTGGGTTAAACGTTGGTCGGAATGAGATACAATGAACGAAGGTTTATTGGACGTTAAATAATAAGAAACGGTTTCGAATGGGAAGACAAATGAGAATTCATAAGGCTGATTGTTCGGGCAGAAAGAGATATGGCATAAGCTTTGGCTTTTTTCTGATGATTGCCATAATCTGTTTTTTTGTCCTCATATTATCGAATTATACAATTAATAAAGTTGTTCAGAAAAGAATGACAGACGAAACGGGATTCCTTGCGAAGCAGCAGGCCCAATTAGTTAGTCAGGCGATAGAAGATGAAGATAAAAATGTTTCCACGATCGCAACTATGATCGAGAACGGATTGTCATTTGATGATGAGAAGGATCAGGGAATCCTGGAGGCAGTTGTTGAAACAAACAGATTATGTATGCTGGCTTATGCGGATAAAAATGGAGATGTGACAACCTATCAGGGGAAAAATATCGGGAATATCAGGGAAAGGGAATACTTCAGCAAGGTCATAACCGGAGAAAAAGAGTTCGTCTGTGAATATCTGCAGACGACAGGCTTCGGAGATGATCCGAGAGTTATTTTTTCAGCTCCTGTAAAGAAAGAGGAAAAAATAACAGGAGTCATTTTTTACAGTAAGGAAATATCCACACTGCGGGACAATCTGTTTCAGCAGTCGATGTTTAATAACCATGAGCAGTCGATGCTCATCGACAGTGAAGGGAATATTCTCGTAAAAAATACCCGGGCGGAGAAGGCATATGAATCAGCAGATGAAATATATGAGATATTTTCAAAATCGGAAAAGGAGTTACAGCATTTATCAGAAAAACAAAGCGGAAGTATAATAATTGGAAAGAACAGCGGCGCGGTTGTGGCCTATGCAAAAATAGAACAAAATGACTGGTATCTGATATGCGCGATCGATACGGAGACTGCGAGAAAGGAGTATGCCTCCAATCTTATTGCCATCAAGCGGCTCATTTTTCTGTCCTCTGTCAGCTTTTGCCTGGGAATTATATATTTTCTGATACTGAGTTATATACAAATGAAAAATTACTGGCGGGAATATGAAGATAAGAGAGCACAGTATGACCGGATCGTTTCGCTTCTGGTAAAGATGAAATGTGTGATCTTTGAATATGATCTGGTGGAACGCAAGGTCAGGACAAATGAAGTGTTTTCGGAAATTTTTGGTCAGGAAATGGAAGAGGATTTTTTTGAACGGACACAGGAATACAAGCTTGCACATCCGGAATTTGACTTTGATGGTTTTATATGGGAGCTGCATTACGCCATTGAAGAGAAGGTAACGACTTCCTTTGAATCCATTTTCTGCAGGGATAAATATTCGTATAAAATGCTGGCTGTTACAATGATGCCGATCATAGGGGAAAACGAGAAGGTCATCAAGATCCTGGGAAGCATCCGTGAAAACAGTACCGAACATTCACAGCTGAAAGAAAAGGTGGATATGCTGGATCAGATTCCGGGCGGAACCCGGAGATACTACCTTAACAGCCCTGTTCATCTGGAATATGTGGGTGAGAAGCTGTGCAGAATGCTGAAGTACCCGGAAGGTGAACTGCGAACCTGGAACGGATACCTCTATGAAGAGCTGATCGAGCAGGAGGACAGGGAAAAATTTCGGGAATTCATAGAAGAATCAGCTTCAAGCCCGGGAGTCAGAACCTGTCAGTATAGGCTGCGCTGTAAAGATCATACGGTGCTCTCAGTGCTGGATACAATGGAATCCATAAAAAATGATTCAGGTGTTATGTATGGATATTGTGTAGTTGTCGATATCTCGGAATATACCAGAAGACAGAATATAGTCCAGCAGGAATTAAAGCAGCTGGAGAACAACCTGGAAAATATGAGGATAAACAACTCTGCCAGCCAGATGCAGCCGCATTTTTTGTACAACGCGCTGAGTTCTATCCGTGAAGTGGTACTGCAGAATCCGAAATATGCTTCGGATCTGATGTATGATTTTACCGTATATCTTCGCGCATGTATCCGCGCCATGCAAAGTGGAGAGCTGATCACAATACAGCAGGAGCTGGATAACATACGTGCGTATGTAAATATTGAAAAAATGAGAATGGGAAACCGCCTGAATATGGTCTATGAGTTTGGCTCGGAAGAGTTTCGGGTGCCGCCGTTAAGCATACAGCCTCTTGTGGAAAATGCGATCCGGCATGGAATATACAAGAGGGGAAAGAAAGGCGGGACGGTATCGGTTAAAACAGATACGCTGGAGGAATATAACCGGGTCATAATTGAGGATGATGGAGTTGGATTTGATTATCAGAAGGTACGTGATGAGGTGGAAAAGAAGGAGAGGGAATCCATAGGACTTGATAATGTGATGTTCAGATTAACCAAACAGCAGAACGCAAAAGTTATAATCAACAGCAAAATAGATGTTGGAACCAGGATCACGATCTGGTTTCCGAGAGAAAGAGGTAAGCTATGAGAGCGATAATACTTGATGATGAACCACTGATGCTCAGTGCTTTTATGAGGCTGAGCAAGAATATAAAAGATTTGAATGTAACAGCTGCCTTTGAATATGCAGAGGAAGTAATTGAATATGCCAGGACAAATTCGTTCGAAATCGCTTTTCTGGACATTGAACTGCCGGATATGAGCGGAATTGAATGTGCAAAAATCTTAAAAGAGAAGATGCCGGAGCTTCTGATCGTTTTTATATCTGCGTATGATGATTATATACATGATTCGAATCAGCTGGGCGGAGATGATTATATTCTGAAACCTTACAATGAAGAGATTATCGAAAATACAATGAAGAAGATGCGGCTTCTGGTCCGGAGACAGAAAAAATCGGTCTATGTACAGATGTTTGGAAGGTTCGTTGTCATGAAGGATGGAATTCCGATAAAGCTCAGCGGAAAAGCAAAGGAAATCCTGGCACTCATACTGGTAAAAAGAGGCAGGGAGATCAGTAATCAGGAAATCTACAGTACGATATGGGAATTGCGGGAATATAGCAATGATAAAATGAAGGTGTATTACAATGCACTCAAACGTCTGAAAGATCACCTGAAGGAATACGGACTGGAGAATCTGATCCTTTCGACAGCCAGAGGCCAGATGGCAAACGTGGAGATGTTTGACTGTGATTATTATTCATGGCTGGACGGCAGCTACGAATCAGAAGAAGAATTCAGGCATGAATTTCTGACAGAATATTCATGGGGTGAATACATATTGGGAAATATTGTCTATGATAAGGCAGAATAACAGAAATCAGACAGGGATCCGAAAAGAGGGGGCAGTTAATATTTTTTTAAAAAATATTGGCTGTTCCCTCTTTTTTTGGCCTCAAACGTTTCTGAAACGTTTGTATGACAAAGGTAAAATGAGAAGCGTAAAGCAGTTCTCATGTGTAGTTAAGGAGGATGTCAGAATATAATGCATAAGCAGATTATAAATAAAAAAGAAAAAAGAAAAATCCTGGCAATTATATTGTGTCTGATGCTGATATTAACAATGGGGATACCTGCCGGTGCAACAGGCGAAATACAGGAAACAGATAAAAATACAGAGGCAGAAGCCGGAGAAACAGCGGATGGAAATACAGAGGAAAGCGTAGAAGCAGATGCGTCAGAAGCAGATACATCCGAAGAGATAATACAGGAAGAAATGTCAGATGAAACGGAATCAGATGACAATACAGAAGAGAAGCAGAGATCAGAAGACGAAGCTAGCCAGGAAGATGCAGGAAGCCTTGATACAGAAGATACCGAAGAATTCAGCTCCGAACCTTCAGATACGGCTGAAGCGATGGCGGCTGCGGAACAGTCAGATGCAGAAGAACTGACGGCAGCTGCTGATCTGTCAGGTACGGCGGCTCCAGATGTTGTTGGGACAGTTAATACTTCCAATAAATGGCAGATTGTTTCAGAAGAATACAGTGGAAACGGACAGGCCGATAAAAAAGGTTATGACATAGACAAAGACGGCAGTGATGATATTTATTATCAGAAAAATGTGATTCCGACAGGAGTTGAAAATGAATTTCGTGTATATATGGGAATCACAAAAAAGATGACATGGGATGAGCTGCTGGCGGAATCACAGTTTTGGGTAACGACATCGAAGAAAGATGAGTATAAAGAAGGAGTTTTGACAGAAAGGGTAGTTGGACACAGTAGTTATATTGATCCAGGTTATGTAAGCGGCGGCAGAAATTATGAGGCTATTGTTAACTTTACAAGAAGCGGAAATGTTGTCCATACCTACAGAGGATGGTATCACGGAACTACACCAAATTGTTCTAACGGTACTGGGTTTATCTACCTGAAAAGTCTTGGCTTATATTTAGTTGCATCATGTGGCGTTAATTACCATGAAGGTGATAATGGAACAGGAGGAGAACTAACATATACAATCGACCTGGACACAATGACCGAGAAAAAAATCCACTTTGCAATAGATGATATCGTAGTGGATTCTGTTCAGGACACTATGGGAGATTATATCACCTATGAAAGAATAGAGCACTGCGATGGAGAAAATTCAGATTCAGAGAATGTCTTAACGTGGACTCCGGCATCAAATGGTGTGGAAGGTGTACAGGTGAAAGAAGATGGAGGACTTACCGGATATCATTATAATATCCACCAGCTTGTATATAAGATCCATCTGAAGGCGGAACAAGAGGACTTCAACAGCTGTACACAGAATATGAACAGCGAGGTGGGAGATAAGGAAAGCTACCAGACAAATCGACAGGCCATCCTGAACTGCCATATAGAAAACACTTCTTATGCTGGGAGCACAGAATTCCAGGTGCCATATGTCAGAGGGCTTTTATATGACCTGGAATTTCAAAAGATTGTAAAGGACAGCAAGATTTCGGTTTCAGGAATCAGATTTACGGTCAACAGGAAGCAGGAGGGCAGTACAATCGCCGAAACTCTTGAAAAATCGGCAGAGGAATCAACAGGCAGTGATGGCTGGGTCAAGTTCCATAATCTGCCATGGGGTGTCTATACGCTGCAGGAGCTGGCAGGAGACAGCGGTTCTTTCCAGGATGATTACCTGGACGGCACAGAACAGAAGCAATCGTATGAACTTAAGATTGGAAAAGTGATCAACAGTGATGGCCTGAGTCAGGATCACGGTTCCGGACATTTGGCAGATCAGGCAAGCGATGTGAATAATATGCTGTTCCTGTTTAATGGAAACGGTATTTTTGAAAATACGCCGAATCAGGCAAGGATCACAATTAAAAAAATTGTAAATAAATATGGAGAAATGCCGGGTTATTTACAAGGGCAGTCATATTCAATCACAGCAAACAGCACAGGCACAAAGGATATTTACCTGCAGCCGGGGGCAACAGATACAGCTCTGACAAAATTGGAGAACAAAAAGAAAGACTTAAAACACGGGCAAACGGAAACCTACACTCTGATGGTGCCGAAAGATGGCGGAGAGATCAGTCTGGAAGAAATCATTCCGGTGGCGATACAAAACAAGATTGTATTTGAAGGCGCAACAGTCACTCTAAATGACGGGAGCACAGCTGCTGGTGAGGTGACAGAAACAGAACAGGGATGCAAGGTGAAGGTACTGCCGGGAAATGACCTGACGATCACGATCACGAATGTGCCGGTCGGAACTGTAAAAATCGAGAAAATTGTTGATAATTATCAGGATGGACTGGAGAATGATGCATTTATTATCCGTGTCAGTTCAGCAGGAGATGATGGTGCGGCTGTGAACACAGAGGTTGTATTAACAGACGAAGAAACAAGTGGAAAGATCAATATTACGAAAACAACCACTCTTAATATTGAAGAGGTTGTGCCAAAGGAATATTCCCTGTCGGGATTTTCGATATCCGGCGGTGGAAGCTTAAACGGCAGCCAGGTTACGGTGAAGCCTGGAGAAGATGTGGTAGTGACAGTACATAATACGTATACATCCAAATCATTTTTCCATGCCGCAGATGCGATAAGGAATTTATTTATTCCTACGGTATGACACCGGTTTAGAAAGGGTAATACAACATGCGTAAGAAAAAAAGACTAATTCTGTTTTTGTTGGGATGTCTGGCCTTGTTCATGATCGGCTCAAGTTTTGCATTTTGGTCTGGAAAAATAGAACATACCAATGTGCTGAAGGCAGATAAGCTGAAGGCTGAAATAAATGAAATATTTGAAGAGGGTTCGATGCCGTCAGGAACCGTACAGAAGGAAGTGTCATTTAAAAATGACGGTTCAAGTGCCGCATTTTTAAGGGTTTCGTATGGAGAAACCTGGCAGAGGACGGAAGACGGAGAGGCTGTTTTGATGAATAATCAGATTAATGGTACAGATGTTGCCACTAAGAAGTGGCAGAATGGATTTGGAGAAAACAGTACTCTTTGGACAGACGGAGGAGATGGCTGGTTTTATTACAACAAAATCCTGGAACCGTCAGGTGAGACAGAAAAAATCCTGACAGAGGTTACATTTCCTAACTATGACGATAGAGAGTATAGAGATTATTGTACTGCTACATATCAGCTGTATTTCCGGATGGAGCTTCTCCAGGTAAGTGACAGCCAGTTTACCCTGAATTCAGATGAAGTGAACAAAAAAGCATCTTCGAGTGTATTTGGCAAAGAAGCAACTGTCAATGGTACTGCGGTCAGCTGGAAGTAAGGGGGAGCATTATGAAAAAAAGCAAAAAATATCTGTTGCTTTGCGGAATGCTCGCGCTGCTGTTTTTTGGCGTTACGCAGGCATATTTCCGGAAGTCTGTAAGTGTTGACAATGCGTTTCAAAGTGCAGAAGCAAAAATATATTTAAATGAAAAGTTTGCACCAAACGATGAATGGGTTCCCGGAGAAGAAAAACAAAAGGAAGTCCGGTTTGGAAATGAAGGTGCGGTTGATGCAGTTCTGCGCGTGAGGTTCACGCCGAGCCTGACACTGAAAGACGGAACTAAAGACACAGAAGCAGCGGAGGGATTTCTGCTGAATTTTACGGATGATTTCCAGAAGAACTGGCCCCAAAAGGATGGCTGGTATTACTACAACAAGGTACTTGCGTCAGAGGATCTGACAGATATTACCTTAAAATCCGTAACCATCAGTGACCAGATCGGGAATGATGAGCATGGAATACAGAGGGATTATTCAGGGGCATCCTATGACGTAAAAATAGAAGGAGAGCTTTTACAGGCATCTCTTGCAGCAGAGGCAGCAGCTTATATGAAGTGGGGATTAACCCCGGAAGTAACCGGAGAAACGGTTACATGGAAATGAAGATTAAAACAGGACTAGTACTGTTTTAATAGATAAAAAACTAAATGAAAGGTACTTAACAAGGAGGAAAAATTATGCGAAGAAATAAGAAGATCGCAGGAGTGGCTGGTTTAGCGGCAATTATGGTTGTCGGAGGGACATTTGCTTATTTTAACCAGACAATGACAGTAACCAACCCGTTTGATACGGGTAAATATGACACCAACGTAGTCGAGGATTTCAATCCTGGTGATGGTGATAACTGGGAACCGGGAGCAGAGGTAAATAAGGATGTGACCGTAAAGAATACCGGTGATTATGATGTTCTGGTACGTGTGAAATTTGATGAGAAATGGGTAAATAAAACTGATAAAGATTGGGTCAAAACCAACACAGGAATGGATGATACAACATCACAGGCAGATGCGACAGATGGTCTGGTTGCAGATGATGAGTCTGTTGTAACTAAAACATTAAAAAAAGAGAATAAAGACAAATGGGTATATAACAAAACAGATGGTTACTGGTATTACAAATCAAATCTTGCACCAGATACAGATACAGGCGTATTCCTTGATGCAGTAACACTTCTGGAAGATGCAGATATGGGAGCATATACCGTGACAAATTACTATACAAAAGCAGAAACGGCACCTGATGCAGACAAGATTGGAACTGATCCGACAACTCAGTGGGTAGAATACACAGAAAATGTACCGGATGGTGCAAGACACAGCATGGCAGTAACTAAGCAGGATCCAAAGAAACCTGGTTATGGTAATGCAGATTATACATTAACGATCACTGCTCAGACCGTTCAGGCAACAGATGCAGCTCTGGCGACATTTGGACTGACAGAAGCACCGGAAGGATGTTCATGGAATCTTACCCAGAATAAATAAGATATTCTACAGTAATCTGAAAAAATATAAAATGGAGGTACTGACATGAAGAAGACAGGAAAAGTAAAAGCGATTGCAGGTCTTGTGGTTTTAACTCTGGTGGTTGGAACCTTGGCCTTCTTTTCAAAAACAATGAGTATTGATAACCCGTTCTCCACAAAGAAATACGGCGGTGAAACAGTCGAGAAATTTACACCGAAGAAAGACTGGGAGCCAGGCGGAGAAGTAACAAAGGAAGTACAGGCAAAGAACACAGGAAATTATGATCTCTGGGTAAGAGTGAAATTTGATGAAGTATGGAAACGAGATGGTCAAGAAATTACCGGAACTGCACTTTCTTCCGTAGCGACAGATGCTCAGGATTCTTCAAAAAAAGTAACATCAACCAAGTTCTTCCCAACAAGTGATGAGACAAGTGTTGTAGGCGGCTCTTCTGTATATAAACATCTTGCAGGCGTAGAGGGAAAAACCTGGGTTGACGGTGGAGATGGATATTTCTACTATAAGAAAACACTTGAATCAGGAGATATGACATCAAAGCTTCTGGATTATGTAACACTCTGCAATGATGCAGATATGGGTACATACACGGTATCTGAGATGAAGTATGCACTGGTTGATGATACAATGACAGCCGATCAGCTGACGGATAATGATTATACATTAAGTGAAAAAGATGTACCGGCTGAAATCCCAACTGGAAAGGTTTTATATCAGAAAAAAGTTATTACTCTTGACTCTAGTGACGCAGGACTTGCAGGAGCCGATTATACTCTGACTATCACAACAGAACTGCTTCAGGCAAATGAAGATGCGGCAACACAGAATGACTGGGCAACATATCCTGGCAAAAACTGAGAATAAAAAGTAGACAGTTATGAGAGTATTGAATTATCTGTTTAAGGGATTATCCTGGATAGTAATTGCAGCGATCGTCATATATATGGCGATTGCTGCTCCCCTTATTATGGGATACCGTCCGGTAGTAGTACTTACCGGAAGTATGGAGCCAACTTTTCCGGTTGGAAGCGTGGTGTATTATCATAAGTGTGATTTTGATGAGCTTCAGGTTGGGGATGCGATCACGTTTAAAGCCGAAGACTCTCTGGTGACACACAGGATCACAACCATAAACGGACTTTCACGGACAGTAGTTACCAAAGGGGATAACAACGACACAGAAGATCCGGTGCCGGTAGAGGAAGACGAAATCGCAGGTAAGACAACCAGATTTGCGATTCCCTATGCCGGATACTTTGTAACCTATGGAAAAGAACCGATCGCAATAGCAGCTATGGCGGCAATTCTTCTTATCAATTATGTACTGGAATCCATATGTTCCAGACAGAAGGGGGAGAAGAAAAATGATGAAGAAAAAAAAGAATAAAATATACTGGCTGGCCGGTGTGATGATGCTGTGCTGCATCGGAGGGATATTTGCTTACTGGACACAGGAAGTACTTGTCCATAATGAGTTCAAGACAGCCCGGTATGATACGGAAATTGAAGAAAAATTCGTTTCACCGGATAACTGGAAGCCAGGCCAGGAAGTTAATAAGGATGTCTGGATCTCAAACAACGGAACGGTTCCGGCATTTGTCAAAGTGGTGATAAATCAGGAATGGATCAGAAAAGAAAATGTGACAGATCTGGACGGAACGATTATCGCTCCGGCGGCTGGTGAGAAATTCCCGCTTTTTTTTGAGACAAAAGAAGGAAATGAATATGCGGCACAGATCACCTGGGGAGACAAGGTTGTACTGCTGGCATCCGGGAAAAAAAGCAGCATTGATACGGGGTTAGAAACCGTGGATCAGATTGCCGCGGCTGAAGGGAAGTGGCTTCTTACCAGTGACCAGCCTGATGAGAGTGGTAATTTTGTACTGTATTTTATAGGAACAATCTCCGCAGGCGGAGAAACACCGCTGCTTGTAGATGCCGTAACCATGAATCCTTCGATCCAGCCAGCCGTACTTCGCAAGGATACTTACTATGACGAGACAGAAAAAGGATGGGTTACGACTTCTGTGAAGAATAATACCTGTGATTATGAGTCTGCGAAATATACGATGCTCGTTACCGGAACGACTGTCCAGGCAACTTCAGATGCGGTAAAAGAAATTTTTGGAACAGACAGTGATAATGTGGAAATTGTGAATTATCTCGCAGATCATGCAGTTGATCCTGCTGATCTTTAAATATGTATTCTGCAGGGAGGCAAAATGGTAAAAAAAATAATCAGGCATATGGGAATATTTACATTGGCATTATGCCTTCTTATGGCATACATATTACCTGTATATGCAAAAACTGCAAAAAAACTGTACTTTGAAGAAACAAACGGAAAAATGACCTGGAATAATGTCAGAGGCGATGATGGAAACTGGTTTATGAGTTTTACCAATATGGTTCCGGGAGGAACCTATGAAGACCAGTTGAATATCGAAAATGGTTCGAAGAAAACCTACGCTTTATATATGCAGGTTGTTCCGCTTGAACAAAGTGAAAAGAAAAATGACCTGCTGGAGCTTATTTCCATGAAGGTAACGCTTGACAGCAAGACATTGTATGAAGGAAGTGCCAGTGGAAAGAAATACAAAAATGGAAATCTTCAGGATGTGATCTATATTGGGACATATAAACCAGGAGAGAAGGGACAGATCCAGGTTGATCTGACTTTAAATAAAGATACGGATCTGGAGTACTGTGATCTCTTAACAAAAAATGACTGGAAATTTATGGTGACAGAAGTAACAGACTCAGAAACCCCGGATAATCCGAAAACACCAAAAACACCAAAAACAATAAATCCTCCTAAAACCGGAGACTCATCAAACATTGCCGTATATATTGCGATCATGGCAAGTGCGATCAGTGTGATAGCTGTAACTGAAAACAGGCGAAAAAAATATCACAGAGCATCCGGAGAAAAATAGAATATGGATTATCAGGCTTCAACTCTCCTGTTTGTTGAACCCTTTATGATATTTGGCAGTCGATTTTTTGAAAAAAATATCGGCTGCCGTTTCTTTTCGCCCAAAAACGTTTGTGGAGCGTTGGTATGGAAAGTGTACAATGCAACAAATCTATAGCAAAGGTACGTAAGCATATATTTATACTGGGGCGAAGGAGAGGATGAAAACAATGCGTAAACACATATTCGGAAGGAAGTGTGGGATAAAAAGAATCGTGGCAATATGTGTTGTCGCAATTCTTCTGGGAAGCCTGGTGGCACCTGCGTTTGCAAGTGATACATCGGAAGAAAGTCTGGAAGAAAACCTGGAGGACGGTTTTGAAGCGGATCTGGAAGAAAGCTCTGCCCAGAATCAGGAAAAGGTTCAACAGGAAGAAGCCCAGCAGGAAGAAGCTCAGCAGGAAGAAAACGGGCAGGAACTGACAGAGGATGTGGAGTATGAGCAGAATGGAAGCCAGGAGCTCTTTGATGATTCCGGTCAGGAGCTTCAGCTTGAGAAAAATGAAGAATACGGGGAAATGTCAGAGGAACTTTCGGCTATTGCAGCAGACAGTATTCAGATTGCTTCCTTTTCGGATTCGCAGGAAATCGCTTTATCAGACGATGATGAAACTTATGGGGGAAAAACGATTTCGGTTTCCAAGGTATGGAGAGGAGATGAAACAAAGACGGCTAACCGTCCGCAGGCGGTCACTTTTGAACTTTATGCATCAAATTCCGATGAGCCGGTCGATACGCTCACTCTGACGGCAGACAATGTGACAGTTTCTGGAGGCAGTACCTGGAAGGGAACCTTTGATAAAAAATATCCGATTTATGACAGCAATGGTGAAAAAATAACTTATACAGTCAGGGAAGCTTCTGTGACGGAAGCGAATGAAAAAGGAAATCCGGTAACTTACAAATTGGATAATGACCAGACAGTTACCTATCCGGTATATGATGCAAAAGGAAACCTTGTGGAATCTCCGACATACCGTTGTGTGCAAAATGGGGATAACACAACAACTTCAGACGGTTATGAAAATGTAAGTGCATTTGTTCCTGTAACAGAGTTGGAGGAAGGCGTAGATTACCTGGTGGCCAGCGGAAATAGCGGGGATGTTAATATCTACCGGGCCGAGGCTTATCAGACAGATAATATGATCGCGACTTCAGATGGAGATGTTTCGGCAGTTTCCGGTGGGAGGACGATCGAAGGCCTGAACAGTGACGGGACAACAACTTCGTATAAAAATTACATTCTGGTTGCAGATGATGAGACAGGTGCGGCAGTAGGGGAGGATGGAAAATACCTTACAGATTATATGACCTGGCGTGCACAGTATGTAAATGATAATACCGGAGTTCTGGCAAGTAATTTCTACAGGCTTTGCGGACTGGTGGAAGAAGGCGATGCCGGCAGGTATCCGGGCTATATGTCTACAGAAAAAGATAAGGGATATGGATTATGTGTTTACAAGAGCAATATTTCCAGCTTATCAGGAGCACCTGCAGCAACACAGTTTACGTATGACAGCACAACCGGAGGATTCAAAACAGTAGGTTCGGATAAAGTGGTATATCTCTACAAAAAGATTACCCTTGCTTCCGGAATCCTTGAAAATCAGACTCAGACCGTCAGCATGACGAACTGGAAAAATTCTTCTTCGTCAGATGATAAAGATCCTCTGGATAAAGGGGAACAGTCAGAACCGGAGCCATATACGGAGGTGGCAGTCAGCAAGGTCTGGGCTGACGGAGAAGATCATACAGGAGAAACCGTCACGGTAGCACTGTACGCGAATGGTGTAGAACAAAAATATATGACCATTAGTGCAGATACAGAATGGAAAGGTAAGTTTTCTTCACTTCCCTCACAGGATTCTGATGGAAAGGATATTACATATACGGTTGCTGAAAAATCCGTGAAGGATTCATCCGGAAAGACGGTTTCCTATATCTCAACAGTCGAAGATAAGACAAATCCAGATACGGAAAAAAGTAAGATCTGGCTGCCGGTTGACAGACCGAGCAAGAAATCCGGTGGAGAAGATTATATTGTAATAGCATTTCCATCAACAAAGGCTGAAATAGGACAGGATATCTGGGGAAAAGACACTGTGACACGTAAGGCACTGACTTCAAATGCAGCCGGTACAAAATTTTCCATGGGAAGTAAGGATTCTGGTAATACAGATGGTGCCTCTATGGATGTGGTCGTAACAACGCCAAAAGAACCAATTACAGTCGGAGGAAAAACCTACACATATTATATCGCAGACGACCAGGCGAAAAATACCGATGGTACACCGAGAACTACGATCATGTGGAGGGTAAATTATGTAGGAACAGCCAGTGCAGCAGTAGCAAGTCATGCTGATTATGGACCATGGCCAAGAGATCTGTATTCCTTCCAGTCACTTGCCGGAAAGGGAGGCTATCTGTCAACACAGGGAGCTATGACATTGGACGCATCTATTGAAACTGACACTAAAAAATATGAAAATAACCGAAATCTTTTTGCATATGGCATGATGTACAGCTCTAAATGGGAAGAATTTAATTCCATGACGAAACAGGGCTATACAGAAGATCAGATCACTCATATGATAGGCGCAATGGATCACTACGCACTGCGGAGCGATAAATCACCAGGCAAATTTGGCGAATCGGATTGTACATATCCGGCGATGTATCTGTTTAAAGGAGTTGAGGTCACTAATAAATCATTCGTGATTACAAATACATCCAAGAAAACAGTGAGTGTCAGGAAGGTCTGGGAGGATAATGATAATAAAGATTCCAAAAGGCCGGCAAAGATAAGCGTTGAACTGTTCAGGAACGGTGTTTCTACCGGAAAGCTGCTTTATCTTTCAGAAAGCAATAACTGGGAGGCTGTTTTTGACCAGCTGGACAAAGCAGATAAGGACGGAAATGAATATGAATATACGGTGAAAGAGCATGTATCAAACCAGGATTCATACGAGACGTCCTATCAGACAGAGACAGATGATAATGGAAATCTTGTGATCACAATCACTAACGTCATCAAAAATACGCCAGTGGTTGTTGTGATGCCGGAAACCGGAAGTAATAATAGAATATCCATTACGCTGCTGGGAATTTGTTTGTTAACAGAGGGAATGCTGTTGATGATAAATACAAGGAAGAGGAGGAGTTAGAGAAAAGAAGAACAAAAAACAGATGTAAAAAAGGTTGCTTACAGGAAGAAAAAAAAAGGAGGTTTCATATGAAAAAAGCGACTAGAAAAATAATGGCACTGTTTTTGTCAGTTGTGATGGTGCTGGCAATGGGAATTAGTGTATTTGCAGCTGACGACAATCAGGTAACACTCACCATTAATGGAAAGGCCGGTGCAGAATATTCTGTATATCAGGTAATGTCTGCCACCAAACTTGAAAATGCAGATAAACTTTATAAGTATACGGTAAATAATGATTTTAGTGGTGCATTTCCGATGACATTGACTGTAGGTGAGGAGACAAAAACATATAATCTGAATGAGAATAACGAGATATGTTTAAGCGTGACTGCTGATGGTAAAACAACTCTGACACCAATTACAAGTAATGGACTGGGTTATGACAAGAGTACGTACAACAGAAGTTCAGATGCAGCATTGGTAGCAGCTAAACTCGAGAACTATGCCAAAAAGAATGAAATTAAGGCCACAAAAACTGTTACGATTGCAGACGGTGCAACTTCAGGAACGGCAACAGTTAATAAGGGATATTATGTAATAAAACAGACAAAAGTACCTACATCTACAGA
The DNA here is from genome assembly GCA_963642325.1 of Prevotella sp. CAG:279. GTDB lineage: Bacteria > Bacillota > Clostridia > Lachnospirales > Lachnospiraceae > Blautia_A. Next base: position 43,084 of record CAVIGE010000012.1, read on the forward strand.
TGGAAAAAACAGTTATGTTGCATCCAAGGCGATTCTTGTAAATCTGACAAAGAACAAAGTGGTTACAGCAAAAGATGATACAGAGAAACTGGATAAGACAATAACCGGTCTAAATACAGATACAAGCGGCGATGCTGATGAAAATACAGCTAAAATCGGTGACAAGATTAATTATAAGGTAGCAACATATATCCCAACATATGGTGCGGATGTTAAAAAAGACAGCCTTGTATTTTCTCTGTATGATACTTTCTCAGACGGTATTACATATAATAACGATGTAAAAGTATATATCGGAGATACAGAGGGAGCTACAACAACCGAGCTTGGGGACAAAGAATATACTAAAGATGACAGAAGCGGTGCCACTTTTACAATTAATCTGAATGCAGATACAATCTGGGATAACCAGGGAAAATATGTAACGCTTGTTTATTCAGGAACTTTAAATGAGAAGGCAAAAGTTAACAGTTCAGAGGGTAATCCAAACAAGATTGAACTGGATTATACCAACAGCCCGGATGAGACAACAGATCATCTTAAAGATGAGGTTAAAACATATACATTTGGACTTGGTGTGAAGAAGGTTGATAAGGCAACGCAGGAAGAGTTGGATGGTGCTGAGTTTACACTTACCAAATCTGGTGAATCAGAGCCTATTAAGTTGATTAAGGTTAATAATGATACATACAGAGTTGCAAAGAATGGCGAGGAAGGTACAGTCACAAAAATTGAAGTAAACAGCAAGTCTGGACATAATCCTGTTATCAAGGGACTTAATGAAGGAAAGTATGTTCTTCATGAGACTCAGGCTCCGGATAGTTATTCTGTAGTTGGCGATATTACAGTTACCATTACTGCTAAGACAGGATCAGATGGAAAACTCACAGGTGCTGCAGAAATCAGTGTAAGCGGAGGAAAAACTCAGCAGGGAGATGCGGCAGCTGATAATGAAACAAAAGTAACAGCGACAGATGAAACCATTAACATCAATGTCTATGTAGAAGATACAAAGGGAATTTCCCTTCCGGAAACAGGTAGCAAGGCAGCTATGTACTGTCTGTTCGGCGGTGCTCTGCTCGTAGTTATGGGTGGCGTGTTCTTCGGACTTACAAGCCGCAAAAAAATCTGATGAAGTGATTTTTTGAATCATATGCATGAATTATATTTCCCGGTGTATTTACGCCGGGAAATATATCTAAAACAGTGAATCTGGGGAAAAGTATGTTAAGAAGGATCTTGAGAATAATTGCAGGTTTGATCATCCTGAGCGGAATCGGACTGCTGTGTTATCCGAGCTTTGCCAATTTTATAAACAAGCAGTTTGAAACAAAAGAGATAGAAAGCTACAATGATCAGATGAGTTCCATGAATGATCAGGATATCCAGCAGGCATTGTCGCTTGCACAGCAATATAATGAATCCCTTCCGGCTGCTTATCCGGCAGATCCATTTACAGGTAATAACGTCCGGGATTTCACCGGGACAGAGTTTGCAGAATTTTCCATGGTACAACAGGGAGCAATGCTTGGATATGTGGAAATTCCAGAAATAAGTGTATATCTTCCTATATATTATGGCGTTTCAGAAGAAGTGCTGCAAAAAGGAGCAGGGCTGGTAGATAATACATCACTTCCGGTAGGGGGAGAAGGAACACATTCTGTGATATCAGCACACACAGGTCTTGCCTCAAAAAAAATGTTCACAGATCTTACAGAGCTGGAAGAGGGGGATATTTTTTTTGTACACGTATTAAATATGGATCTTGCCTATCAGGTAGACCAGATCAAGGTTGTTTTGCCTGAAAATGTGGAAGATCTTCTTATTCAGAAGGATAAGGATTATGTAACGCTTTTGACCTGCACCCCATTTGGGATCAATGATCATCGTCTGCTGGTACGTGGAGAGAGGATCGATTATGATTTCAGCAAGGATGAAGATACAGAGTGGACGATGCCGAAATCGGATATGTATTTCTGGATGATCGTTCTTGGTGTATTCTTCTTTGTTACAGTTGTTTTAATGATCAGAAGAAAGTGTAGAAGGAAAAAACAATAAAACGATTTTGGCAAGATATAATTGTTTAATCTGCCCGGGAGGGAGAATTATGAAGGAAATAATAAAAAAGGTGATACTGACTGTGATATCTGTCATTACCGTTTTGAGTACGATGCCGTATCATACTGTATTTGCAGATGAAACAGGCAGTATTGAAATTACAGAAACAGCAACCAATACTACGGATAAAAGAACTGTGTCCGGAGTCAGACTGAGTCTGTATAAAATTGCAGATGTTGACAGTACAGAGACTTTTGGCTACCGGATTGAAGATTCGTTTTCAGACTCCGAAACCGGTGTAAAGGATATTATTTATGCGGATAATCTGTCAGAGATTGCAGCGAAGCTGGAAAAATATGCCGCCAGCAAGTCGATAAAGGCACAGGCAACTGCAGAGACAGATAGTAATGGCTATCTGAAATTTAGTGGGCTGTCAGATGGAATCTACCTGATCCGACAGGTGAATACAGCCGAAGATTTTCAAAAAGCAGGATATGAGTATACGACAGATGCTTATATCATAGCAATACCGTCATTAGATTCAAACAATAATAAAATAAGAAATGTCGTATGCCGGCCAAAAGGTATTCTGACAGAACTGAAAAAGAAAGATACATCTTTAACCGTTTATAAGGTCTGGAAAGATGATAATGATAAAAAAGGAGCGCGCCCGGAGGAGATCAGGGTTGGCCTGTATAAGGATGGGACTCTGAAGACAGAGGTTCGCTTAAATGCCGGAAATAACTGGATGTATTCATGGAATAATCTTGATAAGGACAGCCAGTGGAGTGTGAAAGAACTGGAAGTTCCAGAAGGCTACAGCAGCCATATTACGAATACGGAGCAGGTATGGACGATCACGAATACATATGATACAACCACACCGACTCCGACTCCTACACCGACAACGCCAACGTCAACAAAGGTTAAGCATGTAAAAACGGGAGATACTACCAATATTAGTTTATGGGTTTGCTTATTGGTGATTTCAACAGGGGCTGTTGGAGCGGCAGTCTGTTACAGGCGCAGATATAAAAATAAATAAAAAAACAAATAAAAAACAGAGCAGTTGATATTCCGGCAGGATATTGACTGCTCTGTTTTTTGTGCGTCTACGGTGGAGACATTGGGGGGACGTTGGTAGGGGAAGCGTATAATAAGCGAAAAATGATGAATTATGTAGAACGGGGTGATTTTATGGGAAAAAAGCAGGATCTGACAGGGGAGAGATTTGGACAGCTGGTGGTTTTAAAGAGGCTGGAGGAGAAAGAGGACGGTTACTATTGCTGGAGCTGTCAGTGTGATTGCGGAGGAAGGATCAAGGTCAATACCAGGAGACTAAAACGCGGAACCATAACAAACTGCGGCTGCATTCCAAAAAATAATGCAAAGAATGGATCGATCGCAGAGGATATTGCGGGTATGAGATTTGGGAAGCTGGTCGCGGTGAAAAAAATCCAGAACAGGAATGGGCGAACTGCGTGGGAATGTAAATGTGACTGCGGTAACACGCATATTGCAAACACCAGGGAATTAAAGCAGGGGAGATGCAAAAGCTGCGGGTGCCTGCGACATGAAAAATACAGGGGCATGGCAGATATTAAGGGTAAAAGATTTGGAAGACTGACGGTTTTAACCCCAACAGAAAAGAGGGATACGAAAGGGTCGATCTACTGGCATTGCAGATGTGACTGCGGAAATGAAACAGATGTATCGGAAGATCAGCTGGTACATGGGAAATATCGAAGCTGCGGATGCTTTCGGAAGGAAATGATCTGGGGGAACATTCATAAGCAGCTGCATCTGATCGATGGCACATGTGTGGAAATGCTGGAAAAAAGAAAACTCCGTTCTGATAATAAAAGCGGCTTCCGTGGGGTATACCGCTTAAAAAACGGAAGATATCGTGTGACGATCGGGTTTAAAGGCAGAGAACATTATATTGCCACCGTTCCAACGCTGGACGAAGCAATAGAGGAGCGGATGGAGGCAGAGAAGATCATCCACGAGGGTTTTATAGAAGCCTACTATAAATGGAAGGCAGAAGACAATAACCTGGATACAGAGAACTGTGATAAAATGCCATTCATATACGAGGTTGAAAAAATAAATGGCCAGTTTATCATACGTACCAATATTGCAACTGTTTCTGGTACAGCGAATATTAAGTAACTGCCAGATTGATTTGCCTGATTTTTCATCTGCTGCGTTGTCGTCAATCGCCGCAGCCACCGCTACGCCTCATTCCTCCGCCTTGCATATGAGAAAAACTGTCTGGTTATTCTGAACATTCTGCATGGTTATAAAAACTTTAAAGCATAGAAAAAAACAAAAAAACCAATATAATAAGGCATATAGAGGAGGAGAGAAGAATGCAGAAAAAATATGCAGATTTTAAACTTGGTTTACCGGATTATGTAACGGTGGAAACAGAAGATGAGAGACTGGTGTGCCAGGGCGGACAGCCGACAGTAACTGCCGGTGCGGCTACCGTGGAATTTGAGGATGCGGGTGAACATGAGGATATATTTGTTACCTCGGATGATGCAGTGAGATGTGTGAAGCTGAGATGGAATTACAGGATTCCGAAATCTGCCAGATTCCTGGGGGATGCCTGGGAACGTACTTATGGTGATGTGGAATGGCATGGAATGAGCGGTAATCGTTATCTGGCATGGTATTTTCTTGCAAAATTTTCCGGGAAAATTCTCTGCTTTGGCGTGAAAGTCCGTCCTTCTGCCATGTGTTCCTGGCAGGTGGATACCAAGGGCGTTACACTGATCCTGGATGTCCGCTGTGGCAATACAGGTGTACAGCTGAAAGGAAGAAAACTCCGTGCCGCGCAGATTGTCTGCATGGAATCAGAGGAAGCAGGCACTTTTGAAACCGCACAGGAATTCTGTAAAAAAATGTGTACAGATCCGATTTTCCCGGAGTTCCCGGTGTACGGAAGCAACAACTGGTATTATGCTTACGGTGACAGCTCAGAGAGTGAGATCTTAAGCGATACGGATTACATCCTGAAACTGACGGAAGGGGTAAAAAATCCTCCGTTTATGGTTATTGATGACTGCTGGCAGGAGCATCACCGCCTGGATGAATACAATGGCGGACCATGGACAAAAGGCAATGCCAGGTTCCCGGATATGAAGGGGCTTGCACAGAAGCTGGTGGAGAAGGGCGTTCGTCCCGGAATCTGGGTACGTCTGCTTCTTAATGAGGATGAGAAGATTCCGAAGGAGTGGAGAATTTCTTTCAATGACTGCCTTGATCCGTCCCATCCGGATGCACTTTCCTATATCCGTAAAGATATCGAGCGGATCTGTGACTGGGGATATACGCTGATCAAACATGATTTTTCTACCTTTGATCTCTTTGGAAAATGGGGCTTTGAGGCGAATCTGAGAGATAATACAATGGAGAAATGGCATTTTTATGACCAGACAAAAACCAGCGCAGAGATTGTGAAGATGCTTTATCAGGAAGTTTATGATGCTTCCCGCAGCAACAACGCAGTGATCATCGGCTGCAACACCATCGGACATCTTGGCGCGGGCCTGATGCAGCTGAACCGGACCGGTGACGATACCAGCGGACGAATTTGGGAACGTACCAGAAGAATGGGCGTCAATACACTGGCATTCCGCCTTCCGCAGCACAATACGTTTTATCATATTGATGCAGACTGTGTCGGCATTTTCGGAATGATCCCATGGGAGAAAAACCGCCAGTGGGCAGATGTTCTTGCAAAGAGCGGCACGCCACTGTTTGTATCTGCAAAACCTGGTGTCCTGAACCCGGAAGAATTTGAGGAGCTGCATCAGATCATGCTGGCTGCTTCCGAACAGAAAGAGCATTTTGTTCCGCTTGACTGGGAAGAGATTGATTGCCCGGAAGTATGGGGAGAAAATGGCGAGACAGTTACTTACGACTGGTACGATGATGAAGGTCCGACCATGGATGCGTCTGTAGAATATTACAACGCAAAGGTCGTTGTTCCGTAAAATCCAAAGATAAACTTAGCAATCCAGAAGATCCTCGGCATGATGATATTTTTCCCGGTATTGACTGGGCGTCATGCCGGTTTCTTTTTTGAAGGTACGGGAAAAGGCAAAGGGATTCTGATAACCGCAGGAAGTTGCGATATTGGCAATGGGGATATCCGTGATCGTCAGAAGTTCCCGGGCATTGATGATCCTGGCTGAAATCAGGAAAGCCTGGGGCGTCGTGCCCAGATGTTTTTTGAAAAGTCCGTAAAGGTGGCTGCGGCTGATGTGGAGATAATTGGCAACATCGGTCACTGTGATATCCAGAAACGGACTTTTTTTGATGTAATCCACAGCCTGGGTAATATAAAAATTCTCGTTGGATTCCATGGTTGTATAAGAGGCATGAAACTCCTCCTCCAGCATGGCTATGATCCGGTAAAGGCTGCTCTGGATGTAAGCTTCGTTGGAAGGTGTCAGCTGGGGATGGGTCATCATTTCACGTATCGTTTCCGCATAGGGAATTACAGAAGTAAGCTGCTGGACCGGATTTTTCAGGGTAAGATGGCAGTGGTCGGAAAGTGCGGCAGCATTTTCCCCGTTAAAACAGATCCAGGTATAGGTCCAGGGATCGGAAGGCTCCGCTTTATAAAGCGTGCTGACAACCGGGGGAATAAAGAAGCACTGTCCGGCTTTCAGGGTATATTTCCGGTTATTTATATAGAAGTAACCCTGTCCGCTCAGCACAAAGTGAATAGTGTAATATCGGCGTACACCCGGGCCGTAGGACTGATCCGGCGTACATTTTTCCCAGCCGCAGGAGATCAGATGAAGTTCCTTTGATGAAGTTTTCCGGTTCATGACCTGCTTGTCTTCCATGGGAGTTTCCTGCCTTTCGATTCATGGTTATAAGATAATATCAGTTTAAAATATTTGAGCAGCGGTGTAAAGGATTTTGTATGCCCGCTATCACTGTCTTGTCAGTTGTCATTTTATTGTCAAAGAAAAAGGTTTACCATTGGGAAAAATATCGTTATAATAGGAGAAAATGCAAGAAGGGAGAAACGATATGGCATATTTAGGCGAAGAGATCAAAAAGCTGGGTTTTGGTCTTATGAGACTTCCGCAGAAATCAGAAGGTGTGATCGATGTGGAGCAGACAAAGGTGATGGTAGATAAATTCCTGGAAGCCGGATTTACTTACTTTGATACGGCATGGGCTTACGCAGGAAGCGAAGACGCGATCCGCGAGGCACTGGTAGAGCGTTACCCGAGAGAAAAATATCAGCTGGCAACCAAGATGGCAGCATGGATCAACTGTAAGACAAGAGATGAAGCGATCGCACAGTTCCAGACATCTCTTGAGCGAACAAAAGCCGGATATTTTGATTTCTATCTTCTCCACAATCTTGGAGAGCACAGAACGAAATATTTTGATGAGTACGGTTTATGGGACTGGATCCATGAGCAGAAAGAGGCTGGTCTGATCAAACATGCAGGCTTTTCTTTCCATTCCACACCGGAAGAACTGGAAGCGATCCTTACCGCACATCCGGAGATGGAATTTGTACAGCTGCAGATCAACTATGCAGACTGGGAAAACCCGGCGATCCAGTCAAGAGCCTGCTACGAAGTAGCGAGAAAACACGGCAAACCGGTAATTATCATGGAGCCTGTAAAGGGCGGCATGCTGGCAACTCCGCCGGAATCCGTGGAAAAGATCTTAAAGGCAGCAGAGCCGGAAGCTTCCACAGCATCCTGGGCGATCCGTTTTGCGGCGAATCTGGAAGGTGTGATCACCGTACTTTCCGGAATGAGCAACATTGCACAGATGGAGGACAACCTTTCCTTCATGAAGGACTTTGATGGTCTGACAGAGAGTGAAAAGGAGACGCTGGATAAGGCAAGAGAGGCTATGGCTAAAATTCCTCTGATCCCGTGTACAACCTGCAATTACTGTGCAAAGGTCTGCCCGATGGAGATCGGAATTTCCGGTTCCTTTACAGCAATGAATTATCTGACACTGTACGGAAATAAAGCAGCAGCTGATCATCAGGAGGAATGGCTGGTAGTCAAGCATGGAAGAAAACGCGCAGATGAGTGCGTAAAATGTGGACAGTGCGAGGAAGTCTGTCCGCAGCATATTTCCATCCGCGAGGAGCTGGAAAGGGTCAGCGAGACTTTCTGTAAATAAAAGAACTGATTCCGCCGGAAGCGAATCAGGGTAAGGGGAGAGTTTTAAAATGGAAAAATTCAAAGCATTTCTGAAGCGGAAGGATATCGAGATTTCCCTGAAGAGATACGGTATTGATGCGCTGGGAGCCATGGCACAGGGACTTTTCTGTTCCCTTCTGATCGGTACGATCATCAATACCCTTGGCACACAGTTCCACATCCCGTTTCTGACTATGGCAGTTGCCACAGTTAATGACACCCAGTATACGGTCGGTTCTCTGGCATCTGCCATGAGCGGACCTGCCATGGCGGTGGCGATCGGTTACGCCCTGCATTGTCCGCCGCTGGTACTGTTTTCACTGATCACTGTTGGTTTTGCATCCAATGCGCTTGGCGGAGCAGGAGGCCCGCTGGCCGTACTTTTCGTTGCCATTGTTGCGGCAGAGGTCGGTAAGGCAGTTTCCAAGGAGACGAAGATCGACATTCTTGTGACACCGCTTGTTACCATCGGTGTCGGTGTCGGACTTTCCGCATGGTGGGCACCGGCCCTTGGAAAGGCTGCCATGAAGGTAGGAAGCATTATCATGTGGGCAACGGATCTGCAGCCGTTCTTTATGGGAATCCTGGTTTCCGTATTTGTGGGAATCGCACTGACGCTGCCGATCTCCTCAGCTGCGATCTGTGCAGCACTGGGACTTACAGGTCTGGCCGGCGGTGCCGCAGTAGCAGGCTGCTGTGCACAGATGGTAGGTTTTGCAGTGATGTCCTTTAAGGAGAATAAATGGGGCGGCCTGGTTTCCCAGGGGATTGGAACCTCCATGCTCCAGATGGGAAATATCGTCAGAAATCCAAGGATCTGGATCGCGCCGATCGTAACATCCGCGATCACAGGGCCGATCGCGACCTGTCTCTTTAAACTGCAGATGAACGGAACCGCCGTATCATCAGGGATGGGTACCTGCGGTTTTGTAGGACAGATCGGTGTGTATACAGGATGGATGAATGATATTGCAGAAGGAAGCAAGAAGGCAGTCACCGGAATGGACTGGGCAGGACTGATTCTGATATCCTTCGTTCTCCCGGCAGTTCTCTGCCCGCTCATCAATATGTTTGTACGTAAGCTTGGATGGGTGAAGGATGGAGATATGACACTGTTATAAGTGGGAATTCAAATAAAAAAGAGTATCGCAGAAGCTTATCAGGAATGAGATAAAGCTTGGCGATGCTCTTTTTTGTACAGAATGGCTGCTTATGCCACATGGGACCCATTGGCATTATTTTGCTCCAGCCCACAGGCCTTCGCATATTCATGGAGTTTCTCCTTCGCGGTGTAATTCAGATTCTGTGGAACCTGGATCTGGATGGTTACGTACTGATCTCCGCGGACAGACGGATTCTTCATGGAAACAATACCTTTGCCTCTCAGACGGATCCTGGAACTGGACTGCATGCCTTCACGGATCTTGCAGACCACATTTCCGTAGAGCGTAGGAACGGTAGCTTCCCCGCCGAATACAGCTGTTGTATACGGAATGGAAACAGTGGTGTAAACATCAGAACCTTTCCGCTCGTATCCGGGGCGTGTTCCCACCGTAACCTTCAAAAGCAGGTCGCCAGGCTCGCCGCCGCCGGTTCCGGGCATACCCTTGCCCTTCAGACGGATGCTCTTGCCGGTGTCGATACCTGCCGGAATGTGCACCTGAAGCGTCTGTGGTGCACCGGAACTTCCGTCCGGGCTGGACAGAGAAATCCTCTTATCTGCACCAAAGGCTGCCTCATCGAAGGTTACGTTGATGCTGGCCTTCACATCAGAGCCCTTCTGGGAGAAATTCTGCTGGTGGAAGCCGCCGAAGCCGCCGCCACTGTGGAACCCACTTCCGCCGAATCCGCTGTGGAAACCGCCACCGTTACCGGTAAAGTGCTCATAAGCGCCATTGCCACCGAAACCGTGGCTTCCGCTATGGCTGCCATGGAACATATTTCCGAAGATATCTCCAAAAATATCATCCATATCTTCACCATTGAAGTGAAATTCCTGGTAGCTGCCATTGGTTCCGCCATGAAATCCGCCGAAGCCGCCCGTACCGGCACCGGCTCCCGCGCCCGGATCAGCCCCTGCCTCAAAAGCAGCATGGCCAAACTGGTCATACAGCTTCTTCTTCTCAGGGTTACTGAGGATGTCGTAGGCTTCGTTTACTTCTTTAAATCTATCTGCAGCCTCCGGATTGTTGGCATTGGTATCTGGATGATATTTCTTTGCCAGTTTACGGTATGCTTTCTTAATTGTCTTTTCATCTGCGTTCCGGTCAATGCCAAGAACGTCGTAATAATCTCTTTTTACAGACATGGTATTCACCTTCCCTTTTAATTGTTCTATTTGTAATATAACACCACAAACTAAGGCTGTCAAGGCTTCACAAAAATAAATACGATCCATGAAAGCCCGGTTTGGACTGAACCCGGATACATGATTCTTACAGCTTCTGACCGGAAATATGATATAATACTGACATGAGATTACGGTGACTGCTGAGGATGCGCAGTGAACAGCAGAAGATGCCGGGAGTATATAAGAAAAGGAGGCATGATTATGAAAAAGATCACCCGATTAGCACTTTTCATTCTCACTTTTGCAGCTTTATTTACGGTGACGGCCCACAGAACAGAGGCAGCAGCAGGAACAACCTTTCAGGTGAATGTAAAGAGCGGCTACCTGGCTCTTCGAAGCGGGAAGGCTTTTGACAAGAGCAATGAGATCGGCCAGCTGAACACAGGAGATCTCATCGAAGTTACAGACAGGAAGGATTCTACTTACTGGTATGCCTATTCTCCGAAGCTTGATAAGTCCGGATATGTGGACAGGAATTACATCAGTGCGGTAGAAAACGAATCCATATCCAATGATTCCTGGACGGTAAAGGTAAAGAGTGGCTATCTGGCTCTTCGGAACACGGCAGCTTATAATGACAGCAATGAGATCGGCCGTCTGAACACAGGAGATACGGTTCTGGTAAAGGACAGCAGTGATTCTACTTACTGGTATGTATATTCCCCGAAGCTTGATAAAGCGGGATATGTGGATAACCGGTACATTTACAACAGTGGTCTGTGGACAGTGAAGGTAGAGAAAGGCTATCTGGCTCTTCGAAACAAACCGGCTTATAACGACAGCAATGAGATCGGCCAGCTGAATACAGGTGATACGGTTCAGGTGAAGGATACCAGTGACAGCAGATACTGGTATGTATATTCGCCATTGCTTGACAAAACCGGATATGTAGACAAAAATTACATCACCGGTGGTTCAGAAGAAACCTATCCGACAATGACTGTCCAGGTAGAAAAGGGCTATCTGGCATTGCGCAGCATGAAAGCCTATGACAAAGACAATGAGATCGCACAGCTGAATACAGGCGATCAGGTGGAGATCATTGAGAAGGAAGACAGTACCTACTGGTATGTATATGTCCCGAAGCTTGGAAAAGAAGGATATGTAGATAAAAATTATCTTAAATGATAACCGAAAATCAGAAAACATG
>CAVIGE010000013.1:0-42703 GCA_963642325.1 Prevotella sp. CAG:279
GTTTAACAAACGGTAGCAGGAAAGATAAAAATGTGCTATGATATTTACTAAATCATGGGATATACAGTGCCGCAGATCATGGCGATCAGCAGGACTGATTTTTTAGAAGGGAAATGGTTACTGTCCACAGGTAATGTTCCGCAAGGTGTTTTCTGTGAACAGTAACGGGAAACGAAATGGCAGAATATAAACTGATCACAACAGAAGGAAGAGCGAAAAGAGGAGAATTCAGGACGGTCCACGGGACGATCCAGACTCCTGTTTTCATGAATGTAGGAACAATAGCTGCAATTAAGGGGGCGGTTTCCACGGTAGATCTTCATGAGATCGGTACGCAGGTACAGTTGTCCAATACGTATCATCTTCATGTGCGCCCTGGTGACAGGATCGTGAAGCAGATGGGAGGGCTTCATGAATTTATGAACTGGGACAGACCGATCCTTACCGATTCCGGCGGATTCCAGGTATTTTCCCTGGCGAAGCTTCGCAGGATCAAGGAGGAGGGAGTTTATTTTAATTCCCATATTGACGGGCATAAGATATTCATGGGCCCTGAGGAGAGTATGCAGATCCAGTCAAACCTGGCATCTACCATTGCGATGGCCTTCGATGAGTGTCCGAGCAGTGTGGCAGACAGAGACTACGTACAGAAATCGGTGGCACGTACCACCCGCTGGCTGAAACGCTGCAAGGCTGAGATGGCGCGTCTGAACAGCCTGCCGGATACGATCAATAAGAACCAGCTTCTTTTTGGCATCAATCAGGGAGCTGTTTATGAAGATATCCGTATTGAGCATGCACAGGCGATCGCAGAGCTTGATCTGGATGGCTATGCAGTAGGCGGGCTGGCCGTTGGTGAGAGTCATGAGGAGATGTACCGTATCCTGGATGAGGTGGTGCCGCATCTTCCAAAGAACAAGCCGACATATCTTATGGGGGTTGGTACTCCGGCCAATATCCTGGAGGGGGTTGAGCGAGGCATCGATTTCTTTGACTGTGTATACCCGAGCCGTAACGGCCGTCATGGTCACGTGTACACCAACCATGGAAAGATGAATCTTTTTAATGCGAAGTATGAGCTGGATTCCAAACCGATCGATGAGGAGTGCCAGTGTCCGACCTGCCGTCATTACAGCAGGGCGTATATCCGCCATCTCCTCAAGGCGAAGGAGATGCTGGGAATGAGACTTTGTGTGATCCATAACCTGTATTTCTATAACCATATGATGGAAGAAATCCGGGATGCACTGGATGCCGGTAATTTTGCAGCGTATAAGAAGATGCGCCTGGAAGGATTTGAAGAGGGAAAGATCAACGGGAATAGATAGGCCGAATCTGTAAAAAAAGTGTAAATAACTTTGATTTTATAAGAAAACTCTTGAAGGTTTTTTGGTTTTTGTGTATGATAATACGAGGTGACACTTTTTAGTCAGAAACGGCGGGAAGCCACATAAGAATTGATTTTATCAGGAGGAATTGGAATGATCGCATCATCTACAGCAGCATCTGGCGGACTTAGCGCAGGTCTTGGCATCGTGTGGATCGTAGTTCTCTTCGGAATTATGTATTTCATGATGATCCGTCCGCAGAAGAAAGAGCAGAAGAGAACCCAGACAATGTTAAACAGCATGGAGGTTGGCGACAGCGTTGTTACTACCAGCGGTTTTTACGGCGTTGTTATTGATATGACAGAGGAGGATGTTATCGTTGAGTTCGGTAACAATAAGAACTGCCGTATCCCAATGAGAAAACAGGCGATCGCCGAGGTTGAGAAGGCAGATCAGGCATCTGCATAATGCAGCCGGAACAGGAACATATATGATTGAAGATGGGGCACTGCGTTTATACGTGGTGCCTTTTTTAGAAAGGAGTTGGATTTATGGGGCTTATCAGAGCAGCAGCAGGAGCAGCAGGAAGCACAATGGCAGATCAGTGGAAGGAGTTTTTCTACTGTGAAGCCATGGATAATGAAGTGATGGTAGTGAAGGGAACGAAGCGTACTTCATCCAGATCCTCTAACAGAAGAGGCAGTGATAATATCATTACCAGCGGAAGCGGGATCGCGGTAGCTGACGGACAGTGCATGATGATCGTAGAGCAGGGCAAGGTGGTAGATATCTGCGCAGACCCGGGCGAATATACCTACGATGCATCTACAGAACCAAGCATTTTTGAGGGAAGCCTGGGAGAGGGAATCCGTAAGACTTTCCAGACGATCGGCAAGCGTTTCGTATTCGGCGGAGATACGGGCAGGGATCAGAGAGTTTATTATTTTAATACCAAGGAACTGGTTGATAATAAGTTTGGCACGCCGACACCGATCCCGTTCCGTGTTGTGGATTCCAGGATCGGACTGGATATCGATGTGTCTGTGCGCTGCCATGGCGTTTATTCCTACAGGATCGCAGATCCGCTTCTTTTTTATACCAATGTGTGTGGAAATGTGGAGCAGGAATATACGAGAGAGGAACTGGATAATCAGCTGAAAACAGAGTTTATCAGCGCGCTGCAGCCGGCATTTGGCAGACTTTCCGGGCTGGAGCTGCGCCCGAACCAGATCGTAACGCATAATACAGAGCTTGAGAATGCCATGAATGAAGCACTTTCCGCGAAATGGGCAGAGCTTCGCGGCCTGAAGGTTGTAAGTGTGGCACTTGGTTCCGTGACACTTCCGGATGAGGATGCCCAGATGATCAAGCAGGCACAGCGCACAGCCATGATGCGTGATCCGTCCATGGCAGCAGCCACACTCACCGGTGCACAGGCAGATGCCATGAAAGCTGCAGCGTCCAATTCAGCAGGAGCCATGACTGGCTTTATGGGAATGGGAATGGCGTCAAATGCAGGCGGACTGAATGCACAGCAGCTTTTTGAGATGGGACAAAAGCAGCAGGCCGAGGCAGCACAGAACGTACAGCCTCAGCCAAAGAGCCAGCCGGCAGCAGGAGGAGGTTCCTGGACCTGCAGCTGCGGTGCAGTTTCCACAGGCAGGTTCTGCCCGGAATGCGGCGCGCCAAGACCGGCAGATGAGAGCTGGACCTGTTCCTGCGGTACTGTAAATAAAGGTAAATTCTGCATGAACTGCGGAGCGAAGAAACCGGAGAAGAAGCTGAGATACCGCTGCAGCAAGTGCGGATGGGAACCGGCTGACCCGGAGAATCCGCCGAGATTCTGCCCGGAATGCGGAGATCCTTTCGGACCGGAGGATGCTGTGTAAGCAGGAGGTGGATATATGGCAAAAATGCAGGAATTTAAATGCCCGTGCTGTGGCGGTTCCATAGAATTTGACAGTTCTGCACAGAAGATGAAGTGTCCATATTGCGGCACGGAGTTCGATATAAAAACACTTTCAGAATATGCACAGTCTGTGGAAGAGGAAGAGCCGGAGGACATGAGCTGGTCAGATGAGGCCGGCAGTGAATGGCAGGAAGGGGAAAAAGAAGGCTTACGTACCTATGTGTGCAATTCCTGCGGCGGCGAGATCGTGGGAGATGCCAATACAGCGGCTGCTGCCTGCCCGTTTTGCGGAAGTCCGGTAGTTATGACAGGAAACCTTTCCGGGGTATTGAAGCCGGATTATGTGATCCCTTTTAAATTAGATAAAAAAGCGGCAAGGCAGAAGCTGAAGGAGCATCTTACAGGGAAACGTCTTCTGCCTAGGGCTTTTAAGACAGAGAACCATATCAGTGAGGTAAAGGGAATCTACGTTCCGTTCTGGCTGTATGATACAGATGTCAGTGCAGATATCCGCTATAAGGGGACCAGGACCCGTTTCTGGAGCGATAAGAACTATGATTATACGGAAACCCGCTATTATTCCATACACAGAAAAGGTTCGATAGGCTTTGACCATGTGCCCGTAGACGGTTCTTCCGGCATGGAGAATGATCTGACGGAATCCATAGAGCCTTTTGATTTCAAAGATGCCGTGGATTTTCAGACGGCTTATCTGGCTGGCTATTTTGCGGATAAGTACGATGTAACGGCAGAGGAATGTATGGAAAGGGCCAACGAGCGTATCCGTCACAGCACACAGGATGCGTTTTTGGATACCGTACAGGGCTATTCAAGTGTGGTACCGGAGAATACCAATATCCGGCTGGAGAACGGGACTACGAAATATGCCCTGTATCCTGTCTGGGTGCTTCAGACGAAATGGAAGGGCGAAAATTACATATTTGCAATGAATGGGCAGACAGGAAAATTCGTTGGTGATCTGCCTGTTGACAAGAGTGTTTTTGCAAAATGGTTTGCAGGGACTGCGGGAATTACGGCAGTGATCGCATATATCATTTTGTATCTGATCTGGGCATTATAAGGAGGTGGAGGCCGTGAAAAAAAGAATATCCATATTTTTTACAGCACTTCTTTTGTGTCTGGTATGTGCATTCCCTGCGTGGGCCGGGACAGAAAGCCGTCTGAAAGACCAGGCGGGGCTTTTGCGTGCAGATGAGAAGGACACTTTAATTGATACCCTGGATGCGGTCAGCCAGCAGGGAGAAATGGACGTTGTGATCGTCACCACAGACAGCCTTTTGGGAAAAACAGCCCAGGAGTATGCGGATGATTATTTTGTTGACCATGGCTACGGGCAGGGGCAGAAAAGAGACGGAATCCTGTTTCTGATAGATATGGGGGATCAAAACTGGGCGATCGCAACCCATGGATCTGCCATTGAGGTGTTTACGGATGCGGGGCAGTCGTATATCATGGACCAGGTAACGCCATATTTAAGTGACGGGGATTACAGTGAGGCATTTCAGACCTTTGCCAGACAGTGCAATGCTTTTATCACGCAGGCAGAATCAGGAGAAGCATACGATGCAGACAATCTGCCGAAGGAGCCGTTTGATGTGGGTGTGAATCTCCTTATCGCGCTTGGGGCGGGCATTGTGGCAGCTCTGCTTGTAACCGGAAATATGCGGAGAAAGCTGAAAACTGTACGGAGACAGGACAGGGCAGCCTCCTATGTGCGCAAGGGCAGTATGCATATAACGAAGAGCAACGATTTTTACCTCTACAGGACAGTGACAAGATCTGCCAGACCGAAAGAGCAGGAGCACAGTGGTGGTTCCAGTACCCATAGATCTTCATCCGGCGATAAATTTGGCGGTTCCAGCGGGAAGTTCTGATAAACAGAAACTTTATCTTTTTAATAGGTTGAAATCCGTTGAAAAGTGCGTTATGATAATAACAATTATCCACACCAGTGCGTTAAAATTTCAAAGCACAGGGGGAAATCGGAGGAGTGAATTAAGATGGAGTACAGAATTGCCCTGATTCCGGGAGACGGAATCGGCCCGGAGATTGTAGCCGAGGCCAAAAAAGTTTTAGACAAGGTATGTGAGAAATACAGCCATAAATTTTCATACACGGAGGTTCTTTTAGGTGGAGCATCTATTGATGCTCATGGAGTACCGCTTACAGAGGAGGCCATTGCCCAGGCAAAAGCTTCCGATGCCGTACTGATGGGTTCCATTGGCGGTGATGCCAAGACATCCCCGTGGTACAAACTGGAGCCGTCCAAACGTCCGGAGGCGGGACTTCTTTCAATCCGTAAGGCACTGAACCTGTTTGCAAACCTTCGTCCGGCTTATCTTTACAATGAGCTTCGCGATGCGTGCCCGCTCCGTGATGAGATTATCGGAGATGGCTTTGACATGATCATTGTAAGAGAGCTTACGGGCGGACTTTATTTTGGAGTCAGAAAGACTACTGAGGAGAACGGAGTCCGCACAGCAGTAGATACTCTTTCCTATAACGAGAATGAGATCCGCCGTATTGCCATCAAGGCATTTGAGATCGCGCGTAAGAGAAGAAATAAGGTTACAAGCGTAGATAAGGCAAATGTTCTCGATTCTTCCAGACTCTGGAGAAGTGTTGTGGAAGACGTTGCAAAGGATTATCCGGATGTGACACTGGAGCATATGCTGGTAGATAACTGTGCCATGCAGCTGGTTCGTGACCCGAAGCAGTTTGATGTCATCCTTACAGAGAATATGTTCGGAGATATCCTTTCCGATGAGGCAAGTATGGTAACTGGTTCCATCGGAATGCTTTCCTCTGCAAGCTTAAATGAGACAAAGCTTGGTCTTTATGAGCCAAGCCATGGTTCCGCACCGGATATCGCAGGCCAGAACAAGGCAAATCCGATCGCAACCATCCTTTCCGCAGCCATGATGCTGAGGTATTCCCTGGATCTTGACAAAGAGGCAGATGCAGTGGAGGCGGCAGTACAGAAGGTTCTGACAGATGGTTACAGAACCGGTGATATCATGTCTGACGGATGCAGACTGGTAGGAACCAAAGAGATGGGGGATCTGATCGCAGATGCCATCGCATAAATAAAGAGAAGCGATACAGCATTATATCGTAAAGAAATAAAAAGGAGAATCCTAGAAATGAGAAGTGATACCGTAAGAAAGGGTACACAGCAGGCACCTCACCGTTCCCTGTTCAATGCCCTTGGAATGACAAAGGAAGAAATGGACAAGCCACTGGTAGGAATCGTAAGCTCCTATAACGAGATCGTACCGGGACATATGAACCTTGACAAGATCGTAAATGCCGTGAAGCTTGGCGTTGCAATGGCCGGTGGTACACCGGTTGTGTTCCCTGCGATTGCAGTTTGTGACGGAATCGCAATGGGACACATCGGAATGAAATATTCCCTGGTAACCCGTGACCTGATCGCAGACTCCACAGAGGCAATGGCTCTGGCTCATCAGTTTGATGCCCTGGTTATGGTTCCAAACTGTGACAAAAACGTTCCGGGTCTTCTGATGGCAGCAGCGAGGATCAATGTTCCGACTGTATTCGTAAGCGGCGGCCCGATGCTTGCAGGCCATGTAAAAGGACACAAAACAAGTCTTTCCAGCATGTTCGAGGCAGTAGGATCTTATGCGGCGGGAAAGATCAACGCAGATGATCTGGAAGAGTTTGAGAACAAGACCTGTCCAACCTGTGGGTCATGTTCCGGTATGTACACTGCAAACAGTATGAACTGCCTGACAGAAGTTCTGGGAATGGGCCTTAAGGGAAACGGTACCATCCCGGCCGTATATTCCGAGCGTATCCGTCTTGCAAAGCATGCAGGAATGCAGGTAATGGAAATGTACAGAAGGAACATCCGCCCAAGAGATATCATGACAAAAGAGGCTGTTTTAAATGCCCTCACAGTAGATATGGCACTTGGATGCTCCACAAACAGTATGCTTCATCTTCCAGCTATTGCACATGAGATCGGAATGGATTTTGACATCAGCTTCGCAAATGAGATCAGTGAGAAGACTCCGAACCTCTGCCACCTTGCACCGGCAGGCCCGACTTACATGGAAGACCTCAACGAGGCCGGTGGTGTCTATGCGGTTATGAACGAGCTTGACAAGCTTGGACTTCTCCACACAGAATGCATGACAGTAACCGGAAAAACAGTCGGAGAGAATATCAAGAACTGTATAAATCTGAATCCGGAGGTTATCCGCCCGATCGACAATCCGTATACGAAGACAGGCGGACTTGCCGTACTGAAGGGAAATCTTGCACCGGACGGCGGAGTTGTAAAACGTTCTGCAGTTGTACCGGAGATGCTGGTGCACGAGGGTCCTGCACGTGTATTTGACAGCGAGGATGACGCGATCGTGGCGATCAAGGGCGGAAAGATCGTAGAAGGTGATGTGGTTGTTATCCGTTACGAGGGACCAAAGGGCGGCCCTGGAATGAGAGAAATGCTGAACCCGACATCCGCGATCGTTGGAATGGGACTTGGCTCTTCCGTAGCCCTGATCACAGACGGACGTTTCAGTGGAGCCTCCAGAGGAGCTGCTATCGGACATGTATCACCGGAGGCAGCAGTAGGCGGCCCGATCGCACTGGTTGAGGAAGGCGATATCATCAGCATCAACATTCTGGAACTGAAACTGGAGATCAAAATTTCCGATGAGGAGATGCAGGCAAGAAGAGAGAAATGGCAGCCGAGAGAGCCGAAGGTAACTACCGGATACCTGGCAAGATATGCTTCTATGGTAACATCCGGAAACCGTGGCGCGATCCTGGAAGTACCGAAAGCGAAATAAGGAGGAACGAAAGACATGCAGCTTACAGGTGCAGAGATCATCGTAGAATGTCTGAAGGAACAGGGCGTTGATACCGTATTTGGATATCCGGGCGGCGCGATCCTGAATGTTTACGATGCCTTATATGAATATAAAGATGAGATCACACATGTACTGACCTCCCATGAGCAGGGTGCATCCCATGCTGCTGACGGTTATGCGAGAGCTACCGGAAAAGTAGGTGTCTGCCTGGCAACATCCGGTCCGGGAGCCACCAATCTGGTGACAGGAATCGCCACAGCATACATGGATTCCGTACCAATGGTAGCCATTACTGCAAACGTAGGAAGACCACTCCTGGGAAGAGATTCTTTCCAGGAGGTTGATATCGCAGGCATCGTGATGCCTGTGACAAAATACAGCTTCATTGTAAAGAACATCGAAGATCTTGCAGATATATTGAGAAGGGCGTTCTATATTGCAAAAAGCGGAAGACCGGGACCGGTTCTTGTGGACGTTCCGAAGGATATCACGGGAATGAAATATGAGTATGAGCCACGCCGTCCGGCCACGGTGAACCGTGAGGTCAAAAATATCCGCAAGGAGGATATGGACCAGGCACTGGAGATGATCAGAGAAGCAGAGAAGCCGTTTATTTTTGCAGGCGGCGGATGCGTGATCTCCGGTGCGGAAAAAGAAGTACGTGAACTGGCGCATAAGATAAAGGCTCCGGTCTGCGATACTTTGATGGGAAAGGGAACCTTCCCTGGAGAAGATCCTCTTTACACAGGTATGGTAGGAATGCACGGGACAAAGGCTTCCGATCTTGGCGTGACGGAATGTGACCTTCTGATCGTCCTGGGAGCACGGTTCAGTGACCGTGTAACAGGAAATACGAAGACTTTTGCCCACAATGCAAAAATTCTTCAGATTGATGTGGATGCAGCTGAGATCAATAAGAATATCAAGGTGGATGCGTGCGTGATCGGAGATGTGAAAGAGGTTCTGAAACGGCTTCTCGAAGATATTCCGCAGAAGGAGAATCCGGAGTGGACCGCACACATCAAGGACCTGAAGAAAAAATATCCGCTGAATTATGATCACACACAGCTTACAGGACCGTATATCATAGAGAAGCTTTATGAGCTGACGAATGGTGATGCCATCATCTCTACAGATGTTGGCCAGCATCAGATGTGGGCGGCGCAGTATTATAAATATAAAGAGCCGAGAACTCTTCTTACTTCCGGAGGCCTTGGAACCATGGGGTATGGCCTTGGTGCGGCGATTGGCGCGAAGATGGGCAGACCGGAAAAAACAGTTGTAAATATAGCAGGTGACGGATGCTTCCGTATGAATATGAATGAGCTGGCAACGGCAGCGCGTTGTGGCAGACAGCTGATCCAGATTGTCATGAATAACCATGTACTTGGAATGGTGCGTCAGTGGCAGACGCTTTTCTATGGAAAGAGATACTCTTCCACAGTACTGGATGACGCTGTTGATTTTGTGAAATTATCAGAGGCACTGGGTGCAAAAGCCATTCGTGTGACAAAGATGGAAGATGTGGAGCCTGCACTTAAGATGGCACTTGCGGCAGAGGGACCTGTCGTTCTGGATTGCTGGATTGATCAGGATCTGAGTGTGTTCCCGATGGTACCGGCTGGTGCGAATCTTGATGATGTATTTGACGAGGAGGATATGAAGAAACATGAGTAGAGTGTACAATTTTTCTGCCGGACCGGCAGTGCTTCCGGAGGAAGTACTCAAAGAAGTAGCTGATGAGATGATGGACTATAACGGTACAGGAATGTCCGTTATGGAAATGAGCCACAGAAGTGCGGCTTTTCAGGAGATCATTGATACTGCAGAGAAAGATCTCCGTGATCTGATGAACATTCCGGATAATTACAAGGTACTTTTCCTTCAGGGAGGAGCATCCCAGCAGTTCGCCATGATCCCGATGAACCTTATGAAGAACAAGGTTGCTGATTATATCGTAACAGGTCAGTGGGCAAAGAAAGCTTATCAGGAAGCTCAGAAATATGGAAAAGTAAACAAGATCGCATCTTCTGAGGATAAAACCTTCAGCTATATCCCGGACTGCAGTGATCTGCCGATCAGCCCGGATGCAGACTATGTATACATTTGCGAGAACAACACCATTTATGGCACAAAATTCAAAAAACTTCCAAACACAAAGGGCAAGACCCTGGTAGCAGATGTATCCTCCTGCTTTTTGTCTGAGCCCGTTGATGTAAGCAAATATGGCATTATCTACGGTGGTGTTCAGAAGAATATCGGACCGGCAGGTATGGTGATCGCCATTGTACGTGAGGATCTGATCACAGAGGACGTTCTTCCGGGAACCCCAACCATGCTTACATATAAGACACATGCAGACGCCGGTTCTCTTTACAATACACCGAACGCTTACTGCATCTATGTGTGTGGTAAGGTATTCAAATGGCTGAAGAAGATGGGTGGCCTGGAAGTAATGAAACAGCGCAATGAGGAAAAAGCAAAGATCCTTTACGATTATCTGGACTCCAGCAAACTCTTCAAGGGAACTGTAGTTCCAGAAGACAGATCTCTTATGAATGTTCCGTTTGTAACAGGTGACAAGGAAATGGATGCGAAGTTTGTCAAAGAGGCAGCCGCAGCAGGATTTGTAAACCTCAAAGGACACCGTACCGTTGGCGGAATGCGTGCCAGCATCTACAATGCCATGCCTAAGGCAGGCGTAGAGGCTCTGGTTGCATTCATGAAAAAATTCGAGGAGGAGAATGCATAATGTTCCAGTATCATTGCCTGAATCCCATCGCTGAAAAAGGCCTGAAGCTTTTTGGCGACAATTATAAAAAAACAGAGACTGTTGACCAGTGTGATGCAATTCTCGTAAGAAGTGCAAAAATGCATGACATGGAGCTTTCGAAGAGCGTTTGTGCAGTTGCACGTGCAGGCGCAGGTGTCAATAATATCCCGGTTAAAGAATATGCAGAGAAGGGTGTTGTCGTATTCAACACACCTGGAGCGAATGCAAATGGTGTAAAAGAGCTGGTACTTGCTGGCATGCTCCTTGCATCCAGAGATATCGTTGGCGGTATCGAGTGGGTTGCACAGGAGAAAGATAAAGAGCATATCGGCAAGCTTGCCGAGAAGCAGAAAAAACAGTTCGCAGGATGCGAGATCAGCGGTAAAAAGCTTGGTATCATCGGTCTTGGGGCAATCGGAGCCATGGTTGCCAATGCAGCCTGCGGCCTTGGAATGGAAGTGTATGGTTATGATCCGTATCTTTCTATTGATGCAGCATGGAATCTTTCCAGAACCATCAAACACAGCAAGAGTCTGGATGAGATCTACAGCCAGTGTGATTATATTACCATTCATGTGCCGCTTCTTGACAGCACAAAAAAGATGATCGACAAAGAAGCTTTTGGAAAAATGAAAGACGGCGTGGTTCTTCTGAACTTTGCAAGAGATCTTCTTGTTGATGAGGAAGCACTGATCGAGGCTGTTGAGAGTGGTAAGGTTAAGAAATATGTGACAGATTTTGCCAATGAGACCGTTGCAGGACGTGAGGGTATCCTGGTAACTCCGCATCTTGGTGCTTCCACAGAGGAATCTGAGGAAAACTGCGCGGAGATGGCTGTAAAAGAGGTTCGTGATTATCTTGAAAACGGTAATATCAGGAATTCTGTTAATTATCCGAACTGCGATATGGGTACCTGTGTGGCTGTTGGAAGAATTTCCCTTGCACACAGCAACACACCGAATATGATCAGCCAGGTTACGAAGATCCTCGGAGCTGAGGGGCTGAATATTGCAGATATGACGAATAAGAGCAAGGGAGAGTTTGCTTATACTCTTATTGACCTTGAGAGTGCGGCTTCTGCGAAGGCACTTGATGAACTCAAGGAGATCGAGGGAATGTACAGGGTGCGTGTTGTTAAGTAAAGTAACAAGATCCTGGAAATACTTTTTTTGAGAAAAATGAAAACCGCAGAGGGGCCGCAAAGCTGCGCCCCCTCTGTATACCCCTCGGGCTTTTTTTAGGAGTGCTGTGATTTTGGGGTTGACATGGAGGCTTTTTTCACCTAAAATGTATCGAAGATACGGCGATGATGAGAATAGTACACGGGGATGTGGCGCAGAGAGGGACTCCTTCTGATGAGAATCAGTTGTGGTGTGAGAGTTCTGTCGGATGAACTGTGGAACCGGCCTCGGAGCTCTGCGTGATTGAAGCGTGGCGTGTGTTTCCGGCGTTAACGGGTGTTGAGTGAGCAGCTTTTTTGGGGCTGTTAATCAGGGTGGTACCGCCGAAGTCATTCGGTCCCTTTTGGAGGGATCCGGAGGGCTTATTTTTTTTGAAAAAAAGGAGATTATCATGGCAAAAGAGAAGAAATTAGTACAGGCCATCACATCCATGGATGAGGATTTTGCTCAGTGGTATACAGACGTTGTTAAGAAGGCTGAGCTTTGCGGCTATACAAGTGTTAAGGGTTGTATGGCAATCAAACCTGCAGGCTATGCGATCTGGGAGAATATCCAGCATGAGCTTGACCGCAGATTTAAAGAGACTGGTGTGGAGAATGTTTACATGCCGATCTTTATTCCGGAGTCTCTTCTTGACAGAGAGAAGGATCATGTAGAAGGCTTTGCACCGGAGGTTGCGTGGGTTACTCATGGCGGTCTTGATCCTCTTCAGGAGAGACTTTGTGTACGTCCGACCTCTGAGACTCTGTTCTGTGATTTCTATCAGAAAGAGATCCAGTCTCACAGAGATCTTCCGAAGGTTTACAATCAGTGGTGCTCTGTTGTCCGCTGGGAGAAGACAACCCGTCCGTTCCTTCGTTCCAGAGAGTTTTTGTGGCAGGAGGGACATACTGCACATGCAACCGCTGAAGAAGCTGAAGAGCGTACGATCCAGATGCTGAATGTTTATGCAGATTTCTGCGAGGAAGTTCTTGCAATCCCGGTTGTCAAAGGACAGAAGACAGACAAGGAGAAGTTTGCAGGTGCTGAGGCTACTTACACTATTGAGTCCCTGATGCACGATGGAAAAGCTCTCCAGTCCGGTACAAGCCATAACTTCGGAGATGGCTTTGCGAAAGCATTTGGAATCCAGTATACAGACAAAGATAACACACTGAAATACGTGCACCAGACCTCCTGGGGTATGACAACCCGTATGATCGGTGCCATCATCATGGTTCACGGTGATAACAGCGGTCTTGTTCTTCCTCCGAGAATCGCTCCGGTACAGACTGTGATCATTCCGATCCAGCAGCGTAAAGAGGGCGTTATGGAAAAGGCAGACGAGCTTCTTGCAGCACTGAAGGCAGCGGGCATCCGTGCAAAGGTTGATGCTACAGACAAGAGTCCGGGATTCAAGTTTGCCGAGCAGGAGATGCGTGGTATCCCGCTTCGTGTTGAGTGTGGACCGAAGGATATCGAGAACGGCCAGGCAGTCCTCTGCAGAAGAGATACCCGTGAGAAATATACAGTATCCTTTGAGGAGCTTGCAGACAAGGTAAAAGAGCTTCTGGATACCATTCAGCATGATATGCTGGAGCGCGCACGTGCACACAGAGAGGCACATACTTACGTGGCAGAGAATTATGAGGAATTCGGCGAGATCATCAACAGCAAGCCGGGATTCATCAAGGCCATGTGGTGCGGCGACCGTGCATGCGAGGACAAGATCAAAGAGGATTTCCAGGCAACCTCCAGATGTATGCCATTTGAGCAGGAGCAGCTGAGCGATGTATGCGTATGCTGTGGAAAACCGGCTAAGAAGATGGTTTACTGGGGACGTGCATATTAAATTTATGACGATAAACATACCACAAAAAGCGGCGCAGATTCTTAAGACCCTTAATAATGCCGGCTATGAGGCCTACGTTGTAGGCGGCTGCGTCCGGGATTCTATCCTGAACCGGGAGCCTGGAGACTGGGATATCACAACCTCCGCACTCCCGGAGCAGGTGAAGGGGCTTTTTGGAAGAACCGTGGACACAGGGATCCAGCATGGAACAGTCACGGTAATGATGGATAAAGAGGGCTTCGAGGTGACGACCTACCGCGTGGACGGAGAATACCACGATGGCCGCCACCCGGATGCTGTGACCTTTACCAGAAGTCTCGGGGAAGACCTGAAAAGAAGAGATTTTACCATCAATGCGATGGCCTACCATCCGGAGCAGGGCCTGGTGGATCTGTTTAACGGAATGGAGGATATCGACCAGAAGATCATCCGCTGCGTGGGAAATCCGGTGGAACGTTTTACCGAGGATGCCCTTCGTATGCTGCGTGCGGTGCGTTTTTCCGCACAGCTTGGATTTACCGTGGAGGAGGGTACGAAGGCGGCCCTTGCAGAAATGGCAGGAAATCTGGAGCATGTAAGCGCAGAACGTATCCAGACAGAACTTGTGAAGCTTCTGGTGTCGGATCATCCGGATTATCTCAGGACAGCCTGGGAGACAGGCCTTACCCGGGAATTTCTTCCAGAATTTGATGCCTGCATGAAGACAGCACAGAACACGCCCCATCACTGCTATACAGTTGGGGAGCACATTCTGAAAAGTCTTACAGAGATCGAGAATGACAGGCTTTTGCGCATTACCATGCTTCTTCACGACATCGCCAAGCCGGTTGTAAAAAAGACGGACGGGAACGGACGTGACCATTTTAAGATGCACGGCCCGAAGGGTGAGGAGCTGGCAGCAAAGATCCTGCGCCGCCTGAAATTTGACAATGCAACGATCCGAAGTACCTGCCGCCTGATCCGGTATCATGATCTTCGTCCGACACCGGCAGCACAGGATGTGAGAAGAGCTGTGAATCTTATAGGAGAGGAGCTTTTTCCACTGTATCTGAAGGTACAGCGGGCAGATCTTATGGCCCAGAGTACCTATAAGAGAGAAGAGAAGCTGGCGCGCCTGAACGGTGTGACAGAAGCCTATCATGAGATCCTTAAAAGGGGTGAGTGTACATCCCTGAAAAGGCTGGCAGTTACCGGAAAGGATCTTTTAAATGCCGGATACCCGGCAGGCCCCGAACTCGGAGAGCTTCTGGAAAGACTTCTCGACTGTGTTTTAAGAGACCCTTCCCTCAATACAAAAGAAAAGCTTCTTGAAATAGCAGAAAAAACCGAATAGAATAAGAAAATTCCCCCCTGCATAAGATAGAACGTAAAATAAGGCAGGGGGGAACTTGTTTGTACGATTATGGTCTGAGCGTGCTGGAGCAGTATGGGCTTACTGCTTCAAGCTCCGGCAGGGTGAGAGGTGCTCTTTTGTGCAGGACAGAAAAAGGCCCTGTGATCCTGCGGGAATTTCACGGATCCGAAAAAAAGCTTGCCATGCAGCAGGAGCTTCTGAAAAAACTACGGGATGAGGGATTTACCGTAGATGTATTTCTGGAAAATCAGGATGGAACTCTGGTAAGCAGGGACAAAGATTCCGTACCTTATACTGCGCAGGTCTGGTTTGACGGGCGGGAATGCGATACAAAATCAGAGGCCGATATCCGAAAAAGCATTCGCACACTGGCGGAGCTGCACAGAAAAATGCAGCTGCCGCTGAAGAAGGACTATGCAGGACGGGATCAGAGGGACGAATACATCCGCCATAACCAGGAGCTTCGAAAGATCCACCGTTTTATCCGGAAGAAGGGAGCTTCCAACCCTTTTGAAAAGGATTATCTCCAAAGTGTGGAAGGGTTTCTGGAAAAGGGAGAGGAAGCGGTTTCCATGCTGGAGACAACGGATTATGAAAGACTGCGGAAAAAAGCCTTAAGCGAGGGATATGTCTGCCATGGTGAGTTTAACCAGCATAATGTACTGATCTGCGGACGGAACACGGCTGTGTCGAATTTCGGACACTGGAGCTTCGATGTACAGATGGCCGATCTCTACCGTTTTATGCGCAAGATCCTGGAGAAATACAGCTGGGATATTTACATGGCAGAAAAAATGCTCTCCGCTTATAATGCGGTGCGTCCGATCTCAGGATCAGAATGGCAGAATCTGAAAGTCCGTTTTCTCTATCCGGAAAAATACTGGAAGCTTGCCAATCATTATTATACGCATAACAAGGTGGTGGTTTCCGGGAAAAATGTGGAAAAGCTTCGCATCATGATCAGTCAGAAGGAGCAGTGGGAACACTTTTGGGGGCAATGCTTCAGAAAGGATTCATTATAAAACAGGTATTATAAATACAACAAAAACAAAACTTCCATTTTTCAGAAAACTGTAATATAATATAGGTACAGTATATGAGAAACAGGGAGGTATTTTGGAACATGGAGTATAAGGAAATCTATAACCAGTGGCTTGAAAACCCGTACTTTGACGAAGAGACAAAGGCTGAGCTGAAGGCGATCAGGGACGATGAGAACGAGATCAAGGAGCGTTTTTATATGGATCTCGAGTTTGGTACGGCAGGCCTGCGCGGTATCATTGGCGCGGGAACCAACCGTATGAACATTTATGTTGTAAGAAGAGCTACACAGGGTCTTGCCAACTATATCGCCAGGGTAGATAAGAAATCCCAGGGTGTTGCCATTGCATATGATTCCCGTCATATGTCACCGGAGTTTGCCCAGGAGGCGGCACTTTGCCTGGCGGCTAACGGAATCAAGGCTTATATCTTTGAGACGCTTCGCCCGACGCCGGAGCTTTCTTTTGCAGTGCGGCATCTGGGCTGCGTTGCAGGTATCAACGTGACAGCCAGTCACAATCCGCCGGAATACAATGGATACAAGGTTTACTGGGAGGACGGCGCACAGATCACACCGCCGCATGACTCCGGGATCATGGGTGAGGTTAAAGCAATCTCTGACTGGAACACAGTAAAGACCATGGATAAGGAAGAAGCAGTGAAGGCAGGACTTTTCGAGGTGATCGGACAGGCTGTTGACGATGCTTACATGGCAGAGCTTAAGAAACAGATCATCCATATGGATGCGATCGAAGCAGAAGGTAAGAACCTTAAGATCGTTTACACACCACTTCATGGAACCGGCAACATCCCGGCCAGAAGGATCCTTAAAGAACTCGGATTTGAGAATGTATATGTAGTACCGGAGCAGGAGCTTCCGGATGGAGATTTCCCGACCGTAAGCTATCCGAACCCGGAAGCAGCAGAGGCATTTGAACTTGGCCTGAAGCTTGCAAAGGAAGTGGATGCAGATATCGTACTTGCAACAGACCCGGATGCAGACCGTCTTGGTGTCCGTGTAAAGGATAAGAACGGAGAGTACCATGATCTGACCGGAAATATGTCAGGATGCCTTCTCGCAAATTATGAGCTGAGCCAGAGAAAGGCTGTAAACGGAAGCCTTCCGGATGACGGAGCCCTTGTAAAGACCATCGTTACAACAAATCTGGCAGATGCCATTGCCAAGGGCTACAACGTAAAGCTGATCGAGGTGCTTACAGGCTTCAAGTATATCGGACAGCAGATCCTTGGATTCGAGAACAGTGGCAAGGGTACATATCTTTTCGGATTTGAGGAGAGCTATGGCTGCCTGATCGGAACCTACGCAAGAGATAAGGATGCTATTGTTGCAACCATGGCACTTTGTGAGGCTGCAGCTTACTACAGGACACAGGGCAAGACTCTCTGGGATGCAATGATCGACATGTATGAAGAGTTCGGATACTACAAGGATGCGATCCAGGCAGTTACCATGAAGGGTATCGAGGGACTTCAGAAGATCCAGGAGATCATGACAACACTTCGCAAGAATCCTCCGGCAGAGTTCGCAGGACACAAGGTGACGGCTGTCCGTGACTACAAGCTTGACGAGATCACCGATCTTGCAACAGGGGAGAAGAAGCCTACGGGACTTCCGAATTCCAATGTTCTCTACTACGAGCTTACAGACGATGCGTGGGTTTGCGTAAGACCGTCCGGAACAGAGCCGAAGGTTAAGTTCTACTATGGCGTTAAGGGAACCTCCCTTGCAGATGCAGATGAGAAATCAGATGCAATGGGCAAGGCAGTTCTTGCAATGGTTGATTCCATGAAATAATGGAAGAACAGAAGAGCTATACGTTTAAAGAGCTTGTTGACATCATAAAACAGATCCGCAGAGATTGTCCGTGGGACAGTGTACAGACACACGAGAGCCTGAAGGAATGTCTGGTCAGTGAGACAGAGGAGGTTCTGGAAGGGATCGACCACTTCCGGGATACCGGGGACAGTGACAATTTCTGTGAGGAGCTTGGAGATCTTCTGATGCTGATTATCCTTCAGAGTGAGATTGCCCGTGAAGAGGGAGAATTCACCTTAGATGATGTGATCAGCGGCATTGCGGACAAGATGAAATTTCGTCATCCGAAGATATTTTCACCGGAAGATGAAGAAGCCTGCAGGCTTTCCTGGGAAGAATTAAAAAAACGGGAAAAACGCCTGTAATACGCCAGAGATTTCGCTTTTAAGAAAAAAGATGCCAGTTTTACCAACAGTTTATGCGGAAAACCGTAAAGAACCATATAGAATAAAAAGTTACATTTTTATATGTGCAAACAATCAAAAAGGACACCTTTTTCATGTATAATTATGTTACCAACAAAACATACGAAAGAAAGAGCGTAAAACAGATCCTGTATCAAAAAGATGGATAGGATCTGTATAAAAGGGATCAAAAACAGTATAAAAAAAGGCAGAGACGAAGCACAGGGGGACTTTGCGCACATTGGGACTCAAAGGAGCAACCTCTGTGAATAGAATGCCAGAGAAATAGATTTTTTATAAAAATGCATGAACCAAAAAGCTAAAAGCGAAATCTCTGGTAATACGCGAAAAAACTTGACATCGAAGGCTAAAAGGGGTATATATATAAAGCAAAGCCAAAAATAAGAGAACATCATTTATTAGGAGGAAACACCATGAATAAAACAGAATTAGTAGCAGCAATGGCGAAAGACACCAATCTTTCCAGAAAAGATGTAGAAGCTGTTCTGAAATCTTTTATCGATGTTGTAACTGATGAGCTGAAAAAAGGCGAGAAGGTTCAGCTGGTTGGATTCGGAACTTTCGAAGTCAGCACAAGAGCTGCAAGAGAGGGAAGAAATCCTCAGACTGGTGAGACCATGACAATCGAGGCTTCCAAGTCTCCGAAATTCAAAGCAGGAAAAGCTTTAAAGGATGTTGTCAACGGTAAATAATCTGTTCGTTTCGTGTGATAACGGCAGGGGAGACCAGAGCATGGTTCCCCTGCTTTTTTTAGGAGGGAAAATATGCGTCTTGATAAATATCTGAAGGTATCCCGTCTGATCAAACGCCGCACAGTGGCAAATGAAGCCTGCGATGCGGGAAGGGTTCTGGTCAATGACAAACCGGCCAAAGCATCTGTACAGGTAAAGACTGGTGATACGGTTGAGATCCAGTTTGGAAGCCGGAATGTAAAGGTAGAAGTCCTGGAGGTCAGGGACACTGTAAAAAAGGATGAAGTGGAGAGCATGTTCCGCTACATCTGATGACCGCGGAATGCTGGGTGGCAGAAGGGTCTATTCTGGCGGGACTTTTCATAAAATAAAAGAGAATTCGTGCTGGGAGGACGAAAGTTGGACGAGAGGAAATCTGCGTCACTTCACAGACTGATGCTGGAACGGCAGAAAGGCGGCATTATCACAGGGATCCGTGAGGTGATCTCCTTTGACGAAAAAGAGATACTGCTTAAGACGGAGGAAGGACGGCTGGCTGTAAAGGGTGAGGAACTCCATGTAAAGCACCTTGACCTGGAGAAGGGTGAGATCAGTCTGGAAGGAAGGATCGACAGCCTCGTCTATCCTGGAAGAAAAAAAGGTAAAAAAGAAGAATCCCTTTTAAAAAGGCTGTTTCGCTGAAGAAAAAGACAGCAAACTGGTTGATATTTTCTGGAAGAAGATGTACAATCTGGATGTATAAGCTCAAAAAAAGGAACCATGCAGATAGAAACAGTGAAAAGAGGAGCAGACAGATTGAAGAGGCCGGAGAAGGGGAAAAAAAAGAAAAAAATCGGATATAATTATCTCGGCATGATGGGAATTGCAGTCATCGCCCTGGTCCTGCTCGGGAGTCTTATGCTGCAGACCAGAACACTTCAGAACCGTCTGGACTATTATAATTCCAAGGCAGCCTCCCTGGAGAAGTCTATCGAAAGTGAGGAGGACCGTACCAAGGAGATTGATGCCGAGAAGGAATATATGGAGACGGATGAATATGTGGAAGAAGCAGCCAGGGAGAAGCTTGGACTTGTAAAGGATAACGAGATCGTTTTCCGGGAAGAGGAATAGTATAAAGCCTGCGGATTTTGGCGAAAAATTTCTTCAGGTTTTCGTGCAGCTTTGACAGATATTTCAGGAATCCTCCTTTATAATAATCAGTCAGTGAAGGTTATCAGGGGGAGGGGAGAATATGCAGGAATGGATAATTGCCATGCTCGTAGTCAGCATACTGCTGATGGTCCGGGACATGGCAAAAACTGTCTTTTCGGGAAAAACACACGAAAAAGAAGAAATCATGCCGCCAGGTGAAAGCCATCCCCAGAAGGAAAAGGTGGAAAGATATGCAGCGTCACTTCGGAAGCTTGCGGACACTTTTTATGGAATGCCGTACCGCAAGGAATTTTTGAGCAGCGGACAGCGAAACCAGATCATTTCGGATACCACTGCGGCAGTGTGTTCCAGATGCTATCAGAAAGAGATCTGCTGGGGAGAGCGTGCCGGAGACACCATGCGCAGCAGTGAGAATATGATCCGGATCATGGAAGAGGGAGATGAAGAGGCTATCCGCCAGGTACGCGGTGAGTGGATGGGGGTCTGTGGAAGATCAGCCCAGTATTTTCAGGTAATGGTGGAAGCATTCCGGGAAGAACGGCAGAATCTTGTGTGGGACAACCGTATGATCGAGAGCAGACTGGCGGTTGCCCAGCAGCTTACGGAGATATCCAGGATCATGGAGCATATGGCAGAGGAGCTTTATGATATCATGCCTGCAGATCCACAGTTCCATGAGGATTTAAGGAAGGCTTTCCGGAAGAAGCATGTGGTCATACGGCATGTATGGGTCATGGACAAGCTTGAAGGAAGACGGCAGGTTTTTCTGAATATGAGAGCCAGGAGCGGCCAGTGCGTTTCCATGGTAGAGATATCCCAGATATTGTCGAGAATCTGCGGGAATTCCATGGTTCCGGAACAGGGCAGCCGAAGTATTGTGAACGGAGAGTTCCATACAGTACATTTTGTGGAGGATGTGAGCTATCAGATGCTCTATGGTGTAGCCAGACTCACAAGGGAACAGGAGAAGGTTTCCGGAGACAATTATATCTGCCGTCAGGAAGAGGATGGCAGTTTTTTTCTCTGCCTTTCCGATGGAATGGGGTCTGGAATGGAAGCCTTTAAGGAAAGCGAGATCGTTGTGGAGCTTCTGGAGCAGTTTATGGAATCCGGGCTTTCCCAGGAAACAGCTGCCAGGATGGTGAATTCCGCACTGCTTTTGAAGGGCAGGGAGGGAATGTTTTCCACAGTGGATATCTGTGCGGTGGATCTTTATACAGGAATCTGCAATTTTCTCAAGGCAGGAGCTTCCTCTAGCTTTATCAAGAGGGATCACTGGGTGGAAGCCATTGCATCAGAAAGTCTGGCAGCAGGGCTTGTGCAGCAGCTGGATTTTGATACGGCATCCAGGAAGCTTTATCATGGAGATTATCTGATCATGATGACAGACGGAGTCCTGGACGCACTTCCTGCAGAGCGGGAGGAGGAAACGATGAAAGAGATCATCATGGATGTCCGGGAAAAGGAACCAAAGGAGATGGGACGGGGAATCCTGGAGCGGGTTCTTGGATACAGTGATTACCATGCCAGGGATGATATGACAGTTGTTGTGGCTGGCTTGTGGAAAAAATAGAAGCTTTTGTACAGGAGAAGAAATGATCAGACGTGTAAGGGAATATATCAGGGAAAATCATATGCTGGAGACCGGAGATATGGTGGTGGCAGGGGTATCCGGCGGTGCAGATTCTGTTGCCATGCTCCATATTTTAAAAAGTATCCAAAAGGAGCTGGGCTTCAATTTGGAGGCTGTCCACATCCATCATGGAATCCGCGGAGAAGAGGCGGACCGGGACGAAGCCATGGTAAAAAAAATCTGCGGAGAATGGGAGATACCGCTGGAGGTATACCGATATCCGGTGCCGGAGCTTGCGAAGAAATGGAAGCTGGGAGAGGAGGAAACCGGAAGGATCGTCCGCAGACAGGCTTTTCTAAGAGAAAAGAAAAGGCTGGGATTTCAGGGGCAGGAGACGGAAGGTGAGCCAAGGTTCCTTGTGGCACTGGCCCATAACCGGAACGATCTGGCAGAGACGATGCTCCATCACCTGGCCAGAGGGACCGGGATCCGGGGGCTTGCGGGGATCCGCCCATGCAAAGACGGGATCATCCGCCCGGTTTTATGTTTGGAACGCCGGGAAATTGTCAATTATCTGAAAGAGATGGGAATTTCCCATATCACAGACAGCAGCAATCTGTCGGATGAATATACCAGAAACAGGATACGTCATCATGTCCTGCCTGCAATGGAGAAGGAGATCAATCCAAGAGCTGTGGAACATATGGCAGAGACTGCCAGATGCCTGGAAGCGGCAGACCGTTATCTTGGGAAAAAAGGCAGCCAGCTTTTATCCGGCTGTGAAAGAAACGGTGGATATCTTCTGGCGGAGGATTTTTTCCGGGAGGAACAGATCATCCGGGAATATGCAATACTGGAGGCATTCGGGAAGCTGGCGGGAAAAAGAAAGGACTTTACTTCCCTTCATGTAGAACAGGTGCTTTCTCTTTCCGGGAAGGGAATTGGCCGTTATATAAGGCTTCCGCAGGGGCTTTATGCAGTCCGGGAGTATGAAGGTGTCCGTCTGGGAAGGGCAGATCAGAAGAAGGGCAAACTGGATCCGGATGTACGGAAAAAAAGAGAGAAAAATCAGGAAGGGACTTCCTGGGAGCTTCAGATACCCGGAAATCTGGAATGCCCGTTTGGTACCTTTGAAGCAAAAATTTTTTCTTATAAGAACCAGAAGATTGAAGAAAAGAAGTATACGAAATGGTTTGATTATGATAGAATAAAAGACAGTCCATGCGTCCGTACCAGAAGACAGGGGGATTTTCTTGTTGTAAACCGCGAGGGCGGCAGGAAGAAGCTGAACCGGATCTTTATTGATGAGAAGATCCCGGCACAGCTTAGAGACAGGCTTCCGGTTGTTGCTTTGGGCAGCGAGATCCTCTGGATACCGGGAGGGCGGATGAACGAACAGTATAAGATCACCTCCACTACAGGGAGCGTGTTGGAATTACATTACCAAGGAGGAGTTTTAGCATGAGCGAAAAAATCAGGGTTTTACTCAGTGAAGCAGAGGTAGATGCCCGTATCCAGGAAGTTGCAGATGTGATCAACAGGGATTATGAAGGCAGGGATGTACACATGATCTGTGTCCTGAAGGGCGGAGTTTTCTTTATGTGTGAGCTTGCTAAGAGGATCACACGTCCGGTAACTCTGGATTTCATGTCTGTGTCCAGTTACGGCGATGATACGAAATCAAGCGGAGTTGTAAAGATCGTCAAGGATCTTGACCAGCCGCTGGAAGGCAGGGATGTTCTGGTTGTGGAGGATATCATTGATTCCGGGAGGACCTTAAGCTATCTGCTTCGTATCCTGAAGGAAAGAGGCCCGGCAAGTGTGAGACTCTGTACGCTTCTTGACAAGCCGGAGAGACGTGTGACAGAGGTAGAGGTAGATTATTGCTGCTTCAACATTCCGGATGAGTTTGTAGTGGGTTATGGACTTGATTATGCCCAGAAATACAGAAACCTTCCTTACATCGGAGTAGTGGAGCTTTAGGACTGAAAGGAGATTTAACCAAGTGAGCAAGCATTCAGGGAAGATAGGCCTGTACTTTCTGCTTATTGTGGCACTGATCGCGGGATATCTTTATCTCAATGACCAGGTATCAACACAGGAAAGCTATACAATGGGACAGCTGGAGACGGCCCTTAAAGAGGATAAGGTAACAGATGCAGTGATCCACCAGAACAGAGAAGTGCCCACCGGTTATGTAACGGCAAATATTGTTTCAGACGGTCAGAAGACAGTCTATGTAACCGATGTAAAAGAAGCAGAGGAGCTTCTCGAGAAATATGACATTGATCCCACGATCCGCAATGTGCCGCGGGACAGCTCCATGCTCGGAACCGTTCTTCCGGTCGTGCTGACAGGGGCGATCCTCATCTTTTTCTTTATGATGATGAACCGTCAGATGTCCGGTGGCGGCGGAAGCAATGCGAAGATGATGAACTTCGGAAAAAGCAGGGCCAGAATGTCCTCCCCTGATGACAGGAAGGTGACATTTAAGGATGTCGCAGGTCTTCAGGAGGAGAAAGAGGATCTTGAGGAGGTTGTTGACTTCCTGAAATCCCCACAGAAATATACAAAGGTCGGAGCCAGGATCCCGAAGGGAGTGATCCTTGTGGGACCTCCTGGAACAGGTAAGACCCTCCTTGCAAAAGCAGTTGCAGGAGAAGCCGGCGTACCGTTTTTCTCTATTTCCGGATCGGATTTCGTGGAGATGTTTGTCGGTGTCGGTGCTTCCCGTGTCCGGGATCTTTTTGAGGAAGGCAAGCGTCATGCGCCGTGTATTATTTTTATTGATGAGATCGATGCAGTTGCCCGCCAGAGAGGAACCGGCATGGGCGGCGGCCATGATGAGAGAGAGCAGACACTGAACCAGCTTCTTGTTGAGATGGATGGTTTCGGTGTAAATGAAGGAATCATTGTAATGGCAGCGACCAACCGTGTGGATATCCTGGATCCGGCGATCCTCCGTCCGGGCCGCTTCGACCGTAAGGTAGGTGTTGGCCGTCCGGATGTCAAGGGAAGAGAAGAGATACTGATGGTACATGCCAAGGATAAACCGCTGGGAGATGATGTGGATCTGCGTCAGATCGCCCAGACAACGGCTGGCTTTACCGGCGCGGATCTTGAGAATCTGCTCAATGAGGCGGCTATTGATGCGGCGAAGGAGGGTCGTCCTTATATCATGCAGAAGGATATCAAGGCAGCCTTCATTAAAGTAGGGATCGGGGCAGAGAAGAAGAGTAAGGTCATCTCTGACAAGGAGAAAAAGATCACAGCATACCACGAAGCCGGACATGCGATCCTTTTCCACGTCCTTCCACATATGGACCCGGTTTATACGAT
The DNA here is from genome assembly GCA_963642325.1 of Prevotella sp. CAG:279. Lineage (GTDB taxonomy): Bacteria > Bacillota > Clostridia > Lachnospirales > Lachnospiraceae > Blautia_A. The sequence continues at coordinate 25,295 of CAVIGE010000013.1, forward strand.
TTCCATCATTCCTACAGGAATGGGAGCGGCAGGTTATACGATGCCGCTGCCGGATAATGATGAGATGTTCAACACAAAGAATAAGATGCTGGAGGACATCACGACACTTCTTGGGGGCCGTGTGGCGGAGGAGATCATTTTTGGTGATATCACAACCGGAGCTTCCAATGACATCAAGCGTGCAACAGAGACAGCCCGTTCCATGGTCATGAAATACGGCATGTCTGAGAAGATTGGCCTTATTGCCTACGGAAATGACGATGATGAGGTATTTATCGGCCGCGACCTGGCACATACAAGAGGCTACAGTGAAGAAGTGGCAAGAGAGATCGATGCTGAGATCTCCCGTATCATAAGTGAGTGCCACGAGAAGGCGGAGAGCCTCATCCGTGAGCATATGGAGGTTCTTCATGGCTGCGCAGCCCTTCTTCTTGAGAAGGAAAAAGTGCACCGTGAAGAGTTTGAAGCACTTTTTACAATGGAAAAAAGCGGAACAGCAGAAACTAATGAATAAAGTGCACAAAAAAACATATCGAATTTTGTGAACTTTGTGCACACTTTTCGGTGGACACATGGTACTATATATATCGTAAAAACCCCCCAATACATTATATAGTTTTTGCTACACCCCATAAGAAGAAATACCTTCTCCAAAAAAGGCAGCTTAACCGGCTGTCTTTTTTACTGCAAAAAAATAATTGGAAAAACCAGGACTTCACTGGTTGCAGGATGTAAAAAATTAGGATAATATAACTATAGCAGTTCAGAAAGTGATGCTATAATATGAGTGCTAAAGACAGAGCGAGGGAAATAGAATGTTACATGAAAGCATGGAGACCATGAAAAAAATGCGGTATATACTCAATATGAGTCCGGTATTAAATAAAGAGGCAATGTTTAGTGACGGAACCGAATATTACCGGATGCCGGTGGAACCAAAGGCCGGTGATACGGTCACGATCCGTTTCCGGACACAGCGCAATAATGTGGACAATATCTGTCTTGTTCATGACGGAGAAGCTCTGGAGATGAAATATGAGAAGACATCGGGAAGCTTTGATTACTATACTGCACAGGTTACGATGGGGACGGAGATCCTGCGGTATTATTTTGAGATACATTCAGGACTTGTCACCTGCTATTATGATACCAATGGAGTCAGCACCTGGCATGAGGAGAGGACGGAGTTTGAGATCTATCCGGATTATCATGTGCCGGAGTGGCTGAAGGGTGCAGTGATGTACCAGATCTATGTGGACCGGTTTTACAACGGAGATCCGTCCAATGATGTGGAAACAGGAGAGTATTCCTATATTGGAGACATTTCTGTGAAGGTAGATGACTGGGGAAAAATTCCTGCAGTGATGGGCGTCCGGGAATTTTACGGCGGTGATCTTAAGGGCGTGATGGATAAGCTTGATTACCTGCAGCAGCTGGGGGTGGATGTGATCTACCTGAATCCGGTTTTTGTTTCACCCAGCAACCATAAATACGACTGCCAGGACTATGACCATATTGATCCCCATATCGGCAGGATCGTGGAGGACTGCGATGGCCTTTTAAGTCCCGGAGACAAGGATAACAGCCATGCGGCCAAGTATATCCGCCGCGTGACGGATAAACGTAATCTGGAGGCCAGCAACAGGCTGTTTCAGGAGCTGGTGGAGGAAATCCACAGAAGAGGCATGCGGGTGATCCTGGATGGTGTATTCAATCACTGCGGATCTTTTAATAAATGGATGGACAGGGAGCGGATCTACGAGAACCAGGAGGGCTATGAGCCGGGAGCCTATGTTTCGGCAGACAGCCCTTACCGTTCTTTCTTCTGCTTTAAAGATCAGAACCGGTGGCCATACAATCCTTCCTATGAGGGCTGGTGGACGCATGACACGCTGCCCAAGCTGAATTATGAGGAGTCCGAGGAGCTTTGCAGGACGATCCTGGAGGTGGGCAGGAAGTGGGTTTCGCCGCCTTATAATGTAGATGGCTGGAGACTGGATGTTGCAGCGGATCTGGGACACAGTAATGAATTCAACCACCGGTTCTGGAAGAAATTCCGAAAGATAGTACGGGAAGCAAATCCGGAGGCTGTGATCTTGGCTGAGCATTACGGAAATCCGGAGAGCTGGCTTCTTGGCGATGAATGGGATACCGTGATGAATTACGATGCTTTTATGGAGCCTGTGACCTGGTTCCTTACCGGAATGGAGAAGCACAGTGATGAATACAGAGAGGATCTTTACGGCAACAGCGGGGCCTTCATAGGGGCTATGAAGCATCATATGCGTTCGCTTCATATGGGAGCTCTTTATGGTGCGATGAACGAGCTTTCCAACCATGACCATTCCAGGTTCCTTACAAGAACGAATCACAGGGTAGGAAGACTTTCCTATGCAGGGGCTGAGGCGGCATCTGCAAACATCAATCCTGCGATCATGAGGGAAGCTGTCGTGATCCAGATGACCTGGCCTGGTGCGCCTACGATATATTACGGGGACGAAGCTGGTGTCTGCGGATTTACAGATCCGGATAACCGGAGAACCTACCCCTGGGGAAAAGAAGATCTTGAAATGCTTGATTTCCATAAACGGATGATCTGTATACACAAGGCATATCCACTTCTTACGAAGGGTTCCCTGGAGTTTTTGTGGAATGATTACCAGGGTCTGAGCTATGGACGTTTTTCCGATGATGAGCAGATCATTGTGATCCTTAACAATCAGGAATATGAGAGAGACGTGCATGTGACAGCCTGGAAAACAGGGGTAAGCCGTAAGGAAGCGACTGCTTTTGCGCGGCTGATGCTTTCCTCAAAGGAGGGCTTCACAGAAGAGACAGAGGAATATATGGCAGACGCGGGAATCCTTCATGTACGGATGCCTGCATACGGAGTGATGGTACTCCATCATGGAGATAGAAATAAATATAAATAACACGTAACGAAACGGGTGAAGCGTTACAACAATACTATACAGGGCGGGAAATGGCTGTGGGATCACAGCAGATGCCCTTGGAGAAGGAAGGGGAAATACCATGACGATTGAACAGTGCTACAGTAAAATTGAGAGTAACTATGAGGAAGTGCTTGGGCGTTTTGCAGGAAACAGGATGCTGGTTGAGAGATTTGCCCGTAAATTTGCGGAGGATCCAAGCTATCAGACACTCACAGAGGCCCTGGAAAAGCAGAATTATGAAGAGGCATTCCGCGCAGCGCATACGTTAAAGGGAGTATGTGCAAATCTTGGCTTTGCGAAGCTTCTAAAGGTTTCCAGTGACCTTACAGAGGAGCTGAGGGGCGGAAATCCGGATGTGTCCAGACTGCCGGAAATGCTTGGGAAGGTAGCTTGTGAGTATGAGAAGACAGTAGATGCGATCAGCAGTGTGGATGAATGACAGCCGACAGATCGAAAACAGCCGGCCTGTTCTCTGATAAAGAGTTCAGGCCGGCTGTTTTCTTATTCTTCTGTTACATGTTCAAGACCCTGGTTCATGATGGTTGCCACGTGGCTGTCTGCCAGGGAATAGAAAATCGTTTTTCCGTCTCTGCGGAATTTGACCAGTGACATCTGCTTCAGCACACGGAGCTGATGGGAGATCGCACTCTGGGTCATGGAAAGTCTGTCAGCAATATCCTGAACGCAGAGCTCTTCAACAGAAAGCTCATACAGGATGCGGATCCTGGTTGGGTCTCCGAAAACCTTGAACAGGTCTGCAAGCCTGTAAAGCGTATCATCATTGATCGGGTAATCGATATGTGGTTTCTTCATTTGCGCATCCTCCCAAATATTAACTCCTATTGTAGCTGAAAAAACCGCACCGGTCAAATTCTTATTTTTTATACAGAATACGGATGGAATTCAGCACACAGATCATGGCAACACCTGTATCGGCGAATACAGCCATCCACATGTTTGCATGTCCGGCAAGACCCAGGATCATGACTGCGATCTTGATCACAAGGGCAAACACTACGTTCTGCCAGGCAATACGGTTGGTGTTTTTGGCAATGGAAACGGACTGTGGGATCGCATCTACATTGGAATTCATGAATACGGCATCAGCGGCCTCGATGGCAGCATCAGCACCGCTTCCCATGGCGGCACCTACGTCTGCGCCTGCAAGTACAGGGGCATCGTTGATTCCGTCACCGACAAACATTACAGTTCCGTGCTTCTGGCGGATTTTTTTCAGGGTATTCAGCTTATCTTCCGGAAGAAGCTTGGCATAGATCTCGTCAATTCCTGCTTCCTTTCCGACAGCCTTGGCACTGTCCTCGGAGTCTCCGGTGAGCATAACCGTGTGAAGACCGAGCTTTTTCAGAGAGGCAATGGCTTCTTTTGCGTCAGGCTTGATCGTATCGGAGATCAGCATATATCCTGCAAAAGTTCCGTTTACAGCCATAAATACTTCAGAACCGTAGGTGGCTTCTTTTAATTCTCCGATGGTGACACCGAATTTATCCATGAGTTTACGGTTTCCGCAGAGGACTTTTCCCTCCGGCATTTCGGCTGCGATTCCGTGACCGGAGATCTCTTCCAGGGAAAGTGGTTTTTCAAACGGAATTCCGCGTTCCTTTGCGGCAGCTACGATACTGTTCGCGATCGGATGTGTGGAGTTCTGTTCGCAGCCTGCGCACATGGCGAGGAGCTGCTGTTCGCTGTATTCACCGGCGGTAACAACCTTCTGAAGCTGGAAGTTACCCTCTGTGATGGTACCGGTTTTATCCATAATTACAGCACCAAGGTGGCTTAAGCCCTCGATGGAAAGGCCGCCCTTGAAGAGGATACCTTTTTTGGAGCCTGCGCCGATTCCGGAGAAGAAAGCGAGCGGGATACTAAGTACAAGGGCACAGGGGCAGCTCATTACCAGGAAGGTGATGGCTGTGTAGATCCAGTAGTACCAGTTTCCGGTCACAAGGGAAGGGATCAGAGCTGTTGCAGCTGCGATTCCTACAACGCAAGGGGTGTATACCTTTGCGAATCTGGTAATAAAACGGTCGATCTTCGGCTTGCTTGCAGCTGCATTTTCTACAGAATCCAGGATACGTGTTACCATGGACTCCTCCAGTGGCTTTTCCACACGAAGCTTAAGCTGCCCGGAGGTATTTACGCATCCGGAGGTGATCGAATCACCCTTGTTTACTGCAACTGGTACCGGTTCACCTGTGATCGGTGAGGTGTCGATGCGGCTGCTTCCCTCGATGATCACACCATCAAGAGGAATACGGTCGCCAGGACGGACCAGAAGGATATCGCCAACCTGGGCTTCCTCGGATGGGATCACCTGGATGTCATCGCCGGAAACAAGGTTTACAACCTCCGGGCGGAGATCTACGGCATCCATGATCTGTCCGCGGCTTCTCTCAACAGCTTTTTCTTCAAAAAGCTCGCCGATACGGTAGAAGAGCATAACGCCTACAGCTTCTGCAGAATCATTGATGGCAAAAGCAGCGAGAGTTGCAACACTCATCAGGAAGTTTTCGTCAAATATCTGTCCGTGGGAGATATTTTTTGCCGCTTTTACAACGATCACGCCGCCAAGTGCAAGGTAAGCAACTACAAATACCGGAAGTGTTGCAGTACCTGTGAAGCCCTGATGCTCCATGATCTCACCGGCAACAAAGAGAACCGCACCGATGATGATGCAGATCAGGTCGGTCTTTTCCCTGGAAAAGCCTTTCCCGGAAGACGTCCGTGTTTCTGCAGCAGCAGCCTGTGCCTTCGGTTTCGGATCCTTTTCTTTTACAACAATCTCAGATTCGATGGAGGTACAGATTTTACGGATCTGCGGAAGATAGCGGTCCGGGTTCTTTGCAGTGACGCGAAGCTGCCTGGTTGCAAAGGTAATTGTGGCTTTTGAGATGCCGTCAAGGCTTGCGATCTGTTCTTCCATTTTGGAAGCACAGTGAGCACATCCTAAATTCTCCAGAAGGTAAGTTTTGGTTGTGGCATCGGCGGAAATGGCCGGTTTTGGATTTCTGGGAACAACCTTTACTTCAGATTCGATGGAGGTGCAGATTTTGCGGATCTGCGGAAGCAGGGCATCCGGATCTGCTGCGTTCAGGCGAAGCTGTTTGGTCGCAAAGGTGATAGTTGCGCTCTCTACGCCATCAAGCTGCTGGATCTGTTCTTCCATCTTGGAAGCGCAGTGGGCGCAGCCAAGATTTTCCAGAATATAGACCTGCTTTGGGGATGATGCACTATGGTGCTCATGCCCGTGGTGATGATGTTCATGGTGATGCCCGTGCTCATGGTCATGATCCTCACAGCCACAGCCGCAGTGCTCATGCCCGTGGTGATGGTGTTCATGATGATGCTCGTGCTCATGGTCATGATCCTCACAGCCACAGCCGCAGTGCTCATGCTCATCGTGCTCATGCTTGTGGTGATGATGTTCATGGTGATGCTCGTGCTCATGGTCATGATCCTCACAGCCACAGCCGCAGTGCTCATGCTCATCGTGCTCATGCTTGTGGTGATGATGTTCATGGTGATGCTCGTGCTCATGGTCATGATCCTCACAGCCACAGCCGCAGTGCTCATGCTCATCGTGTTCATGTTCGTGATGATGTTCATGCTCGTGTTCATCATGATGGTCGTGACCGCAGCCGCAGCCACAGCCACAGGAATCCTCAGATTCCATGGAGTTCTTTTTTAATTTCTCTTCCATATGAAATCTCCTTGAAATTTATATGAATATATGATTGATTGTTCATATGACTATTTAATCATATATAATCGCTCCTGTCAATAACTTTTCAAAAAACAGACAGAAGAAATGTGAAATTTATTACAAAAGAAATATAGAAATGCTTTATATTTTCTGAACAAATAATTTATTTTATTATTTATGTTTAACATGATATACTTTTATCAAGTAAAGAAAGAAAGGAAGGTAAGCAACATGTACAGTATTGATTTAAACAGTGACATGGGTGAGAGCTTCGGCGCATACAAGCTGGGCGGGGATGAAGAGATCATCAAATATGTCACAACAGCAAATGTGGCATGTGGCTGGCATGCAGGCGATCCCATGGTAATGGATAAGGTAGTCCGCATGGCGAAGGAACGTGGCGTTATGGTTGGTGCCCATCCCGGATATCCTGATCTTCTTGGCTTTGGACGAAGAAAGATGGTTCTCTCTCATGATGAAGTTAAGAATTACGTCAGATATCAGATCGGGGCACTGGCTGCATTTACAAAGAGCTACGGAATGAAGCTTCAGCATGTAGCACCTCATGGAGCAATGGGAAATGCCTGCCAGTATGACGAGGATATTTCCACTGCAATCTGCGAGGCGATCTGCGAGTATGACAAGGATCTGATCGTTTACTACTGCGCAGGAGCGGTTCTTGGCGATATTGCTGAGAGTAAGGGACTCCGCACCGCATCCGAGATCTTTGCAGACCGTGCATACATGGATGATCTTTCCCTTGTACCGAGAAAGATGGAGGGTTCCATGATCACAGATGAGAACATTGCCATCGAGAGATGCGTGCGAATGATCAAAGAAGGAAAAGTCACATCCATCAACGGAAAAGAGCTTGATATTAAGGGCGATACACTCTGTGTACATGGAGACGGACCGAAGGCACTTGCTTTTGTACAGAAGATCCGTGAGAAATTCACAGAGGAAGGTATTGAAATCAAACATTTATAAAAACTAAATAAAGTACATTCATATGAGAGATAGAATGCCGGATAAATCAAAGGAGATTTAACACAAGGGATTACTGCGATGATTTGTCCGGCTCTTTTTATACAAAAATGTGTACTTTTTTAGGATAAAGAAAGGAAAGGGTGGATAATTATGGCAAAAGAAAAAAAACAAAGCAGTATTGTAAGAAACATGATGATCGCTCTGTTTGGCGGACTGATCGTAGGTCTCGGATTTATGCTCCTGAAGCAGCAGATGTCTGAGAGCACATGGAATGTGATCAATGCGCTCCTGTTCCAGGATATCACAGCAGATCAGGGATTCCATTCACTGGGTCTCTTCTATATTATTGGTCAGCTGTTCATGCGAGGCTTACAGATGGCGATCGTACCGCTGGTACTTGTTTCCTTAAGTCTTGCAATGTGCAGTATCTCCAGCTCATCCAAGCTTGGAAGGATCGCAGGACGTACACTCATCGGTTTCTTCTGCTTTTATGTAGTAGGTGCACTGATCGGTGGTATCGTTGCATTTGCAATGAAATCTGCTGGCTTCTTTAACGTAACACTTCCGTCTGAGGCAGTTACAGAAGCAGCTACACTGGATCAGTTTAACCCACTTGCAACAATCGTAACCGCAGTTCCGTCCAACATCGGAACCGCATTCAGCAGCAACAACAGCATCCTTGCAGTAGTTGTGGTAGCTATCGTTCTTGGACTTTGCATGAATGCACTTGGCGAGAAAATGAACCCGCTGAAAAGCGTACTTGAGAACTTAAGTGACATCATCAACCTGTATCTGACATTCCTGATCAACAAGGTTGGTCCTGTAGCAATCTTCTGCCTGATCTCCCGTACCTTCGCTATCTACGGAGCAGAATACCTGGCACCTGCTGCAGCTTACATCGTTGGTGCAATGCTCACACTGTTTGTGCTTGTAGTAACGATCTATCCGATCGGTATTGGCCTTACAACAGGCTTAAGCCCGATGAAATTCCTTAAGAAGATCGCAAAGGTCGGTGTATTCGGATTCTCCACAAACTCTTCCGCAGCATGCCTTCCACTGAATACCAGAACATGTCTGGACGAACTGGGATGCTCCCAGGAGATCACAAGCTTCGTACTTCCTACAGGTATGACCATCAACATGAATGGTACAACTGTTATGCACATGTTCGCAGTGACCTTTATCGCAACAGCATCCGGAATCGACATCACACCTGCAAATCTTGTTGTAGTCGCATTCCTTTCCATCTGTGCGGCAATGGGCTGCCCGGCTATCCCGATCGCAGGTACAACCCTGATCGTAACAATCCTTTCCGGTATGGGATGGACATCTGACCTCTGCATGATCGCATATGCACTGGTTGTAGCGATCAACCGTCCGGTTGAGATGGCACTTCTTCCGCTTAACGTAATCGGTGATGCAACAGTCAACGTTATCGTTAACAAGAAAGAGAATGAGCTTGACGTAAACAAGTATAATGCATAAGCAAATATAAAAAGTCTTAATATTATACATACAAATTATTGAATTGACTTAATATTATTACAATGCTACCATTTGAGCGTATAGTTGAGACATCGGCTATACGCTTAAATATTAAATAAAGTAAAAACAGCGGAATATCCGCAGAAAAATAAAAGGGTTCAGGAGGAAATGAATATGGAATACAAGACAGCGAAAAGAATGGAATGCCTTCCTTTTTCCGGTATCCGTGCAGTAATGGAAAAAGCAAACAAAATGCAGCAGGCAGGAGAGAAGATCATTCATCTGGAGATCGGCCGCCCGGATTTTGATACACCGGAGAAGATCAAAAAAGCTGCCAATGAGAGCCTTGCAGCAGGGCATGTATTTTACACATCCAACTATGGTATCCCGAAACTGAGAGAAGCTATCGCAAAATGGGAGAACGAGAACCATGGTACAGATTATGAGGCAGCTGAGGTTCTTGTAACGGTAGGTGTTGGAGAAGCAACCTTTGCATCCATGGACGCTTTTCTGGATCCTGGCGATGAGATCCTGGTTCCAAACCCGGTATGGCTCAACTACATCCACGTTCCGTCCGCTCTTGGTGCAGTTCCTGTAACCTACAGCCTGAAGGAAGAGAATGATTACCAGATCGACTTTGAAGAGATGGAGGCCAAGATCACAGACAAGACAAAGATGATCGTAGTTGTAAACCCGAGCAATCCGACCGGTGGTGTATTCTCCAGGGAAACACTTGAAAAATTAAGCGAGATCGCCATCAAACATGATCTTCTTGTGATCGCAGATGAAATTTACAGCCAGCTTGTATATGATGGAACTGAGCATGTGAGCATTGCCTCCCTTCCTGGAATGAAAGAGCGTACCATCACATTAGGAGGCTTTTCCAAGGCTTATTCCATGACAGGCTGGAGACTTGGATACATGTGCGCACCGGTTGGAATCATCCAGGCCTGCGTACGAGTTCATCAGTATACCGTTACCTGCGCATCCTCCTTTGTACAGGAGGCAGCGATCACAGCCTTAACTGACTGTGCGGATGACGTTGAGGCAATGAGAAAAGAGTATCAGAGAAGAAAAGATTATGTGGTAAAAGCTCTGAACGAGATCGACGGGATCAGCTGCAACAACCCGCATGGTGCCTTCTACATCTTTGTAAATATCAAGAGTCTTGGAATGACATCCATGGAGGTGGCAGAGTATCTTCTTGAGAATGCAAAGATCGCCCTGGTACCTGGTTCCGCATTCGGTTCCGAAGGTGAGGGATATTTAAGAATCTCCTACGCATGCAGCTATGAGGATCTAAAGGAAGCATGCGCAAGAATCAAAAAAGCAGTGGAAGAGCTGAAAAACAAATAAGTAAATAAAAAAATATCCACCGCTTTTTGTGGCGAGAGGCGGTGGATAAAAATCCTGGTACAATATATATAAGAAGAAACGGTAAAGCTTAAGGATGTTTCAAATAGACTTATGCTTGCCGTTTTTTTATTTCTGTTTTTCCCATACCTGCCCGATCGGGAAAGACGGGGAAGGCTCCGAAAGAAATTCATCCAGAGCATTTTCGAAAAATTCTACTGCCCGTTTGCTTGTGGATTTCGGATATTTATGCTTGATCTTATAGCACACACGGTTTGGCGGCGTATTTTTCAGCTCGCTGATAAAAAGCGGCCGGTAATGGGAAAGCTCCAGGATCACAGACTTGGGTGCGACCATCCAGTTTCCGGGCTTTTTCCAGAGGAGATCCAGAAGCGTGATGGTATCTGCCGCAATGTGGGGCCTGGAGGTGGAAAGCCAGCGGTCGTGCCAGATCTGATAATTGTCATCCCAGCTTAAAAACAGCTCCAGGGAAGGATCAAGCTCATCGGTATGTACAGAAGGTGCCGGAATAGTCGGCTGGTCTGACTGTACAAGATAAAGCTTTTCCTCGAAGATCTTTTCTGTTATGATGTTCTTGTAATGTAATTTGTGGTAGACAAATCCGATATCAATGCTGTGTTCTCCGAGAAGTCCGTAGAGCTCTGAGGAATGATGGGATTCAATGTTCAGATCCAGCTTGGTCTGCTCATTTAAGATCCTGTCATACAGTGGTGCAAAAACCGCCACATTCAGACTGTCGGTACATCCGATGGTAAGCAGCAGGGAATCCTGGTTGCGCTGCAGCTCCATCGTCTCCTTCCAGAGGGACATCCAGCGTTCAGCGAGGATGATAAAATCCGTTCCCTTGGCCGTAAGCTCCACCTGCTTGTGTCCCTTTTGGCGGATCACAAGGGGAAAGCCCAGCTCATTCTCCAGGGAAGTAAGCCTGTGGCTCACCGTAGGCTGGGAAAGGAAAAGAAGATCCGCTGTGCGGGTAATGCTCTTGGTATTTACAATGGTGAGAAAGGTTTCAATTTCAGCAAGATTCATATGATCGGCTCCTTTTCTTCTGTACTGTCTGCAAGGATGGGATAAAGAGGGCGAAATCCTCCGTGTTTGGATAAATTTCATAATAATATAAAAATTATCTATATTATACAGAGAAATTATTCGTTATTCAATAGTAAGCTTGTATGATATGATAAATACAACACAAAAAGAAGATCAAGAGAAGAGAGGTTTTCATATGTCATTAGGATGTAGAATCAGACGAAACTTTGAAAGACCGTCAAAAGAATTAGTAGAAGCATTCCGTGGTATCCCGGTAGCAAATATCGATGATAACTGTGGCAGAATTGCCGCTGTAGATTCCAGCATTTTCCCGCTGAACCCGAAGGCAAGACTTCTGGGAACCGCCTTTACGGTAAATGCACCGGCAGGAGATAACCTTCTGTTCCACAAGGCCCTGGATATGGCTCAGCCAGGAGACGTTATTGTTCTTGCAAACAAGGGAAGCATGAGCAGGTCACTTTGTGGTGAGATCATGAGCAACTATGCGAAATCCAGAGGGATCGCAGGAATTATTATCGATGGATGTGTCCGTGACAGCTACACATTAAGCCAGATGGATTTCCCGGTATATGCAAAGGGCATCACACCGAACGGACCATACAAAAACGGCCCGGGAGAGATGAACTTCCCGGTATCCTTCGCAGGAATCGTGATCAATCCTGGTGATATCATTGTCGGAGATTCTGACGGACTTCTGGCAATCAGACCGGATGAGCACACCGCTGAGCTTGCAGAGATCGCAAGAAATTACCATGCAGGTGAGGAGAAACAGCTTGAGGGAATCCTGACACGTGGTGAGTGGCCGCGTCCATGGGTTGATGCAGCTCTTGAAAAAGTTGGATTTGAATTTGTAGACTAACCGAATAAATGATACATGCAGGAAGGTCTGTCACCACGTATGACGGGCCTTTTTGTCAAATAAAGAACGGAGGTATATCTGAATGGATGTGAAGTTCCTGATCGCAGGAGACAGAGCAGTTTCCGTTGAATTCGGCAGCGTGATCAGTCTTGAGGTCAACGCAAAGGTCCGTGCGCTGGACGAAAAATTAAAAGAATCTCCTATAGAGGGTATGGTGGAAACGGTTCCTACATACTGTGCCCTGATCGTGCATTACCGCCCGGAAGTGATCCGCTACGGAGCACTTGTAGAAGAACTGCAGAAAAGAATTGCAGACATGCACGAAGTTTCCACAACAAAAAAGAAGGTTGTAAAAGAGATCCCGGTTTATTACGGTGGTGAGACAGGACCGGATCTTGAGTACTGTGCAGAGCTTGAGAACAGTACTACGGAGGAGATCATCCGTAAACATTCCCAGCACGAGTACTATGTATACATGCTTGGTTTTGCACCAGGACATCCATACATGGCAAGATTTGAGGAACCCTTCAGCTTTAAGAGAAGAACTTCTCCGCGGGTTAAGATTCCGGCAAGATCCATTGTAGTCCAGCTGGCACTGTCTGATTTTATTCCGTTTGAGCAGCCCTGCGGATGGAATATCATCGGAAGCACACCGCTTGATATCTGCAATTTTGCAAAGGAAGATCCGTTCCTTGTACGTGCAGGTGACTGGGTAAAGCATGTTCCTGTTACAAAAGCAGAATATGACCTGATCCGGAGAGATGTGGAAAATGGTACTTACAAGGTAAAAACCTACACACCGCAGGATAATGGTTGAGAACGGAGGACATGATATGGGAATAACAGTTGAAAACGGAGGAATCCTGACAACCGTTCAGGACGAAGGCAGATTCGGAAACCAGGCGTTTGGTGTATCGACCTCCGGAGCTATGGATCCGCATTCCTTCCACATTGCCAATCTGCTGGTTGGAAATGAGATGACAGAAGGTGCGCTGGAGATGACCTTCATCGGACCAACGCTTACATTTACCAGTGACAATATCATCGCAGTGACAGGTGGAGACCTGACGCCGATGCTGGACGGACAGCCTTTCCCGATGTACAGGGCCGTCCTTGTAAAGAAAGGCCAGAAGCTGATGTTTGCAGGTGCCAGAAACGGCAGCCGCGGATATATCGCTTTTGCGGGTGGACTGGATATTCCGCTTGTGATGGGGAGCAAGTCCACGCTGCTTAGAAACCACATTGGCGGTGTAGAGGGAAGAAAGCTGGAAAAGGGTGACACGATTGAGTTTAGTGCACCGAAGACAGAGCTTCCGAACATGGAGCTTCGCCATGTTCCGGCAGAGATATTTTCTTCTGATGAAGTGGTTTTGAGGGTTGTTCTCGGACCGCAGGAAAATGAATTTACAGAGGATGGTATCCGTAAATTTTTCTGGTACAGCGGCAGGATCACCAATGAATTTGACCGTATGGGATGCCGTATCGAGAGGGAGCCGGTTGAGCATGCCGGTGATGGTAATATCAATACAGATGGTATTTCCATGGGTTCGATCCAGGTCCCGTTAAACGGACAGCCGATCATCATGCTGGCTGACCGTCAGAGTACGGGAGGCTATCCGAAGATCGGCACGGTGATCACGGCAGATTTTACAAAGATCGCCCAGGCTCGTCCCGGACAGAGGATCCGTTTTATCGAGGTAAGCCTTGAGCTTGCACAGGATCTGTATATCCGTGAACTTAATGATATGAAGGCCCTGAATGAAAAGCTGAATTCGTGAGCAGCTGAACTTGAGGCAGTAATTTATAAAAATGCTATAATCATACATACCACAAAAATTTTTTAAAAGAAAGGTGAGTACGAATATGAAGATTGTTGTATTGGATGGCTACACAGAGAATCCTGGAGATTTAAGCTGGGATGCATTAAAAGAGCTTGGAGAGGTTACTGTTTATGACAGAACTTCCTATGAGGAGTCTCCGCTGATCGCGGAACGTATCGGTGATGCTGAGATCGTTATCATGAATAAAACTCCGATCTCTAAAGAGACTATTGATAAATGCCCGAATATGAAGCTGATCGCTGTTCTGGCTACCGGCTATAATGTGGTTGATTACAATTATGCAAAGGAGAAAAATATCCCGGTTGTGAATGTTCCGACTTATGGCACACAGATCGTTGGTCAGTATGCCCTTGGCCTTCTTCTTGAAATCTGTTCTCACTATGGACATCATGATGAGACGGTTAAGGCTGGAAAATGGGAGAATAATGCTGACTGGTGCTACTGGGATTATCCGATGATCGAGCTTTATGGAAAAACTGCCGGCATTATTGGCCTTGGAAGAATCGGACAGGCTACCGCAAAGCTTCTTAATGCCCTGGACATGAAGGTTCTTGCCTATGATGCATACCAGAGTGAGGCTGGTGCAAAGCTTGCCGAGTATGTTTCTCTTGATGAGCTGTTCGCACAGTCTGATGTGATCTTCCTTCACTGCCCGCTTTTCCCGGAGACGGAGGGAATCATCAACAAAGAGAATATTGCAAAGATGAAGGATGGAGTTATCCTTATCAACAACAGCCGTGGACAGCTGGTTGTTGAGCAGGATCTTGCGGATGCTCTTAACAGCGGCAAGGTTTATGCTGCCGGTCTTGATGTTGTTTCCACTGAGCCGATCAAGGGGGATAACCCGCTTCTTAAGGCTAAGAACTGCATCATTACTCCGCATATTTCCTGGGCTGCGCAGGCTTCCAGACAAAGAATCATGGATATTACGGTTGATAATATCAAGGCTTTTCTTGCTGGCAATACAGTTAACAGAGTTAATAAATAAATTTTTTTCGATGTTTCGATTTCCTATGTATGATGTGTGATGGAAAGGCAGCTGTCCCGGTGCTTCCGGGGTGGCTGTCTTTTTCTATGTGGAAGTGTGGCTGTATCGGCACAGCGATCCACATCCAACACCGAAGCATACAGGAACCAACTCGGCACAGCATTTCGCATCCAAAACCGAAGCATACAGACACAAGTCAATACCCTTCCCTCATCCACAACCAGGCACTCCTTAAAAAAGGCCCAGGGGTGTGCAGAGGGGCGCGGCCTTGTGCCCCTTTGCGGTTTTCCTTTTTGCACAAAAAACAGCTCCTACATCATAAAGATGTAAGAGCTAAATCCAATGGATGGAGAAGGATTCGAACCTTCGAAGGCGGTGCCAACAGATTTACAGTCTGCCCCCTTTGGCCACTCGGGAATCCATCCGTAACCAACGAAGTCCATTATACATAGCTATCCATCAAAATGCAACCTTTTTCTGAGCTTTTTTACAATTTTTTTCGCAAAAAATCACGCAGGCTCACCATTTTTGGCAAAACACTGGACTTACCAAAAAAAATCTGCTATTATGAGTACGGTTGGATATAAAGGACACGGTTTTTTCGTATCCCAAAACAGGTTAGGAGGATTTTATCATGTTAGTAAACGCAACAGAAATGCTGAAAAAAGCAAAAGCAGGCCATTATGCAGTTGGTCAGTTCAACATCAACAACCTTGAGTGGACAAAGGCTATCCTTCAGACTGCTCAGGAGCTTAACTCTCCTGTAATCCTTGGTGTTTCCGAGGGTGCCGGTAAATATATGACAGGTTACAAGACTGTTGTAGGTATGGTTAACGGTATGATGGAAGAGCTGAACATCACTGTTCCGGTTGCCCTTCATCTTGACCACGGCAGCTACGAAGGATGCCTGAAATGTGTTGAGGCTGGTTTCTCTTCCATTATGTTCGACGGATCTCACTATCCGATCGAGGAGAACGTAGCCAAGACTAAAGAACTGGTTAAGATCGTTGCTGAGCACAACATGTCTCTTGAGGCAGAGGTTGGTTCCATCGGTGGCGAGGAAGACGGTGTTGTTGGTATGGGCGAGTGTGCAGATCCTAAGGAATGCAAGATGGTTGCAGATCTTGGAATCAACTTCCTTGCAGCAGGTATCGGTAACATCCATGGCAAATACCCGGAGAACTGGAAAGGCTTAAGCTTTGAGACACTTGACGCTATTCAGCAGCTGACAGGAGATATGCCGCTTGTTCTTCACGGTGGTACAGGTATCCCGGCAGACATGATCAAGAAAGCGATCAGCCTTGGTGTTTCCAAGATCAATGTAAATACAGAGTGTCAGCTTTCCTTCGCAGAAGCTACCCGTAAATACATCGAGGAAGGGAAAGATCAGCAGGGTAAAGGATACGATCCACGTAAACTCCTTGCACCTGGAACTGAAGCAATCAAAGCTACAGTTAAAGAGAAAATGGAGCTTTTCGGATCTGTTAATAAAGCATGATGAATCGGAAATAATATATGGAAGAAACCGGAGTGGGGAAACCTGTTCCGGTTTCTTTTTTGGATTTTGATAAAAAATAGTTATGAGTGAGAAAAACTTGACAAGGAAGTTAGGGGTCTTTAAAATGATAGATGAAATGAACTTTGCATAATGGAGGTAACGGCAGTAAGATGAAGCAGTGTATGGATGCGGATAATCTTCACAGAAGACTGAAGAAGATTGTTGGACAGGTACAGGCTATTGACAGGATGGTGGATGAGGATATTCCCTGTGAGGATATTCTTTCTCAGATTAATGCGGCGAAGTCGGCCTTGCATAAGGTGGGGCAGGTTGTTTTGGAGGGGCATATCCAGCATTGTGTCCGGGATGGAATTGAGCACGGGGATCCGGATAAGACGATTGAGAGCTTTACCAAGGCTGTGGAACGGTTTGCTAATATGAAATAATAATTCTGAATGTCAAAGATCAGCAGGGGGCGGTGCGGAGCTACCTGCTTTTTTTGTGCTGATGAACGGATGTTGTGAATCAAAGTATTGAGGTTGGAAGGACGCTGCTTTTTTGGTATGTTGGCAAACGGACGCTGTGGAGGTGGAGCTTTTTTGGTGGCGAACGGACGCTGTGGAGGTGGGGGCTTTTTTGTTGGCGAACGGACGCT